>NZ_JBFAIN010000009.1:0-287305 GCF_040654735.1 Saccharopolyspora sp. NPDC050642 | reverse complement strand
TGGCACGATAGGTGATCACGTGGGGTCCTGGCTCTGCGGAAGATGATCTTGTGGTGAGACCTCTTCTACCAGGACCCCACGCCCACACCTCTTCACCCCCCCCAGCACACACCACCTCACGACCTCAGCCCCCATTCCACTGAGATCACCTCAATGGAAATCGAAGGTCCGATTTCCATTGAAATAGCGGGAGTTATCCACAGGCACCGGCGTGTCGAGGCCGGACACGCCGGTGTACCGCAGTTTCAATTGAAACCTCGACACCTGGTACCGCAGTTTCAATTGAAACCTTGACACCTGGTTCCGCAGTTTCAATTGAAACTGCGAGACTCCGTGCTGACCGGGGCCCGGGGGTGTGGTCGGGGGTGGTGGTGTGCGTGGTGGGGTCGGGGGTTGACCTGGGTCACATCGGGGTTTAGCGTCGGCATCGTTCATTTTAGTGAACGATGGTGGTGGCTATGGGGCAGTTTCCCGACATCGTGGTGGTCGGCGCCGGGATCGTCGGCGCGGCCTGCGCCGAGGCGCTGAGCGCGGCCGGGCACGTCGTCGACGTGCTGGACCGCGGTGCGCCCGCGGCGGGCACGACGGCGTCCGGCGAGGGCAACGTGCTGGTCTCCGACAAGCCGCCGGGCGCGGAGCTCCGGCTTGCCCAGGCCAGCCGGAGGCGTTGGCCGGAGCTGGTGCGCAGCCTGAGCGAGGAGCTCGGTGCGGACTTCGAGTGGGAGCCCAAGGGCGGCGTGGTCGCCGCGACCACTGTGGACGGAGCGGAGGCGCTGACGGCGTTCGCCGCGCAGCAGCGCGACGCGGGCGTGGACGCCCGGGTTCTGCCACCCGGCGCGGTATTCGATCTCGAACCGCACCTCACACGAGACACGGTGCTCGCGGTGCACTACTCCGAGGACGCCCAGGTGCAGCCCGTCCTCGCGGCATCGGCGCTCCTCGCGGCAGTGCGCCGGCGCGGCGGAAGCCTCCGCTCGGGGACCGCCGCCACTGGGGTGGTGCGCGGCCGCGACGGCCGGGTGACCGGGGTGCGTGCGGGCGGCACCGTTCTGCCTTGTGGGGCAGTGGTGAACGCGTGTGGCCCGTGGTCCGGTGAGTTCGCGCGGCTGGCTGGCGCGCCGATCACGGTGCTGCCCCGCCGGGGCATGGTCCTGGTCACCGCGCCGGTGCCGCCGGGCACCGTGCGGCACAAGGTCTACGACGCCGACTACGTCGGCGCGGTGGAAAGCGGCGACGCCGAGCTGCAGACTTCGACGGTGGTGGAGAGCACTCGGGCCGGAACCGTGCTGATCGGGTCGAGCCGGGAGCGCATCGGTTTCGACGACACCGTCCGCACACGCGTGCTGCGCGAGATCGCGGGCAAGGCCGCCGCGCTGTTCCCCGTGCTGGGGCGGGTCCCGGTGATGCGCGCCTACGGCGGCTTCCGGCCGTACGCGCCGGACCACCTGCCGGTGATCGGCGCCGATCCCCGGGTCCCGGGCCTGTGGCACGCGACCGGGCACGAGGGCGCCGGCGTCGGGCTCGCCGCCGCGACCGGGCAGCTGCTCGCGGAGTTGTTCGGCGGACGGCCGCCGCACGTCGACCCGGAACCGTTCCGCGTGGACCGGCCCGGGCTGATCGAGGAGGTGCGCGCGTGACGGGCCCGTTCCTGACCCCGGACCGGCGGGATCCGGCGCAGCCGAGTCACTCCGGCGAATTCGCCGTCGAGGTGGACGGGGCGCGAGTCGCCGCGCGTGCCGGGCAGACGGTCGCCGCTGTGCTGATGGCGACCGGCCGCACATCCTGGCGCAGTACCAGGGAGAACGGGCGGCCGCGCGGGCTGTTCTGCGGCATCGGCGCGTGCTTCGACTGCTTGCTGGTCGTGAACGACGTGCCGGATGTGCGGGCGTGCCAACGCGTTGTCGAGCCGGGCGACGTCATCCGCACCCAGCACGGGGCCGAACTGCCGGGAGGCGAGGCATGAGCGTCGTGGTCGTCGGCGGGGGACCCGCGGGCATGAACGCCGCGGTGCAAGCCGCGCGGGCCGGTGCCGAGGTGGTGCTGGTCGACTCCGCCGAGCGGCTCGGCGGGCAGTTCCACCGCCAGCTGCCCGAGCAGTTCGCGGCGCGGCGGCCGGAACGCATCCAGCACGGCTGGCGGTCGTTCCGGGCGCTCCAGGACGAGCTCCTGGCGAACCCGCGGATCCGGTACCTGCCGCGCAGCACGGTGTGGTCGCTCGAACCGGACCGGCGGATCAACATCCAAAGCGGCCCCGCCGATGCTCCGGGCCGGCGGCTGACGGCATTGCGCGCCGATGCGCTGGTGCTGGCCACCGGGGCGCACGACCGGGTCCTCCCGTTCCCGGGCTGGGACCTGCCCGGGGTGTTCAGCGCGGGGGCCGCGCAGGCGATGGCGAAGGGGCAGCGGATCGCGGTCGGGCACCGCGTGCTCGTCGCCGGGACGGGACCGTTCCTGCTGCCGGTGGCGGAGTCGCTGCTCGACGTGGGCGCCGAGGTCGTCGGCGTGCTGGAGGCCGGGAATCCGGCCGCGTGGCTGCGGCAGTCGGCGGCGGCCGCCGGGCAGCTCGGCAAGCTCCGGGAGCTCGCGTCCTACGCGGCCCGCTTCACCGGTCGCGTGCCGTACCGGACCCGCACTGCCGTCATCGCGGCGCACGGCGACGACCGCGTCCGGGAAGTCGTGACGTCCAAAGTGGATGCGGACTGGCGACCCATTCCCGGTACCCAGCGCCGGTTCGAGGTCGATGCCGTGTGCGTCGGGCACGGCTTCGTCCCGCAGCTGGAGCTGGCGTTGGCCGCGCGCTGCCGGATCGTCGACGGGTTCGTCGAGGTCGATGCGGCGCAGCGGACGTCCGCGCCGGGGGTGTTCGCGGCCGGTGAAGCGACCGGCATCGGCGGTGCCGACCTCGCCGCCGCCGAAGGCGTCGTCGCCGGTCTCGCCGCCGCAGTTCGTGTTGGCGCCACCAGCTGGAAGCAGGTGGAAACCCAAGCGCGCCAAGCACTCATGAAAGTCCGGAATGGACGAAAGTTCGCCCGGGCGCTCGCCGAGGCCCATCCGATCGGATCGGCGTGGTCCGAGTGGCTGGAGGCCGACACGCTCGTGTGCCGGTGCGAAGAGGTCCCGTACCGCGAACTGGAAGCGGCCGTGCAGCAGCGTGCCGCGCACAGCGCCCGCTCGCTGAAGCTGCTCTGCCGGGTCGGCCTCGGTCCCTGCCAGGGCCGGATCTGCGGGCAGAACGCGACCGACCTCGCCGCGCGGCTGCTCGGCGAACCGCTCCCTGACCCGGAAACACCTGCCCGGCGGCCGATCGCAGCGCCGATCCGGCTCGCCGACCTGGCCGCCATCCCAACCCCTGACGAGGAGGAGAAGTGACTTCCAGCAACGATCTCGGTGGTGTCGTCGTCGCGACCGCCCTGCCCTACGCCGAGGACGCGTCGGCCCCGGCCGGCCTGCGGGTCGACTACGACCGCTACGCCGAGCACTGCCGCTGGGTGGTCGACAACGGCTGCCACGGCGTCGGTCCCAACGGCTCCCTCGGCGAGTACTCGTCGCTGACCCACGAGGAGCGGCGCAAGGTCGCCCAGACCGCGATCGCGACCGTCGGCGACCGGGCGACGGTCATCGTCGGGGTGCACGCGCCGAGCGCGCACGAGGCGCGGTACTGGGCGGAGCTCGCAGCCGAGGACGGCGCGGACGGGCTGCTGTGCCTGCCGCCGACGATCTACCGCGCCAACAAGGGCGAACTCCTGCACCACTTCGAGCAGGTCGCGGCCGTGGGCCTGCCCGTGATGGTCTACAACAACCCGATCGACACCAAGGTCGACCTCACCCCCGACGTGGTCCGCGAGATCGCCGGGATCGACAACATCGCGGCGATCAAGGAGTTCTCCGGCGACGTCCGCCGGGTGCTGGAGATCCGCGAGCAGGCACCCGGGCTGAACGTGGTGTCCGGCGCCGACGACGTGGTCCTCGAATCGCTGCTGATGGGCGCGGGCGGCTGGTTCGCCGGATTCCCGAACGTCTTCCCGGCCGAATCGGTGCGGCTCTACGAGCTGGCCCGGGCTGGCAAGGTCGAGGAGGCGCGGGCGCTGTACGAGCCGCTGGTGGCCGCGTTCCGGTGGGACTCGCGCACCGAGTTCGTGCAGGCCATCAAGCGCGGCATGGAGATCGTCGGTCGCTTCGGCGGGCCCTGCCGCCCGCCTCGCGGCCCGCTTCCCGAGGCCATGCTGGCGCAGGTCGACGCCGACATGGAGCGCGCCGTGAAGTACTTGCAGAGCAAGGAGAAATGATGCGGTCGCGCCGTTACTTCAGCGCCGTCGACTCGCACACCGAGGGCATGCCGACGCGGGTGATCACCGGCGGCGTCGGCGTCGTGCCGGGCGAGACGATGGCCGACAAGCGCCGGTACTTCGTGGACAACCTCGACCACATCCGGCAGCTGCTGGTGAACGAGCCGCGCGGGCACTCGGCGATGAGCGGCGCGATCCTGCAGCCGCCGACCCGCGCGGACGCCGACTGGGGCGTCATCTACATCGAGGTCTCCGGCTGCCTGCCGATGTGCGGGCACGGCACCATCGGCGTCGCGACCGTGCTGGTGGAGACCGGCATGGTCGAGGTGGTCGAGCCGGTCACCACGGTCCGGCTGGACACCCCGGCCGGGCTGGTGGTGGCCGAGGTGGCGGTCCGCGACGGCCAGGCGGAGTCGGTGACCATCCGCAACGTGCCGTCGTTCGCCGTGGAGCTGGACGCGTCGGTGCAGGTGCCGGGGATCGGCGAGATGCGCTACGACCTGGCCTTCGGCGGCAACTTCTACGCGATCACGCCGCTGGCCGACCTCGGAATTCCCTTCGACAAGGCCGAGAAGGACCGGATGCTGGGCGCCGGACTGGCGATCATGGCGGCCATCAACGAGCAGCGCCGCCCGCAGCACCCGCTCGACGCGAACATCGCAGGCTGCAAGCACGTCTACCTCGAAGCGCCCGGCAGCGACGCCGCGCACTCCCGGCACGCGATGGCGATCCACCCCGGCTGGTTCGACAGATCTCCTTGCGGCACCGGAACTTCCGCGCGGATGGCGCAACTCCACGCGCGCGGGAAGCTCGCACTGGACACCGATTTCGTCAACGAATCCCTGATCGGCACCCGGTTCGTCGGGCGGCTCGTGGACACCGCGCAGGTCGGCGACCGCCCGGCGGTGGTGCCGGCGATCACCGGCCGGGCCTGGATCACCGGCATGGCCCAGTACCTGCTGGACCCGACCGACCCGTTCCCGACCGGCTTCACGTTGTAATTCCGCGCGACCGCACAACCGGCGCACCGACGTGGTGCGCCGGGCGGTGCCGCGCGCCCAAATTCGGCGGAGGTGGCCCAATGATCGATGCGAACGGCCGCGGCGTGCTGCGGCGCAAACCGGTGGACGACATCGACGATCCGCCGCAGGGCGCCGGCCTGAAACGGGTGATGGGCACCTGGCAGCTGACCGCGCTGAGCCTCGGCGGCCTGGTCGGCGCCGGGGTGTTCTCCCTCAGCGGCGTGGTCGCAAACGAGCTCGCCGGGCCCGGGGTGCTGCTGTCGTTCCTGATCGCGGTCTTCGCCAGCGCGGCCGCGGCGCTGTGCTACGCCGAATTCACCAGCATGATCCCGAAAGCGGGCTCGGCCTACACCTACGCCTACGCGGTGCTCGGCGAGCTGGCCGGCTGGCTGATCGGCTGGGACCTGCTGCTGGAGTACACCGCGATCGTCGCGGTCGTCGCCATCGGGGTCTCCGGCTACCTGTCCTACCTGGTCGGCCAGCTCGGGCTGGACGTGCCCGCCTGGATGCTGGGCGCGCCCGGCACCGGCGACGGCCACGTGGTCGACCTGTTCGCGATGCTGCTGTGCCTGCTGCTGGCGTGGCTGCTCAACCGCGGCGCGAAGTCCTCGGCGCGGGTCGAGACCGCGCTGGTGGTGATGAAGATCGTGCTGGTCCTGGTCGTCGTGGTGGCCGGGGCGTTCCACATCAACGCGGGCAACTACACGCCGTTCCTGCCCTACGGGCTCGGCGGCGCGATCACCGGTGCGGCCACGGCCTTCTTCGCCGTCTACGGCTACGACGCGATGAGCGCGGCGGCGGAGGAATCGGCCGACGCCCGGCGGGCGATGCCGCGCGCGATCATCTACTCGCTGGGCATCGCCACGGTGATCTACGTGCTGGTGTGCGTGGTGCTGCTCGGAATGCAGCACTACAGCGAGATCGACGTCCGCAGCCCGTTCTCCGGCGCGCTGGCGGCGGTCGGCCTGCCGGGGCTCGCGCTGATCGTCGCGGTCGGCGCGGTGTTCGGCATCGTGACCTCGATGTTCGCGAACATGCTCGCGGTGACGCGGGTGTGGTTCGCGATGAGCCGCGACGGGCTGCTGCCCGCCTGGTTCGCCAAGACCCACGAGGTGCGCAAGGTGCCGCACCGGGTCACCTGGGTGGTGGGCGTGGTGTCGGCGCTGATCGCGGGCCTGCTGCCGATCCGGGAGGCGGCCGAGCTGACCAACATCGGCATCCTGGTGGCGTTCATCGTCGTCGCGGTGTCGGTGGTGGTGCTGCGCCGCCAACGCCCCGAACTGGAGCGGGGTTTCCGCTGCCCGTGGGTGCCGGTGGTGCCGGGGATCGGCGTGGTGTTCTCGCTGTGGCTGATCAGCCAGCTCGACTGGGTCACCTGGGCGCGCTTCGTCGGCTGGATGGCCGTCGGCCTCTGGTCTACGCGTTCTACGGCTACCGGCGATCGGCGCTGGCGGACAAATCGGTCGCGGGAATGCGCTGACCGCTGCCAGGATGGGCGGTATGACCGAAGTGCGTACCGCGCATACCGCCGACCTCGACGAAGCGACGCTCAAGGCTGCCCGGGCGCTGCTCTGGGACGTGTTCGAAGACGACATGACCGAGCACGACTGGGAGCACTGCCTGGGCGGCATCCACGCCCTGGTCTGGGAAGGCGACGAGCTGATCGGCCACGCATCGGTGATCCAGCGGCGCCTCCTGCACGACGGCCGCGCCCTGCGCACGGGCTACGTCGAGGGCGTCGCGGTGCGAGCGGACCGACGACGCCGGGGCATCGCGGCAGCGATGATGGCGGAGCTGGAGGGCGTGATCCGCCGCGCCTACGACCTCGGAGCGCTGGGAGCCAGCGACGAAGGAGCGGCGCTGTACGAGGCGCGCGGTTGGCAGCGCTGGCAGGGGCCGACTTTCGCCCTGGCGCCAACGGGAATCCAGCGCACGGCGGACGAGGACGGCTTCATCTTCGTCCTCCCTGCGGAAGCCCCGCTGGACCTGACGGGAGACCTCGCCTGCGACTGGCGCGACGGCGACGCCTGGTAACGACCCAAGTCCTCGTGAGTGTTCGCGCCGGTAAAAACCGGAACGAACACTCACGACCCGGCTCGGGGCTCCTTGATGAGCTGTGGCAGCTTTTCCGCTGTCGTCTGGTCGGCAGGCATGCAGGCGAAGAGCTTGGTGCCGGTGGCGTCCATCGTGGACAGTTTTGCGTAGTCGAAGGTCAGCCTGCCGACCCTCGGGTGGTCGAAAACCCTTCGGTTGGAGCTGAACTCCGCGATGTCCTGATCCGCCCACCAGCGGTCGAATTCCGGGCTGGTCCGCCGCAATTCCGCGATCAGCGCTTCGATGCTCGGCTCGCCGAGGCGGGACGCGACGTCCGCGCGGTACTGCGCGAGCAGGTTGCGGGCCTGGCCCGGCCAGTCGGCCAGCAGGGCGCGGATGCGCGGTTCGGTGAACACCAGGCGGATCAGGTTGCGGTCCGCCGGTTCGCCGATCAGCGCCGCCTCGGCGCGGTTCCAGGCCACCAGGTCCCAGTTCGCGTCCAGCAGGTACGCCGGGTTGGGGTCGAGGGCGTCCACCATGCGCTGCAACGCGGCGGGAACGCCCGCGCCATCCGCGATCTCATCCGGCGGCGCGGCGTCGGCCAGCGCGAACAGGTGCCGCCGCTCGGCAGAGGACAGCCGCAGTTCGCGCGCCAGGCTCTCCAGGACTTGGCGGCTCACCGAGATGTCCCTGGCCTGCTCCAGCCACGTGTACCAGGTGACGCTGACGCCGGAGAGCTGGGCGATCTCCTCGCGGCGCAAGCCCGGCGCCCTGCGTCGCGGCCCGGCAGGGAGGCCGACCTCGGCGGGGGTGAGCCGATCCCGGCGGGAGCGGAGGAAATCCGCGAGTGCGCGACGGCGCTGCTGGGGCAACATCGATCTTCGTTCCGGGCCGAGATGTCCTGGTAGTGGCGATACCAGCATAATCGCCCGCTACCCGGCCGCGGTCGAGGCTGGCGACGCTGGGCGCATGACACAGACAGACCCCTCCGGCGTCACCCATCCGTCACCGCCGAGCGAGGGTTCGCCGTGGCGAGCGCTGTCGATCCTGCTGGTCGGGGTGTTCATGGCCGTCCTGGACACGTTCATCGTGCTCGTCGCCGCCCCGGCCATCCAGGCCGACCTCGGCGCGACCGGAGCGGAACTGCAGCTGGTCTTCGCCGGGTACCAGCTCACCTACGCCGTCGCCCTGATCACCTGCGCGCGGCTCGGCGATCTCCTCGGCCGCAAGCCGATGTTCCTGGGCGGGATGCTCCTGTTCACGCTGTCCTCCGCGGCCTGCGCCGCCGCGCCGGACGCCGGTCTGCTGATCGCCGCCCGGTTCGTCCAGGGGCTCGCGGCGGCCGCGATGTTCCCGCAGGTGCTCGCGATGATTCACGTCGTGGTGCCCGAGGTGCAGCGGCCCAAGGCGTTCAGCGTGCTCGGGGCGGTCATCGGCATGTCGGGGATCGTCGGACAGCTGCTCGGCGGCGTCCTGGTGGGCGCGAACCTCTTCGGCAGTTCGTGGCGGCCGATCTTCTGGGTCAACGTGCCCATCGGCCTGATCACCATCGGGCTCGCCTTGGCGTTCGTGCCGCGGTCGCGGCCCGCCGAGGCGCGCCGCCTCGACCTGCCGGGCGCCGCGGTGCTGACCGTCGCGCTGTGCCTGCTGGTGGTGCCGCTGATCGTGGGGCGCGAGGCGGGTTGGCCGTTGTGGACGTGGTTCAGCCTCTTCGGCAGCGTGCTCGCGTTCGGAGTTTTCGGGTTCGTCGAACGGCAGATCGCGCAGGGCGGTGGCGTGCCGCTGATCCGGCTGCGGATGTTCCGGCAGCGCCCCTTCGCCGTCGGCATGACGCTCGTGCTGCTCACCTACGCCGGCATCAACTCCTTCTTCCTCGTGCTGTCGCTCACCGCGCAGGACGGTCTGGGCATGAACGCGCTGGAAGCCGGTCTGATCTACCTGCCGTTCGCCGCCGCGTTCTTCGCCGCCAGCTTCCTCGGCGGCCGCCTGTCCGAGAAGGGCAAGAACGTGCTGCTGGCCGGGGCGGTTCTCGGCGGCTGCGGAAACGCCTGCACGATCGCGGTGGTCCTGCTCCTCGGCGACGGCCTGACGGGCTGGTGGCTGGCCCCGCCGCTGATCCTCGTCGGCGCGGGCAACGGCCTGTTCGTTCCGCCGCTGCTCAACGCCGTGCTCTCGCGGATTCCGCACGCGGAAGCGGGCATGGCCTCGGGCGTCCTCTCCACCGGGCAGCAGGTCGGCGGCGCGCTCGGCGTCGCCGTTCTCGGGGCCGTCTACTACGGAGCCCTCGGCGCTCCTGCCGGTTCCTACGGGTACGCCTTCGCCCTCGCCGTCGCGGTCAACCTGGTCCTGGCCATCGCGATCTCGTTGCTGCTGCCCAGCCTTTCGAAGCGGGCCTGACCAACGCAGTGGTGAAGGCACCTCCGGGCGAGCCGAAGTGCCTTCACCGCGTGTACCTGCACTGTTCGGACGAACGCTGCCGACACTGCTCGGCTCAACGGGAATGGGTCCACTGTGGTGTCCGGTGGGGCCGGGAATCACCCGTACAGCGGCTGTTGCGGGCGGGCGTTCTGTGCCGTTTCTGCCGTTACTGGCGGGTACTCGCCAATTTCTTCGATGTGCTGCGGACTTCTCCTTGAATGGTGGCGATTTCGAACTCCGATCGGAGGAAGAATGCGTCACTTACGGCACATCGTCGGCGCTGCTGCCGCCGTGGCGGCGGCGAGCACCGTGCTGGCCACCCCGGCGTTCGCCGCGCCCGCCGCCGAGAACTACGCGGCGCTGGGCGACTCCTACGCCTCAGGGGTCGGCACCCGCGAGTACACCGACGACAGCGGGGACTGCCTGCGCAGCCCCAAGGCCTACGCGCAGCTGTGGGCCGACTCGCACGACGTCTCGAACTTCGCGTTCGTGGCCTGTTCGGGCGCGGTCACCGATGACGTCAACGCCAACCAGCTCGACCAGCTCAGCGCGGACACCACGCTGGTCACCATCTCCATCGGCGGCAACGACATCGGCTTCAGCAGCGTCATCCAGGACTGCCTGCTCGGCGACGACAACGGCTGCGACTCGGCGGTCAGCAAGGGCGAGGAGCGGGCCCGCAACGAACTGCCCGCCAAGCTCGACGCCACCTACGCCAACATCAGCGAGGCCGCCCCGAACGCCAAGGTCGTGGTGCTCGGCTACCCGCGCCTCACCGAGCAAGGTAGCTGCGGCATCCCGTTCTTCTCCGATGCCAAGCGGCAGCGGATCAACGACGGTGCCGACGTGCTGGCCGAGGTGATCTCCGCCCGGGCCGACGCGGCCGGGTTCACCTTCGCCGACACCCGCGACGCATTCGCCGGACACGGCGTGTGCTCCTCCGACGAGTGGATCAACGGCCCGAGCAACCCGCTGGTGGAGTCCTTCCACCCGGACATCGACGGCCACGCCAAGGCGTACCTCCCGGTGCTCAACGCCGTCACCGGCTGATCCAGGTTCCTGCGTGGGTGGCGGTTTCGCGCGAAATCGCCACCCATTTCGCATGCCGGCCTAGCTCCGGAACCGGCGCGCAGGCACGCGGATCTGTCCCTGCCACAGGTACTCCCGCAGGATTCCGGGCGCCGCGGTGTTCTCCACCAGGTGGGAATGCAGCACACCGCCGGCCCGCTCGCCCCAGACGATGCCGATCCCGTCCAGGTCGTGCACCCAGCATTCGAAGATCGTGACCTGGTAGGAGCGGACTTCGATTCCGGTGCCGGACCCGTGCGCGATCTCGCACTGCTCGATGGACACCCTGTTGGCGCTGTCGAGGTGGATTCCCCGGCCGCCCGCGTGCGTGACGGTGCACAGGCGCACCTGCGCGGCCGCGCCCTTGCGCACGGTGATCGCATCCTCTGCGATGTTGCGGATCGAGCAGTTCTCCACCTCGACCGAGGGGCGCTCCCGGCTGTGCTCGTCGCCGGTGATCAGGAGCCCGTTCCGCGAGTCCGAGATGTCGGTGCCGCGGATGGTCGCCTCGGCGCTGTTGCGGACCACCACCCCCGTGCCGGTCTCGGCGGATGCGGCGCAATCGATGATCTGGGCTTCACCGCCGGAGATTTCGATGGCCGGCTTCCCGGCGGAACGCACCACCAGCCCTTCGAGCCGCACCGTGGAATCTTCTGCCGATATCCCGGCGTCCTTGCGCTGGGGATCGGCGATCGTGACGGTGCCGGGTTCGAGCGCGGCGAGGGTGACGTGCCGCCGCCGGATGGTGATCGGTTCCTGGTAGTCGCCCGGAGCGATGGAGATGACCGCTTCTCGGCCGGCGGCCTCCAGAGCGTCGCGGATCGTCGTGAACGCGCCGCGTCCGTCTTGCGCTACCTGGAGTTTCCGGGGCATGAATCCTCGCTGCTCGGGGCTGGCCTCGCTTGCACAAGCTAGCGCGAGCGGAACGTCCGCGAAACGCAATTTCATGCTCCGGGGCCGATCTCGGGGTGGGAGAGGCGTGCTGCCCGGATGATCGCGTTGATCCGCCTTGCGTGCGCGCCTCGCCAGTACACCTGGCCGCAGTCCCCGCAGCGCGCGTATTCGTCGTAGTGGCGGCGGGTTCCGGATTCGATCTCCGCCAGAACGTCCTTTTTGGACACCGTGATCAACGGACCGTTGCACGAGGTGCAGCGGGTCCACGGAGCCAGCGGCGGCGCGAACCGGCCGATGACGTCCGCCAGCTGCCGTGCCGGATCGGCGCCCCGAACGTAAGCGCCCGCCCACAGCGCCCGGCGGCGCAGGATTCCCCGATCTTGGGTCAGCAGCACCCGCCGCTCCCGCTCGGCCTGCGCGATCAGTTCGTCGTCGGCGGAATCGTTGCGGTAGGCAGTGTCCACGCCGAGCAGCCGCAGCCGCCGCGCCAGCTTGCCCAGGTGCACGTCCAGCACGAACCGTGCCGCAACCGGCTGCGGCCGCTCGACCGGACCGATGTCGATGGTCGCGCCCGGCCGCGGCTGGTGCCCCGGACCTGCGGGAACGCCGTCGACCAGCAGCCTCCCCACCTCGGTGAGCGGCACCCCGACGGATTCGGCGAGGTGCCCCAGCGTGGCGGTGCCGTCGTAGCGCAGCTCGAACTGCTCGACCCGGTGCCGCGGAGCGGCGAAGAACCGCAGATCCGGATCGATGCGCACCAGCACGGTCGCCTCCGGCGTCACCGCCCCATTGTCCCCTGCCTCCGAACGGCGGCATGTCAGCGCGTGGTCGAGCCGCTACGGTGATCATCCCGGCCGGTGTCGAGGGAGCCCCCGCGAAAGCTCCCGAGGGTGCTTGGCGCCCGCCGACGGTTGGGGTCGAATTGGCAGGCTTCGCTGCTCAGAACACGCAGGTATCCCGGCGCGCCGTGATGGTCGGCGCCCTGGTCGCCACCGGTGCCGCCGCATGCACCGGCGGGTCCGCCACGGGTTCGGCGGGTGGGCGCTTGTTGTTGCGCGGCACCACCTTGCCCGACGGCCGCCGCGCCGACGTGCTGCTGGACCAGGGCAAGATCGCCGCGGTCGGCGGTGACGCCGGGGGAGCGGACGAGCTCGACCTCGCCGGTTACCTGCTGCTGCCGTCCGGGGTGGAAACGCACGCGCACCTGGACAAGGCGTTCCTGGGGCGGCGGGTGCCGAACCCGGCCGGCGACCTTGCCGGGGCGATCGAGGTCATGTCGGCGATCGCGCCCACGATGACCGACGAAGACGTGCGGGAGCGGGCGAGCCGGGGCATCGAACTGGCCGTGCGGCACGGCTACACCGCGATCCGCACGCACGTGGACGTCAACGCGAGAAACGGCACGCGCCCGCTGAAGGTGCTGCTCGACCTGCGGCAGCAGTACGCCGACATCGTCGACCTCCAGGTGGTGGCGTTCGTCGGCCCGGTCTCCGGCGAGGCCGGTGCCCGGGCCCGCGTGCTGCTGGACGAGGGCCTTCGGATGGGTGCCGACGTGGTGGGCGGCCTGCCCTACGCCGACCCCGATCCGGCCCAGGCGGTGCGCGAATACCTCGCCGCCGCAAAGGAATACGGGCGGCTGGTCGACCTGCACACCGACGAGACCACCGATGCGAGCGTGCTCTCGCTGCGGGAGCTGATCGCCGAGACCGCCCGAGCAGGCATGGGCGGCAAGGTCGCCGCCTCGCACTGCGTGAGCCTCGGCCAACAGGACCCGGAGACCGCGGACCTGGTCGCGAAGGACGCGGCGGCCGCGGGCGTCGCGGTGATCACTCTGCCGCAGACCAACCTGTACCTGCAGGGGCGCGAGGGAGGTGTCCTCGTGCCGCGCGGGCTGACGGCCATCGACGCGCTGCGCCGCGCGGGCGCCGTGCTGGCCGGTGGGGGCGACAACTGGCGGGATCCGTTCAACGCCGTGGGCCGCGCGGATCCGTTCGAGATCGCCTCGCTGCTGGTCGCCGCGGGCCACCTAGACACCGCGGCGGCTTACGCGGCGGTGTCCGACCAGGCCAGGACGGTGCTGAACCTGCCGCCGGTGGGCCTGCGCCCGGGCGACCCGGTGGAGCTCCTCGCGATCCGCGCGGCGGATCTGGACGAGGCGGTGGCGGGCGCGACCGAGGACCGCGCGGTCTTCCACCGGGGCCGCCTCGTCGCCCGGACCCAGGTGACCACGGCGCTGCACCGCGCGTGATCGGCACTGATGAGTTCCGGGCTCGCGGGCGGTCTACCCCTGCGGAGACCGTGTTCACCCGACGAGGAAGGCACCCGCCGTGACGATTCAGCCGATCATCAACACGCCCGACCTGGACCGGATGCTGAACTTCTACACGACGCTGTTCGGCGCGGTGGAGAAGTTCCGCATCCCGGACGGCGAGCCGACGTTCTTCATCGGCCTGCAGGTCGGCGACGCCGAGCTCGGCCTGGTCATCGACCGCGACGCCGAGGCGGGCACGACGGGGCGGGTCCTGCTGAGCTTCGACGTGGAGAACGTCGATGCCCTCCTCGACCAGGTGGCGGAGCTCGGCGGACGGGTCCAGGGCCCGCCGAACGACATGCCGTGGGGCCAGCGAGTCGCCCACGTCTTCGACCCTGACGGCAACGCCGTGAACCTCACGCAGCAGGTCACACCTGGCGGAGGGGAGGGCTGAACCACCAGGTGAGCAGCGGGCCCGCGATCGCCAGCACCAGCACGTAGCCCGTGGCCAGGGCGCCGATGCTGTCGCCCTGGACCGCCACCAGGCTGGCGATGATGATCGAGAACTCGCCGCGCACGATCAGCACGCTGCCCGCGCGCAGCCGGCCCTTCCGCCCAGCCCCGGCGCGGGCCGCCGCGAACCAGCCGGTGCCGATCTTGGTCAGCGCCGTCACCGCGGCCAGCGCGAGCGCCACCGGCAGCAGCGGAACCAGCGCCGCCGGGGCCACTGAGATGCCGATCGCCAGGAAGAACGCCGCCGCGAACAGGTCCCGCAGCGGCGCGACCAGCGCCCGCACCCGGTCGGCCAGCGGGCCGGTCAGCGCCAGCCCCACCAGGAACGCCCCGACCGCCGCCGACGCCCCGGCCAGCTCCGCGATCGCGGCCACCACCAGCGACAACCCGACGATCCGCAGCAGCAGCTGCTCGGTGTCGCCGTCCTCGACCAGGTGCCCGACGCGATGCCCCCACCGCCGCGACGTGATCAGCGCCAGCAGCAGCACGCCGACCGCCACCGACACGCTCGCCAGGCCGTGCAGCGCGGTGCCGCCGGTGGCCAGCACCGCCAGGATCGGCAGGTACACGGCCATCGCGAAGTCCTCCAGCAGCAGGATCGACAGCACCGCCGGCGTCTCCCGGTTGCCCAGCCGGTGCAGGTCGTCCAGCAGCCGGGACACGATCGTCGACGACGACACCCAGGTGATCCCGGCGAGCGCCACGATCCCGGTCGCGTCCAGCCCGAGCAGCCAGCCGGCCAGCGCGCCCGGGGCCGCGTTGACCACCATGTCCAGCAGCCCGGACGGGACGTGCCGGCGCAGCGTCACGGTGAACTCCTCGATGGAGAACTCCAGGCCGAGCGTGAGCAGCAGGAGCACCACGCCGATCGACGCGCCGATCTCCACGAAGTCGCGGGCGGCGGGCAGCGGCGCGATGCCGCCCTCGCCCACCGCCAGCCCCACCAGCAGGTACAGCGGGATGGGGGACACCCCGAAGCGCCGGGTGACCGTGCCGACCGCGCCGAGCACGATCAGGACGATCCCCAGTTCCAGCAGCAGCGCGATCGAGGTGTGCACGGCAGCTCACCCCGCCAGGATGCGTTCCACCCCGGTGATGCCCTGCTGCGTGCCGATCACCACGAGGATGTCCCCGGCCTGCAGGCCCTGGCCGGGCGCGGGCGAGGCGATGACGTCCTCGCCGCGCACGATCGCCACGATCGACGCGCCGGTGCGGGTGCGGGCGCGGGTCTCGCCGAGGGTGCGCCCGTCGAACGGCGAGCCGGCGGTCACCTCGACCTGACCGGCGTTGAGCCCCGGCACCTCGCGCGTCAGGTCGGCGAACCGCTCGGCGATGCGCGGGGCGCCGAGGATCTCGGTGACCGCGTCGGCCTCCGCCTCGCTGAGCCGGAACAGCAGCCGGACCTCGTCGGGATCGTCGCCGGGGTAGGCGACGAAATCGAAGTCGCCGCGCCGCCGAGCCACCACGCCGATGCGCTGGCCGTCGGTGGTGGTGAACTCGTACCGCAGCCCGACCCCGGGGAGCAGAACTTCGGTGACGTCCATGCGCCAATCATCGCGCCGCCCCGCCGCACCCGCTGGTCGTCAGACGGCGGCCGGATCGCGGTGCTGCGCCGGTTTGCCGAGGTGGCGGGGGATGGCCGCGATCGCCGCCAGGCTGATCAGGTTGACCACCACCACGTAGCCGGAAATCGCGGCCGTGGTGCCGAAGTGGCCGAACAGGGCCGTGCAGATGATCGGCGCGAAGCCGCCGCCGAGCACCGCGCCGAGCGAGTACGACAGCGACGCGCCCGAGTAGCGCCACTCCGGCCGGAACAGTTCGGTGAACAGCGCCGCCTGCGGCGCGTAGGTCGCCGCCACGCCGACCACGTACACGACCTGGGCCAGCAGGACCGTCAGCGCCGCCCTCGTGTCGATCAGCCAGAACAGCGGGAACGCCCACAGCAGGTTCAGCGCGCTGCCGAGCAGGTAGACGTTGCGCCGGCCGATGCGGTCGGAGAGGCCGCCGAACAGCGGCGTCAGCGCGAGCCAGGCCACCGAGCCGAGCAGCAGGTTCACCAGCGCCGTCTGCTGGCCCAGCCCGGCCTCGTCGACGCTGTAGCTGACCAGGTACACCATGAAGATGTAGCCGAGGGTGTTGTTGCCGATGAAGGTGCCGGTGGCCACCAGCAGCGCCGCCGGCTGGTGCCGGAGCACCTGAGCCACCGGCAGCCTCGCCCGCCGGTGGCGGACCTCGGCGAACACCGGGCTCTCCACCACCCGCAGCCGGATGTAGAGGCCGAGCAGCACCAGCACGATGCTGAGCAGGAACGGGATCCGCCATCCCCAGGCGGCGAACTCCTCGGCGGAGGTGACGCCGCGCACCGCCAGGAAGACCAATGTGGACAGCACCATGCCCAGCGGGGTACCGATCTGGGCGTAGGAGCCGAACAGCCCGCGCCGGTTGCGCGGCGCGTGTTCGACGGCCATCAGCGCGGCCCCGCCCCACTCGCCGCCCGCGCTGATGCCTTGGAGCACCCGGCAGAGCACCAGCGCCAGCGGCGCCCACGCGCCCCACGCGTGGTAGTTCGGCAGCAGACCGATGGCCATCGTCGAGCAGCCCATCACCAGCAGCGAGAACACCAGCATCGACTTGCGGCCGATGCGGTCGCCGAAGTGCCCCATCAGCACCCCGCCCAGCGGCCGGGCCACGAACCCGATGGCGAGCGTGGAGAACGCGGCCAGCTTCCCGGCGGTGGGTGAGAGGTCGGGGAAGAACTGCGGCGCGAAGATCAGCGCCGAAGCGGTGCCGTAGAGGAAGTAGTCGTACCACTCGATGGTGGTGCCGACCATGCTGGCGAGCCTGGCGCGGCGCGCCTGTTCCGCGTTGCTCATGGATCCGCCTCTGCGTTGAGTGGAACCGTCCGCTGTGGACATCGCCCGTGCGTACTTCGTGCTGCTATGGCGACACGAAGTGCGCACGGGGCCGGTCAGGACTACTGGAGCTGCGCCTCGGTGACCACGCCGATCCCGTCGGCGCCGACGTGCACCGTCTCCTCCGACACCGGCGGGTGCACCAGCGGCTTCGGCTTGCCGTCCAGGCCGAAGGCGGTCGATCCCTCGCGGTACCAGGAGGCGACCACGTCGTGGCCCCAGAAGTCGCGGCGGCGCGGGTCCTGCACGCTCCACCGGGTGGTCGGGTGGTCGGGGTCGCCGGTGTAGTAGTCGCTGGTGTAGAGCTCCAGCCGGTGGCCGTCGGGGTCGCGCAGGTAGAGGTAGAAGGCGTTGGACACGCCGTGGCGGCCCGGCCCGCGCTCGATGTGGGCGTGGTCGGCGGTGGCGCCGAGGATGTCGCAGGCCCGCAGGATGTGGTGCGACTCCGGGACGAAGAACGCGATGTGGTGCAGCCGCGGCCCGGCGCCGCCGGTGAAGGCGATGTCGTGCACCGTCGGCTTGCGGAACATCCAGGCCGCGTAGAGCTGCTCGTCGTCCTCGATGGTCTCGGAGGTGCGGAAGCCGAGCTCGGCGTAGAAGTCGTGCGCGGCCTGCACGTCCGGGGTCAGCACGTTGAAGTGGTCGATGCGCGCGGGTTCCGCGCCGCGCCGCAGGTCGTAGCGCTGCACGTGCCGCGGTCCGTGCTCGGCGTGGTGGAAGAACTCGACCGGGAAGCCCAGCGGGTCCTCGACGCGCACCGCCTCGCCGATGCCGCGCGTCGTGCCGGCGGGCACCTCCTGGGTGGGCAGGCCCTTGGCGGCGAAGAACTCCTTGGCGCGCTGGACGTCCTCGGGCGTGCGCACCCGGTACGCCAGCCGCCGCAGGCCGGGCTCCGGGGCCTTGCGCAGCACGAGGCTGTGGTGCAGGAACTCCTCGTAGCCGCGCAGGTAGATGACCTCGTCGTCCTCTTCGATGGCTTCGAAACCGAGTGCGTCCACCCAGAACCGGCGAGCACGTGGCAGATCGGTGACGGCCAGCTCGGCGTCCGCGGCGCGGACCACGTCGGGAGCGGGGACAGGCATTCGCGCACCTACCAGAATCATATATGATTGGATGGCGTTGAAGATTACGCAGCGTCTTCTGGGGCGTCAATAGTCCCTATTGCTGAACGAAAACTCGATCAGGTCATTTGGGCGGGCGTATCGATCTTGGTTGACATCGTATCTGATTTGGGTTCAATATCTCGGCGAACGGATCGTGCGCCCGACGGGAGGAATCCGGTGTCGCACCCCTTGGGGCTCTCGCCCAGCAAGATCATCGCGGTGCACCTGAACTACCGCAGCCGCGCGCGGGAGCGCGGCCGGACGCCCCGGGAGCCGTCGTACTTCCTCAAGCCGCCGTCGTCGCTGGCCGCCGACGGCCAGGCTGCCGTGCGCCCGCGCGGCGCGGAGGCGCTCGGCGTCGAGGGCGAGATCGCGATCATCATCGGCGAACGGGCGCGCAACGTGCCGCTGGAATCCGCCGCGGACCACATCGGCGGCATCGCGGCGGCCAACGACATCGGCTGCTACGACCTGCGCTACGCCGACCGCGGCTCCAACGTGCGCAGCAAGGGCTCCGACGGCTACACCCCGGTCGGCCCGGCCATCATCGACCCCGCCGGCGTGGACCTGCGCGATCTGGCCATCCGCCTGTGGGTCAACGGCGAGCTCGTCCAGGAGGACGACTCCGGCGGCCTGCTGTTCGGCTTCGACTACCTGATCGCCGATCTTTCCCGGTCGCTCACCCTGGAACCCGGCGACATCATCCTCACCGGCACCCCGGCCGCGCCGCCGATCGTCCGGGTCGGCGACGTCGTCGAGGTCGAGGTCGGCGAGGGCGGCAGGCTCCGGACGGTGATCGCCGAGAGCGACGAACCGATGAGCGGGCCGGGCGCGCTCCCGGCACTGTCCGAAAAGGACCGGAAGGACGCCTTCGGCGAACCGGCCGGGCTCGGGCTCTCCGAGGAGACCGAGCGGAACCTGCGCGGCGTCGCCACCGCGACGATCTCCGCCCAGCTGCGCAAGCGCGGCATCCACCACGCGTTCATCGAATCGGTCCGCCCGGCCAAGCCCGGCACCCGGCTGCTCGGCCGCGCCCACACGCTGCGCTACCTGCCGCTGCGCGAAGACCTCTTCGAGAAGCGCGGCGGCGGCTACAACGCGCAGAAGTCCGCGGTCGACTCCATCGGGCCCGGCGAGGTGCTGGTCATCGACGCGCGCGGCGATTCCCACGCCGGGACCATCGGCGACATCCTCGCGCTGCGGGTGCAGCGCGCCGGCGGCGCCGGGATCGTGACCGACGGCGCGGTGCGGGACAGTGGCTCGTTCGCGGACCTCGACATCCCGACCTTCGCGGCCTTCCAGCACGCCGCCGTGCTCGGCAACCGGCACGTGCCGTGGGAGGACAACGTCGCGATCGCCTGCGGGGGAGCACTGGTCGAACCCGGCGACGTCCTCGTCGGCGACGACGACGGCGTGGTCGTCATCCCGCCCGCCCTGGCCGACGAGGTCGCCGCCGACGCCGCCGAGCAGGAACGCCAGGAGCGGTTCATCTACCAGCAGGTCGACGCGGGCCACCGCATCGAAGGCCTGTACCCGCTCGGCGGGGAATGGCGGGAGCGGTACCAGCAGTGGCGGGACGGTGCAGCGTGACTGCGGCGCAGGACGGCGCGTCGAAGTCCGAGATCGCCTACCGGCACCTCCGGCAGCAGATCGTCGAGCGGACCCTGGCGCCGGGCGCGCGGCTGGTGCTGGAGCAGATCGCCCGCGAGCTGGACATGAGCGTGGTCCCGGTGCGGGAGGCGATCCGCCGCCTGGAGGCCGAGGGCTACGTCAGCTACCAGCGCAACGTGGGCGCGCAGGTCGCCTCGATCGACCCGGACCAGTACCTGAACAGCATGGAGGCGCTGGCGCTGCTGGAGGGCTTCGCCACCGCCTCGGGCGCGCGGCTGATCAGCGCGGCCGAGCTCGACCGGGCGCGGGCGATCAACCAGGAGCTCAAGCGCAAGGCCGAGCAGGGCGACGCCCGCGCCTACACCGAGCTCAACCGGGAGTTCCACCGCGCGCTGTGCGGGGCGAGCGCGAACGCGCACCTGCTCGGCCTGCTGGAGCGGGAGTGGTCGCGGCTGGACCTGATCCGCCGGTCCAGCTTCGCGCTGGTCCCCGAGCGCTACGCCGAATCCTTCGCCGAGCACGAGGCCCTGCTGCAGCTCGTCGCCTGCGGCGCGGCGGAGTCCACTGTGGAGCAATTCGCGCGGGAGCACACGCTGCGGACCGCTCGCGCGGCCGTGGCCTCGCTGCAGGCGACCGCCGAAGAAGAGGAGGAATGATGAGGTTCCGCGCCGACCCGACGCAGGTCAGGGGCTCGATCGCGCCGGTGGTCACGCCGTTCACCGCGGACGGCGAACTCGACGAGACGGGCCTGCGCAACCTGGTCCGCTGGCAGCTGGCCAACGGCTCGCACGGCATCTCCAGCGGCGGTTCCACCGGCGAGCCCAGCGCCCAGACGCTCGCGGAGCGCAAGCGGTCGCTGGAGATCGTGGCGGCGGAGACCGCCGACCGGGTGCCGTTCCTGCCGGGCACCGGATCGGCGAAGCTGGACGAGACGCTGGAGCTGACCGGGCACGCCCGCGACCTCGGCGCCGACATCGCCCTGGTGATCACGCCCTACTACGCCCGGCCCACCCAGGAGGCGCTGTTCACCTGGTACTCGACGGTCGCCGCGGAGTACCCGGACCTGCCGATCGTGGTCTACAACGTGCCCAGCCGCACCGCGGTCAGCGTCGACCCGGCCACCGTGGCCCGGCTGCGCAGGGCGCACGACAACATCGTCGGGATCAAGGAGACCACCAAGGACTTCGAGCACTTCTCGCACGTGCTCAAGGCCTGCGGCCGCGACTTCCTGATGTGGTCCGGCATCGAGCTGCTGTGCCTGCCGCTGCTGGCAATCGGCGGCGTCGGGTTCGTCAGCGCGGTGGCCAACCTGGCGCCGAAGGCGGTCGCGGACATGTACCAGGCCTATGTGGACGGTCGGGTGGACGAGGCGATCGACCTGCACTACCGGCTGCACCCGCTGGTCGAGCTGGTGTTCACCGAGACCAACCCGTCCGCGGTGAAGGCGGTGCTCGCGGAGCGGGGCCTGATCGCCAGCGACCACGTCCGGCCGCCGCTGATCCCCCTCACCGACGGGGGCCGCACCAAGATCGAGACCCTGCTGGCCGAGGGCGGCGACCTGATCCCGAGCTGAGTGCCGCCGGGCAAGTGGTGTCCGCAGTTTCAATTGAAACTGTGCCCGGTCTCCCTCTCCAGGCCCCAGTTTCAATTGAAACTGCGGGATCACCGGGCGTGGACGGGCTTAGAGGAAGAGGACTGCGAACTATGAGCAACGCACCGGAGCAGGTTCCCGAGCTGATCACCCACTACATCGGCGGCGAGCACGTGCCCAGCGCCGGCGGGCAGACCTTCGGGGTGCTGGATCCCGCGACCAACACCGAGTACACCCGCGCCGCCGCCGGCCAGGCCGCCGACGTCGACCGCGCGGTCGCGGCCGCGGCCGAGGCGTTCCGCGACAGCGGGTGGGCCGACATGCGCAATCGCGCCCGCGCGGGAGTGCTCAACCGGATCGCCGACGGCATCGAGGCCCGCGGTGAGCAGATCGCGCCGTGGGAATCCTTCGACACCGGCCTGCCGATCTCCCAGGTCGAGCAGCAGGCCAAGCGCGCGGCGGAGAACTTCCGGTTCTTCGCCGACCTGATCGTGGTGCAGACCGAGGAGGCCTACCGGGTCGCCGACGTCCAGCTCAACTACGTGGTGCGCAAGCCCAAGGGCGTGGCCGGGCTGATCACGCCGTGGAACACGCCGTTCATGCTGGAGAGCTGGAAGCTGGCGCCCGCGCTGGCCTCGGGCTGCACGGTGGTGCTCAAGCCGGCCGAGTGGTCGCCGCTGTCGGTGAGCCTGCTGCCGGAGATCTTCGCCGAGGCGGGCGTGCCCGCCGGGGTGTTCAACATCGTGCACGGCATCGGCGAGCAGGCCGGCGACGCGCTGGTCCGGCACCCGGACGTGCCGGTGCTGTCGTTCACCGGCGAGACCGCCACCGGCCAGGTGATCATGCGCAACGCCGCCGACGGGCTCAAGGGCCTGTCGATGGAGCTCGGCGGCAAGTCGCCGAACATCATCTTCGCGGACGCCGACCTGGACGCGGCCCTGGACAGCGCGATCTTCGGGGTGTTCTCGCTCAACGGCGAGCGCTGCACGGCGGGTTCGCGGGTGCTGGTGCACCGCAGCATCTACGCCGACTTCGTGCGGCAGCTGGGGGAGCGCGCCGCGCGGTTCAAGGTCGGCCCGCCCGGCGACAAATCCACCGAACTGGGCGCCCTGATCCACCCGGAGCACTTCGACAAGGTGATCGGCCACGTGGCGAAGGCCGAGGCGGAGGGCGCGCGGCTGGTCACCGGCGGCAAGCGGCCGGACCACCTGCCGGACGGAAACTTCCTGGAGCCGACGGTGTTCGCCGACGTCACCCCGGAGCACACGCTGTTCCGGGAGGAGGTGTTCGGCCCGGTGGTGGCGGTGACGCCGTTCGACGACGAGGCCGAGGCGGTGCGGCTGGCCAACGACACGAAGTACGGCCTGGCGGCCTACGTGTGGACCAACGACCTCAAGCGCGGCCTGCGGGTGGCCAACCAGGTCGAGGCGGGCATGCTCTGGCTGAACTCGCACAACATCCGGGACCTGAGGACGCCGTTCGGCGGCATCAAGGCCAGCGGAGTGGGCCACGAGGGAGGCACCCGGAGCATCGACTTCTACACGGACCAGCGCATCGTGCACGCCTGGATCGCCGACGGCGGCCTGCCCCGCTTCGGCGGCACCCAGTAACCGCGGCGGCTTCAGGCCGTCGACGGAGGCCCGGGTTTCCCGGGGCCTCCGTCGCGAAGTGGTGATCAGCTGCAGTGCCAGCGGCCGGGCCGCGACTCCCAGCTCCACCAGCCGTGGTGCCAGCGGTGGTTCCGGTGGTCCCACCAGCCGTCGTGCCAGACGTGGTGCCTGCGCCCGTTCTCCCACCAGCAGTGGCGTGCCGGGTGGTATTGCGTGACGGCCGTCGAGCTGTCGGCGGCGGGTGCGGCGTTGGCGGTCGTGCCGATGGCGAACCCCCCACCGGCCAGGGCCGCCGATATGCCCAATGCCGCAATCGTTCTGACGCACCTGTTGTTCATGGCCGACCTTCTTCCCGAGCCTCCGCAGCCGGACTCTTCGGCGGGGTTGGGGTTGCCTCCCGGCCAGGTTGCGGAGGCTCGATCGTCGTTGGTTGCCCGGATCCCCATCTGCGGGCGAACGACCGGAAATCGGCTGGCGCCGCGATCCAGCACCTGGGAATCCCGCAGCTCCGGGTTCCATCCCGCAGCGTGCTACCCGTTTCACCTGCGGGGCCAGAGACTTTCGGCCCGCGATGCGGATTCCGCCATTCAACGCCCGATGTCCGGGATCAGGAACCGAACAGCGACTCGCCCCAGTGGCCGCCGGGCCGGGTGCCCGGCGGGCAGGCGAAGATCGCCGAGCCGTTGTGCTGGAGGTACTCCATCATCAGGTCCTTCTTGGACAGCAGGCGCTGCACCGGGATGAACTGGGTGCGCGGATCGCGGTTGAAGCACACGAAGAACAGCCCGGCGTCCAGCCGCCCCAGGCCGTCCGATCCGTCGGTGAAGTTGTAGCCGCGGCGCAACATCCGCGCGCCGCCGTGCGTTTCGGGCGCGGCGAGCCGGATGTGCGAGTCCTCCGCGATGCGCAGCTCGCCGTCCGGGCCGCGGGCCTGCAGGTCCACCCGGTCGAACTCGCCGGCCGCGCCGTGCGGTGCGCCGCTGCCCTTGGTGCGGCCGACGATGGTCTCCTGCTCGCCCAGCGACGTCCGGTCCCAGGTCTCGATGTGCATCCGGATCCGCCGCGCCACCAGGTAGGTGCCGCCGGTCATCCACTGCGGACCGTCGCCGGGCTGGGCCCACACGTGCCGGTCCAGCTCCGCGGTGTCCTCGGCCTTCAGGTTGTTGGTGCCGTCCTTGAAGCCGAACAGGTTGCGCGGCGTGCTCTGGGTGCGCGACGTCGTGGCGGTCCGGCCGAATCCGAGCTGCGACCAGCGCACCGCGACCTTGCCGAACCCGATGCGCGCCAGGTTGCGCACCGCGTGCACCGCCACCTGCGGGTCGTCGGCGCAGGCCTGCACGCACAGGTCGCCGCCGCTGCGCGCCGGGTCGAGGGCGTCGGCGGGGAAGTGCGGCAGGTCGACGAGGGCCGGGGGACGGCGGTCGGCGAGGCCGAAGCGCCCGTCGAACAGCGACGGCCCGAAGCCGATGGTCAGCGTCAGCGCGGACGCGGGCAGGCCGAGCGCCTCCCCGGTGTCGCCGGGCGGCTCCTCGGCGTGCCCGCCGACCGCCCCGTCCGCGACCGCCTCCTGCCCGGCGGTCATCCGCTCCGCGGCCCGGGTCCAGTCGCGCAGCAGCGCGACCAGCTCGGCGCGGTCGGTCGTGGTCACGTCGAAGGCGACGAAGTGCATGCGGTCCTGGGCCGGCGTGACGATGCCCGCCTGGTGCGGACCGTGGAACGGCACCGTCGCCGCCTCGTCGCCGGGGCTGCCCACGACATATCCCGCCCCGGCGCCCGCTCCCGCGACGGCGACACCCGCTCCGGCCAGCCCGAACAGCCTGCGGCGGGAGACTCCGGTCATCGCGCCACCACGCCCGCGGTCTTGCTCAGCGGCTCGCCGAGCGCGTCCACGGCCGCCGCCAGCTCCTTGACCTGCTCCGGGCTCAGCTCGGTGTAGAGCCGGAACCCGTCGCCGACCTGGTAGCGCGCCAGCAGCGCGTCCACCGCGGCGAACTTCTCGTCGAGGGTGGCCACCAGCTGCGGATCCTTCTCGGCCAGCACGGGGCGCAGCACGGCGACGACCTGCTTCGCACCGTCCACATTGGCCTGGAAGTCCCACAGGTCGGTGTGCGAGAAGATCTCCTCCTCGCCGGTGACCTTGCCGGTGGCGACCTCGTCGAGCAGTTCCTTGGCGCCGCCCGCGATGCCCGCCGGGGTCAGCTCCACGGTGCGGGTCTGCGCGACGAGCTGGTCGACGTCGGCGAGCAGCTGGTCGGCGATCGCCGGGGTGTCCGGCTGCGGGCCGGTGACCCAGAGGTCCTTCTCCAGCCGGTGGAAACCGGTGAACGCCTGGCCGGGCTCCAGGTCGGCCTCCCGGCCGTCCATCTTCGGGTCCAGGTCGCCGAAGCTCTCCGCGACCGGTTCGATGCGCTCCCACGGCAGCCGGGCCGGCGCGTACAGCTGCTTGGCCTGCGCCACGTCACCGGCCTTCACGGCGGCGACGAACTGGGCGGTCTTGGCCTTGAGCTCGTCGGCCTGCCCGTCCACGTACTGCTTGTACTCGGTGACGGCCTGCGCCGCGGCACCGCCCTGCGGCGCGGCGGAGCCGGTCACGGTGAACTCGCCGCGGATGCCGTCGCCCTTCATGCCGGGCTTGCACGCGGTCGTGTACTTGCCGCCCTGCGGCACCTCGGCGACGAGCTGGCGGCTCAGGCCGGGGCCGATGTTCTCGACTTCGCTGACGATCCGGCCGCCCTCGTCGTAGAGGTAGAACTCGGTGACCTGGCTGCCCTTGTTGGTGATGTCGAAGCGGATCGTGCCGGCCGCGGCGGAGGTCGCGGACAGCTTGCAGGCGTCATCGGAGGCCTCGACGGTGATCGCGCCGGGCGCGCCGCCGCCGGGCTGGCCGGCGCATCCGGCCGCGAGCAGGACCGCGCCGAGCGCGGGCACCAGGGTGCGGGCTTTGAGGTTCACTTGGCGTCTCCGGTGCGGGTTTCGGCGGGGCGGTGGGGGCGGAGGAACAGCGGGAGGACGATCGCGACGTAGCCGGCCCAGACGACGGCCTCGAGCACGGTGGTCTGCGGGGAGAAGTTGAAGATCCCCTTCAGCAGCGCGCCGTACCAGGACGTCGGCGGGATGATGTTGCTGACGTCGAACGCGAGCGCGTTCAGGCCGGGCAGGATCCCGGCCTCCTGCAGGTCGTGCACGCCGTAGGCGAAGACCCCGGCGGCGACGAAGACCAGCAGCACGCCGGTGACGGTGAAGAACTTCGACAGGTTGACCTTGATCGCCCCGGCGTAGAGCAGCCAGCCGAGCAGGATCGAGATCGCGATGCCGATCAGGAAACCGACCAGCGGCAGCACGGTGCCGCCGCCGGCGGACTGGACGCTGGAGAAGAAGAACACCGCGGTCTCCATGCCCTCCCGCGCGACCGAGAGGAACGCGACGGTGGCGACGGCGACCGGGCCGAGCCGCAGCGCCTCGTCGAGCTGACCGCGCAGCTGGGCGGCCATGGTGCGGCCGGCGCGGCGCATCCAGAAGATCATGCCGGTGACGAAGGCGACCGCGATGATCGAGGCGATCCCGCCGAAGGCTTCTTGCGCCTCGAAGCTGAGCGTCGCCGCGGTGTAGGTGAGCACCGCTCCGAGGGCCACCGAGAGCGCGACCGCCGCGGCGACCCCGAGCCAAACCTGCGGCAGCGCGCGGCGGCGATCGGTCCGGACGAGGAATGCGACCAGAATGCTGACCACGAGAACGGCCTCCAGCCCTTCCCGCAGTCCGATCAACGCATTACTGAATAGCATTCGCATCTTCCTTGTTCGGTGACCGGCGAGGCATGGAGAACATAGGTAAGGCTCACCTTCATGTCAAATGGTTGTGAACCCTGCGACACGCTGTTGACCTGGGTCGATGCGATCGTTTTCGGCGGGTTTGGGCTGCTTTTCCGATACATGTCCGAAATGTTCGAATACCTTTTCGGTTGCGCGGAATGGCAGGGTTCGGTCCCGAAGATCATTTAGTTGCCTGCCGGAATTGGGCACTGTCCGCTGTGGACCGATCTGTGTCGCGTTGAGGCGGATCGCGAATTCGCCGACCCCGTGTGCCGCACGCGTCCGGTGTGTGGAATGTGGCGCGTGAGGAGCGCTGGGTCACGTTTCTCCCCGCGGAGCCGGGAACATCGGCTAAGGTGGCAGCGGCATCGGTGGGCCCCAGCGCCCGCTGGCGAACGACCTGGCGGTGCCGGGTGGGTCGCCGGAGCATCCCCGCTCCACGGCCCGTCGCCCCGGCGTACGACCGCAGAACTAGCCGTGCCGGTCCAAGGCGCCACCTCAGACCGCGCGGCTGTCCCGGGTGGTCAAAAGGGAGGGACGGCGCCAGCCGTCTCGGCCGCCCGCGTGGAAGAGCCCGCTGACCGGGAGGTCAGCGGGTTTTTTCGCTTTCAGGGCCGCGCGACTGGCGACCCGGCCGGGGAAGGCGCACGGTACCGGGTATGTCCACTGTCAAGGCACAGCAGTCAGGCGTGTTCTTCCGGCGCCCGGCCCCGGAGGCCGACCCGTACGTGCGCGAGGGCGGCCACGTCGATCCCGGCCAGACCATCGCGGTGATCGAAGCGGTGAAGACCTTCAACCCCGTCAAGTCGGCCGCCGCCGGAACCGTGACCCGGTTCCTGCTCGCCGACGGCACCGAAGTCGCCCAGGGGCAGGAAATCGCCGAGCTCGCCGACGAAAACACCTGACGCGGGTGATCTTGAATTCCGCGCAAGCCCTATCATGACCGCGCAGTGGTGGGAGGCGGGAGGGCCGTGCGCGGGGTCGATTATTACGAGCTGCTGGGCGTGAACCGCGACGCGACGGCAGCCGAGATCAAGTCCGCCTACCGGTCGCTGGCACGCAGCATGCACCCCGATGTCGGCGGCACCGCAGGAACCTTCCGGTTGCTGCAGGAGGCTTACGAGACGCTCAACGATCCGGTGCGCCGCGCCGACTACGACCGCGTCGACGAGCCCGCGCGCCGGCCGCGAGGGCCGCAACGGCGCCGGCGGCGGGATTTCGGCGAAGACCCGGACTACGTGCCCAAGGTCCCGCGGCTGCGCCTGGACGACATCTCCTGGTGGGACACCGTCGACCCGGGCGCCCGGGTCCGCTACCTGCCGGTCACCGGCCCGGAGCGGGCGCCGACGCTGGCGCTGGTCGGCGGCTGGTCGATGCTGCTGCTGGCCGGGCTCGCCGTCGAGCTGACCGCGATGCTGCTGGCCGCCTGGCTGTCCCTGCTGGTGGCATCCGGCGTGGTGATCGTGCTGCTGCTGCGGCGGCACATCCGGGCCCACCGGATCGATCGGTCGTTCGTCTCCGAGTTCGGCGGCCGCCGGATCTTCGGCCTGCCCGACGCGCAGCACGAGCGCGCGCAGCAGCTGACCGCCGAGCTGTGCGCGAAGTACCTGACCCGGCTGCCGGGCGTGCGCGTGTTCCACGGCCTGGCCTGGCCCGACTCGGTGTTCGAGGACGTGCACCACGCGGTGCTGTGCGGGCGCCGGCTGGTGCTCGTGGAGTCCAAGAGCTGGCTGCCCGGCCACTACACCGCCGACGAGGACGGCGAGTTGTGGCGCAACGGCCACCTCTTCCGCGGCGGCGCGACCCGGCTGCCGGAAGGCGTCGACGCCTTCGCCGAGCTGCTGCCCGACGTCGAGGTGCGCGGCGTGGTCCTGATCTACCCGAGTCGTGCCGGTGACGTCACGACCGTCGAGCAGGACGGCGATCCGGTGTCGCCGATGACCCCGGCGCAGTTCGTGCGGGAGATCGGGCGATGGCTCGCGCAGGACCCGGCGAGCGTGGACCGCGAGGCGTTCACCACCGTGCTGGAGCAGGTCGTCGCCGACTGATCCGGCGCGAACTCCCTTGCCGCCCTTGATCATTCGAACTGGGTCGCGCTGCCGCGACGTCGTCCTCCGCAGATGATTACCGCATGCAGGCGAGGAGGGGGACCGGCGGCGGGACGGTGCTGGGAACTCTGGCGGTCGGGCAGTTCCTGATGACGCTGGACACCTCGGTGATGAACGTGTCCATCGCGACGGTCGCCGAGGACGTCGGCACGACGGTGAGCGGCATCCAGGCCGCCATCACGCTCTACGCCCTGGTGATGGCGATGTTCATGATCACCGGCGGCAAGATCGGTACTCTGATCGGCCGACGCCGCGCGTTCACCGTCGGCTGCGTGATCTACGGCTGTGGCTCCCTGACCACTTCGCTCGCCCCCGGCCTGGGAGTGCTGATCCTCGGTTGGTCCCTGCTGGAAGGGCTGGGCGCCGCGCTCATCATGCCGGCGATCGTCGCGCTCGTGGCCGCGAACTTCCAGCAGGCCCAGCGGCCGCGGGCGTACGGGCTCGTGGCGTCCGCCGGCGCGATAGCCGTCGCCGTGGGGCCGCTCGTCGGCGGCCTCGTGACCACGTACTTCTCGTGGCGGTGGGTCTTCGCCGGTGAGGTCGTGATCGTGATCGTGATCGTCCTTCTCGCACGCCGCGTGGCGGACGCGCCGCCGCACCGCCGCCCGGATTTCGATCTCGTCGGCACGGTGCTGTCCGCGGCGGGTCTCGGGCTGGTCGTCTACGCGGTGCTGCGTTCGAGCAGCTGGGGATGGGTGGCGCCCAAGCCGGGCGCACCGGCTCTGCTGGGCGTCTCCGCCACCCTCTGGCTGATCTTGGCCGGCATGCTCGTGCTCCAGCTGTTCCTCGCGTGCGAGCGCAGGCGCGTGGCGCACGGCCTCGAACCGCTCGTCGCCCCCGCCATGCTGCGCGATCGGCAGCTTCGCGGGGGATTGACGATCTTCTTCTTCCAGTTCCTCTTGCAGGCCGGGTTGTTCTTCATCGTGCCCCTGTTCCTGTCCGTTTCCCTCGGACTCACCGCTCTGCAGACCGGCGCGCGCCTGCTGCCGCTGTCCATCACCCTGCTCCTCGCCGCGGTCGGCATCCCGAAGGTGTGGCCGGATGCATCACCGCGTCGCGTGGTGCAGTGGGGTCTGGTCGCCCTCTTCGGCGGGCTGGTGGCATTGCTGGCGGCACTCGAGCTCGGTGCGGGCCCCGAAGTCACGACCGTGCCCATGCTCTTGGCCGGGCTCGGCATCGGCTCGCTGGCCTCGCAGTTGGGCAGCGTGACCGTCTCCGCGGTCCCGGACGAACAGACCGGCGAGGTCGGTGGTCTCCAGAACACCGCCACGAACCTCGGCGTGTCGGTCGGCACCGCGCTGGCCGGTTCGGTGCTCATCGCTGCCCTGACCACATCGTTCCTGCAGGGCATCAGCCAGAACCCGAGCGTGCCGCCCCAGGTGACCTCCCAAGCCGAGGTCGAGCTCGTCAGCGGTGCCCCCTTCCTGTCCGACGCCGCCCTGGAACAGGCCCTCGCCGCGACCGGATTGCCGCCGGGCGCCGCTTCCGCGATCGTGCAGGAGAACGCAGCCGCGCGGCTGCAGGCCCTGCGTGCAGCCGACGCAGTGCTCGCGCTCATCGCCGGGATCTCGCTGTTCTTCACGCGGCTCATCCCGAAGGAACAACCGTCGCGCTCCTGAGCCGGGTCCGGCATCGGGACCTGGATCGGGTCGAGGCTTGCCGCCCGGCACCGATGAGTTCTCGTCGCACCCCCGGTCTATGGGAGTAGCGAACACTTCCATCCGGTGTGGAGAGGGCGTGCCAGTCATGACGATCGGTTCGAATGCGGCGGTTTCCCAGCGGCGGGGCGCGAACGTCGCGCTCTGGGTGCTCCAGATCCTCCTGGCGGCGTTCTTCGTGCTCGCCTCGGCCCCGAAGCTCCTCGGCGACCCGACGGCGGTGCAGATGTTCGACCTGATCGGGCTCGGGCAGTGGTTCCGATACCTGACCGGCGGTCTCGAACTGCTGGGCGCCATCGGCCTGCTCGTGCCCCGGCTGGCCGGCTTGGCGGCGCTCGGCCTCGCTGGCGTCATGGTCGGCGCCACGATCACCCAGGTGTTCGTGCTCGACGGGCCGGTCGTCGCGCTCATGCCGTTCGCCCTGGTGCTGCTGTTCCTGGTGATCGCCTGGGGACGCCGCCGGTCGATCCCGCTGCTCGCCGACCGCTGACCGGCTGGCCGGGCGTGACGGACCGTGATCGACCGGTTGCGCGCCCGGCCTGGAGCGGCCGCCCGCCTCGTCGTTGGAATTCGCGGGAAGCGAGAATTCCGGCGTTCGAGTACTCCGCCGCGGATTCTCGCGGCGGCACCGGGAGGGGCGGTTCAGGTGCAGGTCCTGTGGGGAATCGGCGGCATGCTGGTGGTGCTGCTGCTCGCGTTCGCGTTGTCGACCGACCGGCGCGCGATCAACCCCCGCACCGTGATCGGTGCGCTGCTGATCCAGATCGCCTTCGCGGTGATCGTGCTGCGCTGGGACCTCGGCAAGCAGGTGCTCAGCGCCGTCGCCGACGGCGTCCAGAAGGTGATCAGCTCCTCGACCGAGGGCATCGAGTTCATGGTCGGGCCGATCCTGCCGTCGCAGGGCACCGTCGTCGCCTTCCAGGTGCTGCCGATCATCATCTTCATCTCGGCGCTGACCGCGGTGCTCTACCACCTGAACGTCCTGCAGTGGGTGGTGCGGATCATCGGCGGCGGCCTGCAGAAGGTGCTGGGCACCACCCGGCCGGAGTCGCTGAACTCGACCGCGAACATCTTCCTCGGCCTGACCGAGGCGCCGTTGACCATCCGGCCGTACCTGAAGAGCATGAGCCGCTCGGAGTTCTTCGCGGTGATGGTCGGCGGGCTGGCGACGGTGGCGGGGACCGTGATGGTCGGCTACGCGATGCTCGGCGCGAAGCTGGAGAACCTGATCGCGGCGAGCTTCATGGCGGCGCCCGCCGGTCTGCTGATGGCGAAGATCGTCATGCCCGCGGCGAAGGAGCAGCCCGCCCCGGCCGAGGCCGGTGCGGCTGAGTCCGCCCCGGCAGAGGCCGGCTCGGCCGGTTCCGCCGAGGACGAAGGCCAGGCGGAGGCGGCCGTCGCGACGAAGATCGCCGTGGAGGCCGAGGCGGAGGAGAAGCCGCGCAACATCATCGATGCCGCCGCCGGCGGCGCCGCCGACGGCCTCAAGCTGGCGATGAACGTCGGCGCGATGCTCTTCGCGTTCGTCTCGCTGATCGCGCTGGTCAACCTGATCGTGGGCGGCGTCGGCGGGCTGTTCGGGCTGCCCGACCTCACGCTCCAGCAGATCCTCGGCTACCTGTTCTCGCCGTTGATGTGGGTGATCGGCGTGCCGTGGCACGAGGCGGTCGCCGCCGGCGGGTTCGTCGGCGAGAAGCTGGTGATCAACGAGTTCGTCGCGTTCGCCGACTTCGGCCCGCAGATCGGGCAGTTCAGCGAGAAGAGCGCCACCATCATCACCTTCGCGCTGACCGGGTTCGCCAACTTCGGTTCGCTGGCGATCCTGCTCGGCGGCCTGGGCAGCCTGGTTCCCAGCCGCCGCGGCTGGATCGCGAAGGACGGCGTCCGGGCGATCATGGCTGCGACCCTCGCGAACCTGCTCAGCGCCACCATCGCGGGCGTCCTCGTCTGACCCCGTCGCGGATCACCGGGTCGGGCCTTGGCAGGTGCCGCCGGTCCTCGGTACGTTGCCGATCTTCGCCGGGCGGTTCGCCCGGCGGCGCGGTGTGACCGTGTGCGATCAGCCCGGCCGAGCGCGACGATGGGCCGGTCGGGGTCGGCCGGACGAAGGAGTACCAGCGTGACGAATCCGCACCAGAACGTCAGTTTCGCCAGCAACGGGCGCACGGCGCACGGTTACCTGGCGACGCCGTCCGGTTCTGGCCCCGGCGTGGTGGTGATCCAGGAGTGGTGGGGGCTCACCGACCACGTCGCCGACATCGCGAACCGGCTGGCGGCGGAGGGATTCGTCGCGCTGGCGCCCGATCTCTACGGCGGGCACACCACGCACGACGCGCAGGAGGCGGCGCGGCTGATGCAGGAGCTGCCTGTCGACCAGGCGGCGCGGGACCTCTCCGGCGCGGTCGACTACCTGCTGGCGCACGACTCGGTGACGGGCTCGGCGGTCGGGGCGGTCGGGTTCTGCATGGGCGGCAAGTTCGCGATCGTGCTCGCCGCCCAGCAGGGCGACCGGGTCGGCGCGGTGGTGCCGTTCTACGGCCTGCCGTCGGTGACGGACACGGACTTCGCGGGACTGACGGCACCCATGCTGTGCCACTTCGGCGAATACGACCGATCCATCAGCATGGACGCGGTAGCGGAACTGCGCGACAAGATCCAGCAGCAGTCCGAAGTCCGCCCGCAGATCCACGTCTACCCGGCGGGACACGCGTTCTTCAACGACCAGAACCCGGCGGCGTACCACGAAGATTCGGCCCGAACGGCCTGGCCGAGAACCCTCGACTTCCTCCGCCGCCACCTCACCTGACGGGCTTACACACCATCGGCGTCCAGGCCGTGCAGCAGCCGCCGGGCATCGGCGAAGGCGGCTTGCTGCGCGGCCTCACCAGCCGCTGGAGGTCTCGCTCGGTCCGGCGCATATGTACGGCCATTTTTCTTGGGCGGCGTGATCGTGGGCATTGACAACTTTTGGTCGGGCGGGGCAATGTTGGCGGGCAATTGGCCGTACAAATACTCGCCTGGAGGGTCGATGCTTCCGCTGGAAGGCGTGACCGTGGTGTCGCTGGAGCAGGCCGTCGCCGCCCCGTTCGCGACCCGGCAACTGGCCGACCTGGGCGCCCGGGTGATCAAGGTCGAGCGCCCGACGGGCGACTTCGCCCGCGGCTACGACACCTCGGTGAAGGGCCTGGCCAGTCACTTCGTCTGGCTCAACCGGAACAAGGAGAGCATCGCGCTCGACCTGAAGGAACTGGCCGACCGGCTGATCATGGACAAGCTCCTGGCGACCGCGGACGTGTTCGTGCAGAACCTCGCACCGGGTGCGGCGGCGCGGCTCGGGCTCGGGGCGGCCGAGCTGACGGCGAAGCACCCGCGGCTGATCGTCTGCGACCTCTCCGGCTACGGCAGCTCCGGCCCCTACCGCGACAAGAAGGCCTACGACCTGCTGATCCAGTGCGAGACGGGGCTCGTTTCCATCACCGGCAGCGAGGCCGAACCGGCCAAGACGGGGATCTCCACGGCGGACATCGCCGGCGGCATGTACGCCTACAGCGGCGTGCTCACGGCGCTGTACGAGCGCGAGCGCACCGGGAAGGGAACGGCGTTCGAGGTCTCGCTGTTCGACGCGCTGGGCGAGTGGATGGGTTTTCCGTACTACTACGCGGCATACGGCGGCACCGCGCCGAAGCGCGCCGGCGCGCGGCACGCGGCCATCGCGCCGTACGGCCCGTTCGCGGCCGGTGACGGGGCGCAGGTGTTCCTCGGCGTGCAGAACGAGCGGGAGTGGGTGAAGTTCTGCGAGCAGGTGCTCGACCGGCCGGAACTGGCCGCCGATCCCCGGTTCGACGCCAACCCCAAGCGCGTCGAGAACGTCGCCGAGCTGAAGGCGGTCATCGAGGCCGTGTTCGCGAAGCTGAGCAGCGCGGACATCGAAGCCCGCCTGGAGGAGGTCGGCATCGCCAACGCGCGGATGCGCACTATGGCGGAGTTCGCCGACCACCCGCAGCTGGCCGCCCGCGACCGGTGGCGCGAGGTCGACTCGCCCGCCGGGCCGCTGCGCACCCTGCTGCCGCCGGTGACCGTCGCGGGCCGGGAGCCGCGCATGGATCCGATCCCGGAGGTCGGCCAGCACACCAGCGCGATCCTCGCCGAACTCGCCGACGTCGACGAAGCGCCCCGCGACTGACCCGCGACTACTCCGCCGCGTCCGGCGGTTCGCCCATCGTGGCGCACAGCTGGTCGAGGAAGCTCTCGAACTGTTCCAGCTGCTCCGGTGGGTACTGCGCGACCAGGGCGTTGAAGCGCTCGCTGAAGGGGCCGAAGAACTCGCGCGCGGGATCCTCGATGCGCGCACTGCTGCGCAGGGTCACCTTGCGCCGGTCGGCGTGCTCGCGGGTGCGGACGATGTGCCCGAGCTTTTCCAGGCGGTTCAGCAGGTTCGTGGTCGCGCCGGTGGTCAGCGCGAGGCGTTCGCTGAGGCGGGTCGGCGACAGCGGGGTTCCCTTGTCCTCGGCGTAGAGGATCTCCACCAGGGCGGCGGCATCGGTCGAATGCAGCCCGAGCCACGTCGCGAAGCGGCCGGTGAGGTCGGTGTAGTTCGCGCCGAAGCTCCGGAGGCCGTCCAGGAGGCGCGCGCTGCGCGCTGCGGTGTCGTCGGGTTGCCGTGCCTCGGTCATGGGTCGTTCGCTCTCCCGCGTCGTTGCCGTGGTTGGTGCGTTGACAATCCAACCCTACCAACTTTAGCTTCACCATGAAGTAATTTGTTGATGAAGCTAGTTGGTAGACCTCGTGGAGAGCCCGATGACCAACGCGCCGCACCCCGATGGCGTAGACCCGTTCGCCCCGTTCGTCCGCGGCCTGGACGAGCCGGATCCCGCGCGTGCCGCGCTGCGCTCGGCCGGGCCGATCGTCCAGGTGGACGCGCCCGCCGGAGGGCGAGCGTGGATAGTGACCGACGACGCGCTGGCGCGCGCCGTTCTCGTCGACCCGCGAATAGTCAAGGACCCCGCATTCGCGCCCCTGGACTGGGATCCGCAGCGCGCCGGGCTCGAACGGACCGCCGCCGAACAGCCGTCCCTCACCACCCTCGACGGGCCGGAGCACGCCGAGCTGCGGCGCGCGCACGCACCGATCTTCGCGGCGAAGCGGATCCACCAGCACTCCGACCGGATCCATGCGATCGCCCGGGAACTGCTCGCCGAGCTCGCCGCCGGCGGCGCGGACGTCGACCTGGTGGCGGACTTCACCACCCGCTACCCGCTCACCGTCCTGCTGGACCTGCTCGGCGTTCCGCTCGACCACCTCGACCGCGCAACCGACGCCTGCCGGCTGATGTTCAGCGCCGAGCCGGGCGCGCAGGGGAGGGCGATCGCTGAGCTCTCGGAGCTCGCGGAGGACGGAATCCGGGACGACAGCAGGGGATTCGCCGCCGAGCTGCGCGACCGGGTCGCCCCGGGGACCACCCGGGACCAGCTGCGGTACCACCTGTTCGGACTGATCTTCGCCGGACAGCTCACCACCGACGCGGCCCTCGGTTTCCTGATCGCGCGCCTGCTCGCGGACGGCGCGCACCGGATCCCAGCGGACGAGGAGGCGGTCGACGAACTGGTCCGCGACACGCTGCGGATGCACCCGCCCGCGCCGTTCACGCTCTGGCGGTTCACCACCGAGGAGGTCGAGCTGGCCGGTGCGCGGCTGCCCGCCCGGGCGCCCGTGCTCGTGGACGTCCTGGGGATCAACACCGACCCGGCCCGCCCAGCCGGCCCCGACCTGTCCTTCGGCGCCGGGCCGCACTTCTGCATCGGCGCGCAGCTCGCCCAGCTCGAACTGCGCGCCGTGGCTTCGGTGCTGCGGACCGACTTCCCCGACGCCCGCCTCGCGGTCCCGTTCGGCGAGCTCCGGCAGACCGGCATCGGCGGCCTCCTGAGCAGCAGGCTGACCGGGCTCCCGGTCAAGCTGCGCGGCTGAGCAGCGAAAGGGCGCCGCCTCGCGCAGGAGGCGGCGCCCTCGTCGGTGTGCGGCGTCAGATGTGGCGGCCGCCGGTGATCTCCAGGACGCAGCCGGTCATGTACGACGACATGTCGGAGGCCAGGAACAGCACCACGTTGGCGACCTCATCCGGCTCGCCCGCGCGCTGCATCGGGATCTCCTTGAGCTTGGCGTTCCACACGTCCTCGCGCAGCGCCGCCGTCATGTCGGTGCGGATCAGGCCCGGCTGGACCGCGTTGACCCGCACGCCCAGGTGCGCGACCTCCTTGGCGGCGGCCTTGGTCAGTCCGACGATGCCCGCCTTGGCAGCGCTGTAGTTGGTCTGGCCGATCATGCCGACCTTGCCGGAGATCGACGAGATGTTCACGATCGAACCGCTGCCCTGCTCGCGCATGACCGCGGCCGCGGCGCGGGTGCCCAGCCAGGCGCCCTTGACGTGCACGTCGAGGACCGCCTCGAAGTCGTCGAGGGTCATCTTGCGCATGGTGGCGTCGCGGGTGATGCCTGCGTTGTTCACCATGACGTCCAGCGAGCCGAACTCGCCGGTGGCCGCCTCGATCGCCGCCTGCACGGCGTCCGGGTCGGTGACGTCGCAGGCCACGCCGAGCGCGGTGCCCTTGCCGCCGAGCTTGTCCGCGGATTCCTGGGCGTGGTCGGCGTTGATGTCGGCGAGCACGACCTTCGCGCCCTGAGCGACGAAGTTCTCCGCGATGGCGAACCCGATGCCCTTGGCGCCGCCGGTGATGACGGCGACCTTGTCCTGCAACATCTGCAAATCCTCCTAGTGCTGTCCCATGCCGGTGGGACACGTCCGGGCGTCCCCCCGATACGCCCGGACGTGCCGTGCACCCGCGCAGTTTCAATTGAAACTGCGGGAAGTGCCGGACCGTCTACTGTGGTCGGTCGTTCACAGGGTGCGTTCGGTGCCGAAGATCGCCGTGACCTGGCTGGAGAGCACGCCGCCGTTGCCGTGGGCCAGCGCGACGTCGGCGCCTTCGATCTGCCGGGCTCCGCATCCGCCGCGCAGCTGCCGCACCGCCTCGATGATGGTGAAGATCCCGTACATGCCGGGGTGGCAGTACGACAGCCCGCCGCCGTTGGTGTTCACCGGCAGCTTCCCGCCCGGCGCGATCCGGCCCTCGGCGACGAACGCGCCGCCTTCGCCCTTCTCGCAGAACCCGAGGTCTTCCAGGAACAGGACCGGGTTGATGGTGAACGCGTCGTAGAGCTCGACCACGTCGACGTCCTGCGGGGACAGCCCGGCCATCGCGAAGGCGCGGCCGCCCGATTCGGCGGCCGCGGTGACCGTCAGGTCGGGCATCGCCGAGATGCTGCGGTGCGAGGTCGCCTCGCCCGCGCCGAGCAGGAACACCGGCTTGCCGGGCAGCTGCCGGGCGCGTTCGGCGCCGGTGAGCACCACCGCGCCGCCGCCGTCGGTGACCAGGCAGCAGTCCAGCTTGGTCAGCGGATCGCTGATCATCCGCGCGGCCAGCACGTCCTCGCGGGTCAGCGGGTCGCGGGCGAACGCCACCGGGTTCAGCTGCGCCCACTGCCGCGCCGCGACCGCCACGTCCGCCAGCTGCTCGCGGGTGGTGCCGTACTGGTGCATGTGCCGCGCCGTCGCCATCGCGTACATGCTGATCGGGTGCCGCGCGCGGTACGGCGCCTCGAACGGGTTCGCCTTCGACGGCGACACCAGCCGGCCGCCATCGGAACGCTGGGTGCTGCCGTAGACGATCAGCGCCGTCGAGATCACCCCGGCGTTGATCGCCGCCGCGGCGTGCAGCAGGTGCGAGACGAACGAGCTGCCGCCGATCGTCGACCCGTCGACGTACTTCGGCCGGATGCCGAGGTATTCGGCGGTGTCCATGCCCGACATCGGGTAGTAGGACGACGCGGTGAACAGACCGTCCACTTCGGACTTCTGGATGCCCGCGTCGGCCAGCGCCCGCACCGTCGCCTGCCCGACCAGGTCCAGCGGGGTCAGGCCCGGCGCGACCTGGCCGAGGTCCGACTCGGCAACGCCGACGACCGCCGTGGTGCCGCGCAACGTCATGACTGCTCCTTGTCCTGCGGGACACCCGCACCCGGTCGGTCGTCACGCGCGGCGGCGGATTCGGCCCGGAACACCGCCACCGGTGCCCCGTCCTGCTCGACCGTGGTGAATTCGACGCGGGTGCCGATGACGACCTGATCTGCATCCACGTCGTCGACGCGCGACATCATCCGGAAGCCCTCGTCGAGGTCGATCAACGAGACGTTGTGCATCCCCTCGCGCCCGCGCACCGCGGTCGTCGAGTAGACGGTCCCGAGGCCGCTGCTGCGTTCCCAGTCCAACTCGTCGCTGCCGCACGCCGGGCACAGCACGCGCGGCTGGAACACCGCCGCCGCGCACTTGCCGCAGCGCTGGAACCGCAACTCACCGGCCGTCAGGCCGTCGCGGAACACCGCCTCGGGCGCCGCCCCGGCAAGGGGCGTCACTTCAGTCATCTCCGTACCTTCCTTGGTTCTCGGCGCCGTGCCGGGCCGCGATTTCCATTGAAATTGCGGCACCGCACTCACTTCTCGGGCTTCGTCAGCACCGCCAGGCAGTCCACCGCGACGACGCCCTCGCCCACCTGGTCCAGCAGCAGCGGGTTCACGTCGAGCTCCGCGATGTCGTCCGCCAGGTCGTGGGCCAGCCAGGACAGCCGGGCGACCACGTCCGCTGCGGCGTCGAGGTCCCGCGCGGGTTTGCCGCGGACCTCGCCGAAGAGGCGGCTGCCGCGCAGGGACGTCAGCAGGCGCTTCGCCGCGTCGGCGTCCAGGGGCGCCACGCCGACCTGGCTGTCGGCGAGGACCTCCACCAGCACGCCGCCGAACCCGACGACCACCACCGGACCGAAGGCCGGGTCGCGCTTGATGCCCACGATGAGCTCGGTGTCGCCGCCGGCCATCCGCTGCACCAGCAGCCGCGCCGCCGGATCGCCGGCCTCCCGCGCGATGTCCAGCAGTTCCGCGGCGGCCGTGCGGATCGTCGCGTCACCGGTCAGGCCCAGCCGCACCCCGCCGATGTCGGACTTGTGCCCGATGTGGTCGGACAGCAGCTTGACCGCCACCGGACCGCCCAGGTCCCGCGCGGCGGCCACCGCAGAGTCCGGGTCGTCGGCCGGGAACGCCCCCGAGCACGGCACGCCGTAGGCGGCGATCAACCGGCTCGACTCGTACTCGTTGAGCTGGGCGCGGCCCTGCTGCCGGGCGTCCCGGAGGATTCCGCGGACAACCTGGTCGTCGATGTCGTCCGGGCGCTCGGCCGTCGGCAGCGGCGGGCGCAGGCTGAAGTCGGCCAGCTTCCCCAGCGCGGCTGCCGCCCGGCCGGGGTCGGTGAAGCACGGGATGCCCAGGTCCTGCAGCCGCCGGCGCGGCCGCCCGCTGCCGCCGGTCCACACCACCACCAGCGGCCGGTCGGTGGAGCGGTAGGCCTGCTCGATCGCGTCGATCAGCGGCCCGGACGCGTTGTCGGAGTTGCCCAGCAGCACCGCGATCATGTCGGTGCCGGGGTGCTCGACGGTGATCTCCAGGGCGCGGCGCAGCATGCCCGGGTCGCTGATCAGCGTGGCGGTCAGGTCGACCGGGTTGCGCGGCGAACCGAACGGCGGGATGACCTCGGCCATCCGCCGCTGCCACGCCTCGTCCCACGGCTGCACCTGGAGGCCGTTGCTGCTGGCCTGGTCTGCCATCAGCACTCCGGCGCCGCCGGAGAGCGACAGCGTGCTCAGCCGTCTGCCGCGGGTGCGCCTGCCGTCGGCGAACACCAGGCCGGCGTCCAGCAGCTGTTCCATCCCGTCCAGCCGGACGATGCCGTGCTGGCGGGTCGCGCCGTCGAACACGGCGTCCTCGCCGGCCAGCGACGCGGTGTGCGACTGCGCGGCGCGCGCACCGGCCTCCGAGCGGCCGACCTTCACCGCCAGGATCGGCTTGTCCAGCTCGTGCGCCCGGCGGGCCACCTGCAGCAGCTCGCGGCCGTGGTGCACGCCTTCGAGGTAGGCCATCAGCACCTTGGTCTCGTCGGTCTCCACCAGCCCGCCGAGCACCTCGGCCACCGACAGGTCGGCCTCGTTGCCGGTGTTCAGGAAGTGCGAGATGCCCAGCCCGGCGGCCTGCGCCGCGCTGAAGATGAAGGTGCCGAACGCGCCGCTCTGGCTGACGAAGGACACCGGGCCCTCGCGCAGGTCGCCGCCGTCGTCCATCGCCGAGGTGAACGTGGGCAGCGCGCGGTCCCGCAGGCTGAACATACCCAGGCAGTTCGGGCCCAGCACGCGGATGCCGGTCTCGGCGATGACGTCCTGCAACTGCTGCTGCAGCGCCTCGCCGCGCCCGCCGACCTCCGCGAAGCCGGAGGCGCCGACGATCGCCGCCGGGATGCCGCGCTTGGCGCAGTCCCGCACCCCGTCGACGACCTTGTCGGCGGGCAGCATCACCATCGCCAGGTCGATGTCGCCGTCGATGTCGTCGAGGCTGCGGAAGGCGGGCAGGCCCTGCACCTCGGAGCGCCGCGCGTTGATCGGCAGCAACCGGCCGGTGTAGCCGAACCGCTTCATCAGCTCGATGGGCCGGCCGGACAACTTGATCGGGTTGTCCGAGGCGCCCAGGATGGCGATCGATCGGGGATGCAGCAGTCGCTGGATGGCCGTGTTGTCGACGGCGCCCACAGAGTCCTCCTAGCAAAGGGAAGCGAATATCGTTCGCGTTCGGCCTGGATCCGTGCCCGGGTGACCGGTGGTGCCGCAATTTCAATGGAAATCGGACCTTCGATTTCCATTGAAATTGCGGGGAACCGGGTCAGGAGATCTGGCGGAGCAGTTGCTTGGCGATGATCAGCTTCTGGATCTCGCTGGTGCCCTCGTAGATCCGGAACACCCGCGAGTCGCGGTAGAAGCGCTCCACCGGGACACCGCGCATGTAGCCGGAGCCGCCGTGCACCTGCACCGCGCGGTCGGCGACGCGGGAGACCATCTCGCTGCAGAACAACTTCGCGCACGACGGCGCCAGCCGGGTGTCCGCACCCGAGTCGTACTCCCGGGCGGCCTCCAGGACCATCGACCGACCCGCGTACAGCTCGGCCTGCGACTCGGCCAGCAGCGCCTGCACCAGCTGGAACCGGCTGATCGGCTTGCCGCCCTGCTCGGCCTCGGCGGCGTAGCGCACCGACTCCTCGACGATCCGGCCCGCCAACCCCACGCAGATCGCCGCGATGTGCAGGCGGCCGCGGGTCAGTGACGACATCGCCGCGGCGAACCCGGTGCCCTCCTGGCCGCCGACGATCGCCTCGGCCGGCACGCGCACGTCGTCGAAGAACACCTCGGCGGTGTGCGCCCCGGCCTGGCCCATCTTCACGTTCGGCGGCCCGATCCGGACCCCGTCCAGGCCGGTCTCGACGAGGAACACCGAAATGCCCTTGTGCGCCTCGGCTTCCTGGTCGGTGCGGGCGAACACGACGAGCAGGTCGGCCTGCGGCGCGTTGGTGATGAACCGCTTCGCGCCCGAGATCACGTAGTCGTCGCCGTCACGAACCGCCTTGGTGCGCACCGAGCTCGGGTCCGAACCCGCGCCGTCCTCGGTCAGCGCGAACGACGCGATCGCCTCGCCGGCGGCCAGCCGCGGCAGCCACGCCTGCTTCTGCTTCTCCGTGCCGTACTTGACGATCACCTGCCCGGCGATGCCGTTGTTGGTGCCGAACATCGAGCGGAACGCCGGAACCGTGTAGCCCAGCTCCATCGCCAGCCGGACGTCCTCGCTCATCGACAGGCCCAGCCCGCCGTACTCCTCGGGCAGCGCGAAGCCGAAGAGCCCCATCTCGGCGGCGGTCGCGCGCACCCGCTGCGGGATCGCGTTCGTCTCGTCGATCTCGTCCTCGGCGGGCACCACCTCGTTGCGGACGAAGTCGCGCACCGTGCGCAGCACGTCGTCGAACACGTTCGGGTCCATCGTTCTCCTCACTCCTTCGCCAGGTCTTGCCTTGCGAGCGGCGGTAGCCGCTATCGAGCCATTCGCTCACCCGGCCACGGCGGGCTCGGCGGCTTCTCGGTCCGCGCGCTGCGCGGACCGGGTCAACAGGATTCGGACGCCGATCAGCGACATCAGCACGGTCACCAGCGCCCAGCCGATCACCGGCAGGATCGAGCCGGAGGCGGTCAGCAGGAGCTGGCCGATCATCGGGGTGGTGCCGCCCAGCAACGTCCCGGCCAGGCCGTAGGACAGCGAGATGGCGGTGTAGCGCACGCGGGCCGGGAACGAGTCGGCCAGCACGCCGGCGAGGATCGAGTAGAACATCACGTGCGGGACGGTCGCCAGCACCATGCCGACCACCGACCACGCGAAGCTGCCGGTGCTGATCAGCAGGAACATCAGCGGCATCACCGGCAGCTCGGCGACGAGCAGGATGGTGACGATCTTGCGGACGCCGTACTTGCTGGCCAGCACCGCGCCGAAGGGCTGCACGAAGAACTGGGTGATGCTGGCGATGAGCACCACGGTCATGAACGTCTCGCGCTGGAAGCCGAGCTCGTTGGTCGCCCACGACACCGCGAAGGTGTTCTTGAAGTACGAGGCGGAGAAGACGATCGCGCAGGCGAAGACGCCGAGGACCACCAGCCCGGTGTGGTGCCGGAAGGTGTCCAGCAGCGGGAACTTCGCGGTCTGCCCGGTCTCCTTGAGCTTGGTGAGCTGCGGCGACTCCTCGATGCTCAGCCGGATCACCAGCCCCAGCACCACCAGCACCGCCGAGGCCAGGAACGGGATCCGCCAGCCCCAGCTGTAGAAAGACTCGTCGGGCAGCTGCGAGACGAGGGTGAAGGCCAGCGAGGAGAGGATCTGCCCGGACGGCGAGCCCTGCTGCGCCCACGAGCCGGAGATGATGCTGCGGCCCTTGGGCGCGTGCTCGGTCGCGATCAGCACCGCGCCGCCCCACTCGCCGCCGACCGCCAGGCCCTGCACGACGCGCAGCAGCACCAGCAAGATCGGCGCCGCGATGCCGATGGTGGCGTAGGTGGGCAGCAGGCCGATCCCGACGGTGGTGAAACCCATCAGCAGCAGTGTGATGATCAGGGCCTTCTTGCGACCGACCCGGTCACCGAGGTGGCCGAAGACGATGCCGCCCAGCGGCCGGGCCAGGAACCCGACCCAGAACGTCGCGAACGAGACCAGGACGCCGATCGCGGGCGTCACGACGGGGAAGAACAGCTTGCCGAACACCAGCGCGGACGCGGTGCCGTAGATGTAGAAGTCGTACCACTCGATGCTGGTGCCGACGAACGAGGCGATCCCGGCCTTGCGCCCCATTCTTTCCTGCTCTGAAAGCCGTCTCATCGAATCTGGCTCCGTCTCCACCGACCGCGGGCACCCGCCGCGCTGCTCGGCGGGTCGAAACCCGTTGGGACACCGCAGGATTCGCCGATGCGGCGGACGGGGCCCGGCGCCCGCCGCATCGCGAACGCGGTTCCTCGACGCTAGGTCAGCGGGTGTGTTCCGTCTAACACCAAATTCGGGTAGGTTTGATTCGGTCGCGCGACATAATCGGCGCTGACCTGGGCAAAGGCGCTCGCTGTCGGGAGGTTGGAGCGGTGGAGCTACGCCACCTGCAGGCATTCGTCGCCGTGGCGGAGGAGCTGAACTTCCGGCGGGCCGCGGTGCGGCTGCACATGTCCCAGCCACCGCTATCGCAACAGATCAAGCGCCTGGAGCACGAGGTCGGGGTGGCGCTGCTGCGCCGCACCACGCGGCAGGTGGCGCTGACCGCGGCGGGGGAGGCGTTCCTGCGCGAGGCGCGCAAGACGCTGCAGTCCGCCGAGGCCGCGCCCCGGCTGGCGCGGCAGGCGGCCGCGGGTGAGATCGGCGTGGTGCGGCTGGGCTTCAGCGGCCAGACGTCGTACCGGGTGATGCTGCTGATCGTGCGGAAGTTCCGCGAGCGCTACCCGAACGTGCGCTTCGACATCCTCAGCCCGCTCTACGGCGGCGAACTGGTGGACCAGATCAACCAGCACGAGGTCGACGCCGGGCTGCTGCGGCTGCCGGTGCCGACCGAGGGGCTCTGCGTGCGGGAGCTGGAGCAGCACCCGTTGGCGGCGGCGCTACCGGAGGACCACCGGCTGGCCCGCGTCCGGCAGCTGGGGTTGGACGACCTGCGGGGCGAGTCGTTCATCAGCTACCCGACCAACCGGGGGTCGGTGGTGAACCAGCTGGTGCAGGCGGCGTGCCTGCGGCACGGCTACAGCCCGGACTTCGTGCAGGAAGCGCCGGACACCCACACGATCCTGTCGTTGGTGGGTGCGGGTTCGGGTGTCAGCCTGGTGCCGTCGACGGCCGCGCACCTGAAGGTTCCCGGGGTGGTGCTGGTTCCGGTGCACGACGCCCCGCCGATCCCGCTGGCGCTGGTGTGGCGGGCGGACGATCCGAACCCCGCGCTTGCCGGGCTGATCGGCCTCCTCGACGAGGTCGCCGCAGAGCTCTGATCCGACAGTTTCAATTGAAACTGCCAGCGGGTGCCCGTCGGTGGACGCACAGTTTCAATTGAAACTGCGGACCAGGGACCACCGGTGGCGAGTGTCCATAGTGGATGATCGTGCGGGTTTCCGGTCTTGGTGGGGAAAACGGACGTCCGCGCGAAGTGTGGTGCAGTGCACGTGCGTTTCCCGTAACTCCGCGTCGGCTCGCGACGACAAACCCGGTGAACGATCGATCATCGATGATCTTGATTTCGACTTTCGCTGCACAGAACTGAACAAGGAGGTCTTTCGTGGCTGCCGACCGACCGGAGAGTCGGGCATGGTGGATCTGGAGCGCGGCGGTGATCGCCTATCTCGCCGCGGTATTTCACAGGGGCAGCTTGGGGGTCGCCGGAACGCAGGCGCTCGACCGGTTCGACGTCGGTCCGGCCGCGCTGAGCGCGTTCACGGTCCTGCAGGTCGGCATCTACGCCGGCATGCAGATTCCCACCGGATTGCTGGTGGACCGCTTCGGTTCCCGGAAGGTGATCACCGTAGCGGTGTTGTTGTTGGGCACGGGGCAGATGCTCTTCGCCCTCGCCGATTCCTACTCGATGGGCCTGCTCGCCCGCGCGGTTCTGGGCCTCGGTGACGCGCTGATGTGGGTCAGCATCCTGCGGCTGGTGGCGGCGCACTTCTCCGCCCGCCGCTACGCACTGGTGGCAACGGTGTCCAGCGCACTGGGGGCGCTGGGTGGCGTTGCGGCCACGTTCCCGCTCGCGCTGGCGTTGCAGAACATGGGCTGGACGGCGACGTTCCTGCTGGTGGGCGCGTTGACGCTGGCTTACGCGGCGGTGACCTCGACGGTCGTGCGGGACGCTTCGCTCGGCGGTGCGCAGGCGCGCAGCGGCGGTGCGGTGTTCCAGCAGGTGCGCGAGGCCTGGTCGGTGCCGGGCACGCGGCTGGCGTTCTGGGCGCACTTCTGCACGATGTTCGTCTCGGGCGCGCTGACCCTGCTGTGGGGCTTCCCGTACCTGGTCAACGGGCTGGGCGTGCCGGCGGCGACGGCGAGCGTGATGCTCAGCCTGCTGATCATCGGGCAGGTCGTCGGCGGGCCCGTGGTGGGCGCGCTCATCGGCAGCCGCCCGGAGTGCCGGATGTGGATCGTGCTGGGCTACCTGGTGCTCAACGCCCTGTCCTGGGTGGTGCTGCTGGGCTGGCCGGAAGGCCGTCCGCCGCTGGTGGTGATCGCGACGGCGTTCCTGGTCTTCGCCCTGGGCGGCCCGGTTTCGGCGGTGGCGTTCGCCCTGGTGCGGGACTACAACCCGGTGTCCCGGGTCGGCACCGCGACCGGCGTGGCGAACGCGGGCGGCCACTCCGCGACGGCGCTCGGCGTGCTGTTCGTGGGCCTGGTGCTGGACCTGGCGCAGGACATGCCGGGCGGCTCGGAGTACCGGGTGGCGATGCTGGCGCTGGTGGCGATGCTGCTGTTCGGCGCGTTCCGGACGGTGGTCTGGTGGCGCCGGGCGCGGGCGGAGGTGTTCGCGGCGGAGGCCCGCGGCGAAGGCGTGCCGGTGGTGCTGACCCGCCACCGCTGGGACCTCGCCAAGCCCCGCCAGGCCGTCACCGCCTGATCCGACGCAGAGCGAGCCGGGCCCGGTGGTGATCGTTCACCACCGGGCCCGGCTCGCGTCACTTCCGCCAGAACAGGTGGTGGGTCACGCCGCTCGGGCTGGGCACGATCTCCAGGTGGAACCGGTCGCGCAGCTCGTCGGGCGACTCCCAGAGCTTCGACCCGGATCCCAGCTCCACCTGCGAGACCGCCACGTGCATGGTGTCGACGAGGTCGGCGTCGAGGAACTGCCGGATGGTGGTGGCTCCGCCGCCGAGCCGGACGTCCTTGCCCCGCGCCGCTTCCCGCGCCTGTTCGAGGACCGTCGCCGGGTCGCCGTCCACGAAGTGGAACGTGGTGTCGGACAGGGTGAACGACGGGCGCACGTGGTGGGTCAGCACGAAAACCGGGGTGTGGAACGGGGGTTCGTCACCCCACCAGCCCAGCCAGTCGTGGTCCTCCCATGGTCCGCGCTGCGGGCCGAACTTGCCGCGGCCCATGATCTCGGCACCGATGTTGCGGGCGAAGTCCCGCGTGAAGTAGTCGTCGAGCCCGCGGCTGCCACCGGGATCGGTTCGGGTGGGCCAGCTGGCCGTGGCGCCGCCCCAGGCGAACATGGTGCCGGGGTCGGCGTGGCCGAACGGCCGCTCGAGGCTCTGGCCCTCACCGGCACCGAATCCGTCGAGCGAGACGTTGAAGTTCTGCACTCTCAGCAGCTGGGTCACGCGGGTTCCTCCTGAACTCTTGGTGCTGGGGAAGACAGCGCGCGCCGGAGAAACTCATCGGTGACGCCGACCACACCGGGGGAGGGGCGCCGCGCCGTTCGCGGTGCCCCTCCCGCGGTCCTAGTTGCCGCCGACGTACTTGCGGAGGTGCTGGGCCGTCAGGGAGTCGCCGGTCGCGACCAGCTCGGCCGGGGTGCCGGTGAAGACGATCCGGCCGCCGTCGTGGCCCGCGCCGGGGCCGAGGTCGATCAGGTGGTCCGCGTGCGCCATCACCGCCTGGTGGTGCTCGATGGCGATCACCGTGCCGCCGTCGTCCACCAGCCGGTCCAGGAGCGCGAGCAGTTGGTCCACGTCGGCCAGGTGCAGGCCCGTGGTCGGTTCGTCGAGGACGTAGATCGACGCCTTCTCCGCCATGTGGATCGCGAGCTTCAGGCGCTGCCGCTCGCCGCCGGACAGCGTGGTCAGCGGCTGGCCGAGGCGGACGTAGCCCAGGCCGACGTCCACGAGACGGCCCAGGATCGCGCGCGCCGAACCCGCGGTGAAGAACTCGTGCGCCTGCGCCACCGACATGCCCAGGACCTCGCTGATGTCCTTGCCGCGCAACTTGTGGGCCAGCACCTCGGCGGTGAACCGCTTGCCCTCGCACTTCTCGCAGACCGTCGCGACGCCGGCCATCATCGCCAGGTCCGTGTAGACCAGCCCGATGCCCTTGCAGTTCGGGCAGGCGCCCTCGGAGTTCGCGCTGAACAGGCTCGCCTTGACGCCGTTGGCCTTGGCGAAGGCCGTGCGGATCGGGTCGAGCAGGCCGGTGTAGGTGGCCGGGTTGCTGCGCCGCGAACCGCGGATCGGGGCCTGGTCCACCACGACCACGCCGTCGCGGCGGGGCAGCGAACCGTGGATCAGCGAGCTCTTCCCCGACCCGGCGACGCCGGTGACCACGGTCAGCACGCCCAGCGGGATGTCCACGTCGACGTTCTTCAGGTTGTGCGCGTCGGCGCCGGTGATCGAGAGGTGGCCGGCCGGCTTGCGGACCTCCTCGCGCAGCCGGGCCCGGTGGTCCAGGTGCCGTCCCGTCAGGGTATCCGAGCGCCGCAGGCCTGCCACGTCGCCGGCGAAGCACACCTGCCCGCCGGCGGTGCCCGCGCCCGGCCCGAGATCCACCACGTGGTCGGCGATCTCGATCGTCTCCGGCTTGTGCTCCACGACGAGCACCGTGTTCCCCTTGTCCCGCAACCGGATCAGCAGGTCGTTCATCCGTTGGATGTCGTGCGGGTGCAGGCCCACCGTCGGCTCGTCGAAGACGTAGGTCACGTCGGTGAGGCTCGAACCGAGGTGCCGCACCATCTTCACCCGCTGCGCCTCGCCGCCGGAGAGCGTCCCGGACTCGCGGTCCAGGCTCAGGTAGCCCAGGCCGATCTCGACCAGCGAATCCAGCGTGTCGCGCAGCGCCTCCAGCAGCGGAGCCACCGATTCGTCGCTGATGCCGCGGACGAACTCGGCGAGCTCGTTGATCTGCATCGCCGAGCAGTCGGCGATGTTGCGGCCGCCGATCTTCGCCCCCAGCGCGGCCGGGTTCAGCCGGGCACCGCCGCAGGCCGGGCAGTCGGCGAACACCACCGCGCGGTCCACGAACGCCCGGATGTGCGGCTGCATCGCCTCGCGGTCCTTGGCGAGGTAGACCCGCTGCACCTTGACCAGCAGGCCCTCGTAGGTGGTGTTGATGGTGGCGTGCTTGATCTTGGTGGCCGGCTTGTGGAGGAAGTCCTCCCACTGCTGGGGCGTGAAGTCCCGCAGCTTGACGTCGGGGTCGAACAGCCCGGAGCCGGCGATCACCTGCCAGTACCAGGAGTCCACCGCGAAACCGGGGACGGTGATCGCGCCTTCGTTGAGTGAGCGGTCCTTGTCGAGGAGCTCGTCGACGTCGATCGTCGAGACGTGCCCGAGCCCCTCGCACTCCGGGCACATGCCTTCGGGGCTGTTGAAGCTGAACGCCGTCGCGGTGCCGACGTGCGGAGTGCCGAGGCGGCTGAACAGGAGGCGCAGCATCGTGTGCGTGTCGGTGGCGGTGCCGACCGTGGAGCGGGAATTGGCGCCCATCCGCTCCTGGTCGACGACGATCGCGGTGCTCAGGTTGCGCAGCGAGTCCACGTCCGGCCGGCCGAGGCTGGGCATGAACGACTGGATGAACGCCGTGTAGGTCTCGTTGATCAGCCGCCGGGATTCGGCCGCGATGGTGCCGAACACCAGCGAGGACTTGCCGGAACCGGAGACACCGGTGAACACCGTGAGCCGCCGCTTGGGGATGTCCAGCGAGACGTCGCGGAGGTTGTTCTCCCGCGCCCCGCGGACTTCGATCAGGTCGTGGCTGTCGGCGGCCCGCCAGGTCTCGGCGGTTTCGGAGTTGATGCGTTCGGACGGATCCGGGCTCATGCTGCGCTGCTTCTCCAACCGTGCGAAAGGCATTGGTTCCGGATGCCCCGCGGCACCGCTTCCGCAGGCGCGCGCCCGTGAGCGTCTCGGGGCGTCATGGCACCCCGAAACGCTCACGGCATTTGATCTGCGGAATCGGCGACTCGCGGAGCACCGGCCATCTTTTATACCGGCCGGGACCGACACCCGCCGCGAAATCAGCCCGCCAGCTCCGGGAGTTCGGCGCGGCGTGCGGCGATGGCCGCCGGGTTCCAGCCCGGCCGGGGCACCGAGTCCTTGAGCAGCTGCACGTACGGATGCTCCGGCGCGCGCAGGACGTCGCGGGTGGTGCCGCTTTCCACGAGGCGGCCGCGCAGCAGCACCGCGATCGTGTCGGTGACCTCGTTGACGACGGCCAGGTCGTGGCTGATGAACAGCTGGGCCGTGCCGGTCTCGCGCCGCAGTTCGGCCAGCAGCCGCAGGATCTGCGCCTGCACCGAAACGTCCAGCGCGGACACCGCTTCGTCGAGGATCAGCAGCTTCGGCCGCACCGCGACGGCCCGCGCGATCGCCACGCGTTGCCGCTGGCCGCCGCTGAGTTCCCGCGGCAGTGCCTGCCTTTTCGCCGTGTCCAGTCCGACCTGGTCGAGCAGCTCGCCGACGCGGGCGTGCCGTGCGGCCCGGTCCGACCAGCCGTGCAGGCGGAGCACCGCGTCGAGGCAGCGGCCGATGGGAACGGCCGGGTCGAGCGAGAGGTACGGGTCCTGGAACACCAGCTGGATGGCCTTCGCCCTCGCCAGCCGCGTCCGGCCGGTGCGCGGGCGCGTGGCGACCGGCGCGCCGTCCAAGGTGATCTCGCCGCCGTCGGGTCGTTCCAGGCCGGCCAGGATGCGGGCGATCGTGCTCTTGCCGGAACCGGATTCGCCCACCAGGCCCAGCGATCCGCCATCGGGCACGGTCAGCGACACGTCGTCGACCGCGCGGGTCGGGCCGAACGACTTGCGCAGGCCGGTCACTTCGAGCGTCATGCGTCGACTCCGTCCTCGTCCAGCACCGGGACGGCGGCGAGCAGTTCCGCGGCGTAGGCTGATTTGGGCGCGGCGAACAGCTCGCGCGCGCCCTGCTCCTCGACCACCTCGCCGGAGCGCAGGACAACCACGCGATCGCAGAACGCCGCCGCCAGCGGCAGGTCGTGGGTGATGAAGAGGATCCCGAGCCCCCGATCGGCGCGTGCCCGGCTCAGGATCCCGATGATCTCGGCCTGCGTGGTGACGTCCAGGGCGCTGGTCGCCTCGTCCGCGACCAGCAGCTCCGGTTCCGGCGCGAGGGCCGCGGCGATGACCAGCCGCTGCAGCATGCCGCCGGAGAACTCGTGGGGGTACCGCGCGAGCATGGCCTCGGGTTCCCGCAGCCCGCACTCGCGCATCAGGTCCACCACCCGGTCGCGGGCATCCTGTTGGGACCAGCCGAGATTCGTGCGCAGCTGCTCGGTCAGGAAGTGCCCGACCGGGCGCACCGGGTTGAACGCCGCGCGCGGTTCCTGCTGCACCACGCCGACCTTGCGGGTCCGCAGCTCCCGCAGCCCCGCCGGGGACATGCCCAGCACGTCCCGACCGTCCACTGTGATCTGTCCGGACACCGCTGCCGAGGCCGGCAGCACGCCCGCGATGCTCATCGCGGCGGTGGACTTGCCGGAACCGGACTCGCCGACCAGCCCGACCACCTCGCCCGCCCCGACGCGCAGGTCGATGCCGCGAAGGATCGGCCAGCCGGGGAAACCGACCGTCAGATCTCGGAGTTCTGCCAGGCTCATGAGTGCTCCACCCTGCCGAGCCGGTCGGCGATCCGCACGCCGACGATGTTGAACGCCACCACCGCGATCGCGATCATCGCGCCGGGCACCAGCGTCGGGGCCATCGCGCCTTCGAGCATCGCGAACTGGCCCTCGGCGACCATCAGGCCCCAGTCCGACGACGGCGGCTGCGAGCCGAAGCCGAGGTAGCTCAGGCTCGCCAGCGCCATCAGCACGTCGCCGAAGAGCACCACCGCGTAGCCGAGCACGATCGGCATCACCCGGGGCAGCAGCCGGGTCAGGCAGATCGCCGCACCGCCCATGCCCTGCACCCGGTACGCCTCGATGTACGGGCGCTGCCGCTCGGCCCGCGCGGCGCTGCGGGTGATCTTGGCGACCGCGGGGAAGTACGCCAGGCCCAGGGCCAGCACCGACGCGGCGACACCGGTGCCGAGCACTGCGATGGTCAGCACCGCGAACAGCAGGCCCGGGAAGGCGATCAGCGCATCGGTCGCGCGGGAGACCACCGCGTCCAGCCAGCCGCCGCGCCACGCCGCAACGACGCCCAGCACCGGGCCGAGGAGCAGCGCGATGGCCAGGACGCCCAGCGGCGCGATCAGGCTGGTGCGGGCGCCGTGCAGGATGCGGGACAGGATGTCGCGGCCGAGCTGGTCGGTGCCCAGCAGGTGCTCGATGCCCGGCGGGGCGAGGATCGAATCGAAATCGGTGGCCGTCGGGTCGTAGGGCGCGATCAGCGGCGCCGCCAGCGCGGCCAGCCCGAGGGCCGCGAGAACGCTTGCAGCGCCCCAGAAAAGCGGGCCGTTGCGCCGCCGCCCGGACGCGACCGCGGCGTCGGCGACGAGTGATCCGGACAGTGTCATGCCGCCGCTCCTGCCTGTCGTGGGACACCCGCGCGCCGGGCCCGGCGCAGCCGCGGGTCGGCGAGGTGCTGCACCAGTTCGGTCAGCCCGGTCGTCACCACGTACGCCAGCACCATGCACAGCAGGACCGCCTGCGTGACCGGGAAGTCCTTGGTGTTGATGGCGTTGACCAGCAGCGATCCCACGCCGCTGAGCCCGAACACGGACTCCACCACCACGGTGCCCGCCAGCAGGCTCGCGGTGATCATGCCCGCCATCGTGGCGATCGGACCGACCGCGTTGCGCAGCACGTGCCTGCCGATCACCAGCCGCTCCGGGATGCCGCGGGTGCGGGCGACCCGGACGTGGTCCTGCACCAGGATGTCCACCATGGACTGCCGGGTGACCCGGGTGATGGTCGCCAGCGACACCACCGCCAGGGAAACGGCGGGCAGCGTCAGGTGGTGCAGCCTGCCGAGCACGCCCTCGCCGGCACCGGTCACCGGGAACCAGGCCAGCCCGACGCCGAACGCGGCGATCAGCCCGACGGCCGCGACGAACGGCGGGATCCCGGCCAGCATGGCCGTCGCGGCCGACACCACCGAGTCCAGCGGCCCGCGGCGCACCGCGGCCAGCGAGCCGAGCAGCACGCCGATCGCGATGGTCAGCACCGCCGCGTACAGCGCCAGCCACACCGTGGTCTCCAGCCGGGTGGCGATCAGGAAGCCGACGTCCTGCCCGTAGACGAACGACCGGCCGAGGTCGCCGCGCACCACGCCGCCGAGCCACAGCACGTACTGCACCAGGAACGGCTGGTCCAGGTGGTACTCGGCGCGGATCGCAGCCAGCGTCTCCTCGCTGGCGTTCTCCGCGCCGCCGGCCAGCACCGTCGCCGGGTCACCGGGCGCCAGGTACATCGCGGCGAAGATCAGGAACGACGCGACCAGCAGCGTGATCACCACCTGGCCGAGCCAACGCAACAGCGCGATCAAGACCGCCTCCCGAGATCGGCCGCCCACGGATAGGTCAGGTAGGCGCTGGAGACCGGCGCGCCGGTGAGCCGGTTGCTCATCGCCAGCGTGGTCGGGGCCATCACCAGCGGGATGGACAGCATGTGCCCGAGGTACTCGTCCTGCAGCCGGATGACCTGCCGGGCGCGTTGCAGGTCGTCGTAGGTGGCCGCGGCCGAGGCGAAGGTGCTCTCGTACTGCTCGTCGCGGAAGTCGAGGTAGTTGTTGACGCTGTCGGGCAGCACGTTGTCGTACATGCCCAGCCCGTCGGGCTTGGACAGGTACCAGTCGTTGACGATCAGGTCGACGCCGGCCCGCGCCTCCGGCGAGGCGAACAGCTCCGAGAACTGGGCGGGCGGCACGGTGCGGATCTCCACCGGCAGCCCCAGCTTCAGCCCGGCGTCGCGGACGCCGTTGGCCAGCACGTTGCCCACTGCGGTGCCGTCGTTGGCCACCACGATCGGCTCCGCCGGCGGCCCCGCGTCTCGCACGAGCTCGCGGGCGCGCGCCAGGTCCTGCTCGCCGGGGCGGATCGGGACGTCGCGGATCTGCTGGTAGGCCTGCTCGAACAGCTCCTTGCCGGTGCCGAACGTGCCCGCGCCGACCGGCAGCTTCCACGGTTCGGCGGCGCCCCGGAAGGCAGCCTCGGCCATGCCCTGGCGATCCAGCGACAGCGACAGCGCGGTGCGCAGCCGGACGTCCGCCATCGGCCCGCGACCGGTCGGGATGAGCTGCCACGCCGACGTGGTGAGTCCGAAGTGGAGGGACAGCTCCGGGCTGGTGCTCAGCGCCGGCGCCATGCTCGGGTCGTCGAGGTAGGCGCCGTCGGCGGCGCCGGTGCGCAGGCTGTTGACCGCCGCCCACTCGTCGCCCCAGACGAACCGGATGCTCTCGGTCAGCGGCCGGAGCTCGGGGTTCCAGTAGTCCGGGAACCGCTTGATCGTCAGGCTCGCCCCGGCGTCCCAGCGGTCCAGGTAGTACGGGCCGCTGCACGCGTCGGGCCGGCCGGGGCTGCCGAAGTCCTGGCCGAGCCGGTTCACCACGTCGGCGTTGAGGACGATCCCGGCGTCGCCGGCCATCCGGTACTTGAACTGCGCGTCCGGTTCTTCCAGCCGCACGGTCACTTCCATCGGGCCGGTGACGTCGATGGACTCGACGTTGCCGAACTCGTCGGACTCGTCGTTGCCGTCCTCGGCGTGCCGCCGCAGGCTGAACGCGACGTCCTCGACGGTGACCGTGCTGCCGTCGTGGAACCGGACCCCGTCGCGGACCCGGTAGACGAACGTCGCCGGGTCCGGCATCGCCGGTTCCCCGACCAGCCACGGGCGGACGGTGAGGTCCGGTTGCAGCTGGTAGAGGCGGTCGCAGAGGTTGGCCACCACGGTGTCCTCGGTGGTGGCGCCGTGGTAGTCGGTGTCGAGGGTGAGCGGCTCGGAGTCCAGGAACCAGGTGATGTCGCCGGCCGGCGCGACCGCCGGCGGCGTGTTCGGCACCAGCTGGACCGCGCCGAGCTGCGCCGAACTCCCGCAGCCGGCCAGCAGCCCGACGGAGAGCAGGGCGAGGCATCTTCGCATCAGCCGTCACCGCCCGGTCCGTCGTAGAGGTTCCACGGCAGCAGCTGGTACTCCTCGGTGCACGGGTTGCCCGCCGCCACGTAGTACTCGCCCGCGGTGAGGTCGATGCAGTTGTGCAGCACGGTCGACCACTGGCGGATCTCGTCGGTGCGCTCGTCGGGGTGGGTGCACACCGATTCCGGGTAGCCGAAGTGATCGGAGAAGGCGTCCTTGATCGCCTTGCGCACGGCATCGCCGCCGGACGCGGTGCGCGCCTGGCGCAGCCCGGTGCGGATGCGGGGCACGCGGAACAGGGAGTCCACCGGCCGGGGCCGGTAGTCGGCGGCCAGCTGCGGCGGGATGAACGCCTGGTAGTGGTTGCCGTGCACCAGGACCCCGTCCTCGGGGTACATCCAGCCGTGCGCCTTGGGCGTCGTCTCGACGTCGATGGCGAAGCCGTCGCGGTGCGTCAGCAGTGCGTTGCTGGCGATCTGCTGGTCGGCCTTGCTGAGCACCTCCAGCGCCTCGTGCATGCTCGACGAGTCGAGCACCTTGCGGCGGATGAGGGTCTGCGGGACGCCGCGGGTGGCGCCGAAGTTCCCGTTGAGGCCGTTGGCGTTGAGCGCGAGGCCGGCGGAGTTGGCGCCCTGGCGGCCGACCTGCCCGGCCTCCAGGTGCATCACCACGGTCGGCTTCGGCGGCTGCACGATGCGGGCCACCACGATGGTGTCCTTGATGCCGTGCCGCCAGTCCCAGTTCTGTCCACAATAGACGTGGCCGTCGCCGCTGGCCTCCGACAGCAGCGCGAACGACGAGCAGCCGTCGGCGTCCTCGTCGGTGGCGGGCAGGCTGTCCCGGATGAGCTCGCCGCGCGCGTTGAGCGCCAGGACGTCGGTGAAGCCGACCCCGGCGCCTTCGGCGATGCCGGTCATCTCCTCGACCAGGTCGGGGGCGAATCGTTCGCAGCCGGGGCGGAGCTCGTCGACGCGGGCGGTGACCTGCTGCCAGGTCAGGCCGGTCGACTTGCCGAACGCGTCGGAGTAGTAGGCGAGGGCGCGGTCGATCTGGGCCCGGGCGAACTCGCCGTACTGGCGGCCCCGTTCCCGCGCGGTGCCGCGGAGTTCCACGGTGGGAAGTGTCAAGTTGTTCATCCGGTCTCTCACCAAGCGCTGTAGTATTCGCTACAGGAAAAATGTGACGGGCGTGACTGCTACAAGAAATGTAGTGAGGATGACGGATAAGTCAAGACTTGAAGCGAACACTTCAGGAGAGGTGGCGGCCGAAGACCTCCGCGCGAGGGTGCAGGAGCGCCTCGACGGGCTGTCCCGCGCGGAGCAGAAGGTGGCGCGCTACCTGCTGAACATGCCGCAGGAGCAACTGGTCTTCGCCACCGCCGAAGAACTGGGCCAGCACACCGGCACCAGCGACGCGACCGTGGTCCGCACCGCGCGCAAGCTCGGCTACAGCGGGCTGCCGGAGCTCAAGCGCGAAGCAGGGCGGGCGCTGGTGACCACGGTGGCGCCGGCGACCCGGCTGGAGCAGCGGCTGGCCAGCATCGGCCCGGACCTGGAGCGGGCGATGGCCACGGTGTTCACCGAGGCCCGCGACGAGCTGGAGAACACCCTGGCCGCGCTGAAGCTCGAAGACGTGCGGACGGCGGTGAGCCTGCTGTCCCACGCGCGCGAGGTGATGGCGTTCGGCGTCGGAGGCTCGGAACTCGGCGCGCGGCACCTGGCGCTGCGGCTGAACCGGCTCGGGCGGCGGGCCCGGTTCGTCGGCAGCACCGGCTTCCGGCTGGCCGACGACCTGCTGCCGCTGGGCCGCGACGACGTCGTGGTGATCTACCTGCCGGGGCGAGCCCTGCCGGAGCTGGAGGTGCTGCTCGACCACGCCCAGGTGGTCGGCGCGCGCCGGATCCTGATCTCGGAACGCCGCCTGGCCAAGCAGTTCGCCCCGCAACTGGACGTGGCGCTCTACGCGGCGGGCGGAGCGGGCCGGGTCGCGGCCGAATCGACCTCGGCGCTGACCCTGACGGACCTCCTCGTCCACGGGGTGGCGACCCTCCACGAAACCCAAGCCGTGGAAACCCGGAACACCCTGACAACCCTCCGGGAACGCCTCCTGCGCAAATGACCTCGTGAGTGGTTATGGCCGCTGCAGCGACCATAACCACTCACGACCGGTGCACGGGAGTTGTCCACAGGCGGCCGACCTGTCCACAGATCCGCCAATGCCCCTGGTGTGGAGCAGAAGTGGGTCAGATCGTGGACGCATGTCAAAAAATCCACTGTGGTCTCGACCGAAATTCCCGGTGCGGGAGGACCAAGAACGATGGGTGAAGCTGGTCGATTCTCAGCACGGCGTCGTAGGTTTCGAGCAGCTGTCCGACTTCGGGGTGTCCTGGAGCGCGGTCCGTGCCCACCTCGCCGCGAGCCGCTGGCAGCGAGTGCTGCCGGGGGTGTACTCGGTATTCACCGGGCCGCTGCCGAGGTCGTCCTTGATCTCAGCCGCGCTGCAGTACGGCGGTTCGTGGGCCGTGCTCAGCCACCGCACCGCCGCCGAGGAATGGGGAATGCTGCCCTTCGAAGACGCCTCGCCCGTGCACATCACCGTGCCGTACCCGAACTCGGCGATCTCGCAGCCGCCGTTGGTCCAGATGCACCGCTCCCGGGCGTATCGGCATATCGTGGCTCCAACGGTACCGCCGCGAACGAACCGGGAAGACACCATCATCGATCTCGCGGCGGCTGAACCATCGGCCGAGCGGGCGCGGAACACATTCGTCCAGCTCGTCGGTTCGACCCGGATCGAGCTCTGGCGCGTGCACAGCCAACTCGAACTCCGGCCGTCGTTCCGGTACCGGAAGGTGTTGAAGCAGGCGTTGGACCTGTTGCGTGGCGGTGCGCTCTCGGCATTGGAGGCCGAGTACGTGCTCAAGGTCGAACAAGAGCACGGGCTGCCGGCTGGGACGAGGCAGGTCCCGTTCTCGGTCGATGGTGTTGTTCTCTGGGAAGATGTCGCATACGACGATGTCGGGGCGCGGTTGACGGTCCGACTCGACGGACGCCAGTTCCACACCACGAGCCGCATCGCCTTCCGGGATCGGCGTCGCGACAACGCGGCGGAGCTGGCCGGTCGCTCCCGCCTCGTGTACGGCTGGAACGAAGTGCACACCGACCCGTGCGGGGTGGCGGCGGAGGTACTGCAGGTCCTGCAGCGAAGCGGTTGGGAACCGCGACGCAAGCGGTGCCAAAACTGCAGCTGAGCAGTCGTGAGTGGTTATGGTCGCCAGAACGGCCATAACCACTCACGAGGTCAGCGGAGGCCGAGGCGGCGGCGGATCACCAGCAGGCTGAGGAGGCTCGCTGCCGCCGCGAACATCAAGTAGAAGCTCGGGGCCAGGCTGGTGCCGGTGAGGCCGATCAGCCACGTGCTGATGAACGGCGTGAACCCGCCGAACACGCTCACCCCGATGTTGTAGCCGATCGACATGCCGGTCGCCCGGGTCTCGGTGGGGAACAGCTCGGACATCAGCGCCGGCAGCGCCCCGAAGTAGCAGGCCTTCAGCAGCCCGATCAGCAGCATCATGCCGACCATCACGCCGAATCCGGGGAACGCCACCAGCGTCGCGAAGATCGGGTAGATCAGCAGCAGGATCAGCGCGGCGAACACGCCCATCAGCTTCACCCGGCCGATCTTGTCCGACAGGTGCCCGGCCAGCGGCGTCACCACGGTCAGCACGACGCCGGTGACCAGGGTGGCCGTGAAGCTGGTCGACGCGGGCAGGCCGAGCTGCTTGATCGCGTAGGTCGGCATGTAGGTGATCGTGTAGTTGAGCACCGTGGAGACCAGCAGCGCGCCGACGACCAGCAGGATCCGGACCTTCTGGGTGCGCAGCACGGTGCGCACCGGAGAGTGCGGTTCGGCGGTCTGCGTCGCGGTGAATTCCGGTGCCTCGTCGACGAACCGCCGGATGTAGTAGCCCACCGGGCCGACCAGCAGGCCGACCGCGAACGGGATCCGCCAGCCCCACGACTCCAGCTGCTCCGGGCTCAGCGTGGCGGTCAGCAGCACGCCCATCCCGGCCGACACCAGCGTGCTCAGGCCCTGGCTGGCGAACTGCCAGCTGGCCACGAAGCCGCGCCGGCCAGGCATGTGCTCGACCATGAAGGCGGTGGCGCTGCCGAACTCGCCGCCCGCCGAGAAGCCCTGGATCAGCCGAGCCAGCAGGATGCCGATCGGCGCGACCAGGCCGACCGTCTCGTACGAGGGCATCAGGCAGATGATCGCGGTGCCCAGCACCATCAGCCGGATCGACAGCGTCAGCGACGCCTTGCGCCCGGCGCGGTCGGCGTAGGCGCCGAGCACCACCGCGCCGATCGGCCGGATCAGGAACGAGACGCCGAAGGTCCCCAGCGTCAGCAGCAGCGACACCGTCTCGTCCTGCGCCGGGAAGAACACCTTCGACAGGACCGTCGCGAAGATCGCGTAGACCGCGATGTCGTACCACTCGAGCGCGTTGCCGATCGAGGCGGCCGCGATCACCCGGAACGGTTTGTGCGATTTCGCCGAGGCGGTGGAAGTGGCCATCACGGTCTCCAGGTCTTCAAGTAGGAGCGCGATTTCGCGCGAAATCGGCGGTATCCGTGCGGGGCGGTGGGCGATTTCGCGCGAAATCGCCGCACGCCGCGGGAGGGTCAGCGCTCGCCGAGGTCCCAGAACAGGCCGGCCATGACCGCCAGCGCCTCGCGTGCGACGGTGCCCAGCAGGTGCTCGTTCGGGGCGTGCTGGGCGCAGGCGGGATAGGAGTGCGGGACCCAGATCGTGGGGAGCCCGAGCACGTCGGCGAAGGCGTCGTTGGGCAGGGTGCCGCCCAGGTTCGGCAACAGCGCGGGTTTGGCGTCGGTGGTGCGCCGCAGCGACTCCAGCGCCCAGCGGACCCATTCGTCCGCCGGGTCCAGCCGGGTGGCGGCGACGCTGCTGGTGACCTCGACGTCGATCATCGAGAAGCCGTGGTCGTCGAGGTGCGCGCGCACGATCCGCTCGACGTCCTGCCAGTCGGTGCCGACGACGAACCGGAGCTGGCAGTGCGCCTCGGCGCTGCCGGGGATGGCGTTGACCGGCGCCTGCGGGGTGCCCGCGGTGAACGCCAGCACCTCCAGGGTGTTCCAGCCGAAGACGCGTTCGCTCGGCGTCAGCCCCGGCTCGCCCCAGTCGGCGTCGATCCCGGGGGAGCCCGGGCCGCCGTCGACGATGATGTCGGCCAGTGCGGCCCGCACCGATTCCGGGATCGGTGCGGGCCGCAGGCCCTCCACCCGCACGGCCCCCCGGGGGTCGATCATGCTGGCCAGCGCGTTGGCCAGGATGCTGGCGGGGTTGCTCAGCAGGCCGCCCCAGTTGCCGGAGTGGTAGGCGCTGTCGCGCAGGTTCACGCGCAGCGAGAAGTTGACGGCGCCGCGCGAACCGAGGAACAGCGTCGGCCGCTGCGCCGAGAGCCGGCAGCCGTCCGAGGCGATGAGCAGGTCGGCGGCGAGATCGTCGGCGAGGTCCGCGCAGACCTCGCTCAGGCCCGGCGATCCGGTCTCCTCGCCCATGTCGAGCAGGATCTTGAGGTTGAAGCCGAGCCTGCCGCCGCGGGTTTCGAGCACCTGCTCCAGCGCGGCGAGGTTGATGGTGTGCTGGCCCTTGTTGTCGGCGGTGCCGCGGCCGTACCAGCGGTCGCCCTCGACCGTGATCCGCCACGGGTCCAGCCCGTCGCGCCACTGCGCGTCGTGCCCCAGCACGACGTCGCCGTGACCGTAGGTGAGCAGCGTGGGCAGGGCGTCGTCCTCGTGCCGGTGGGCGATCAGGAACGGACCACCGCCGGGCACCGGGTTGTCGACGATGCGCGCGGTGCAGCCGAGCCGTTCGACGGCGGGCGTGATCTCGTCGGCGAGGTACTGCCGCAGCACGTCGGCGCGCTGCGGGTCCTGGCTCTCGGTGCGGAAGGCGACCCGGCGCGCGAGGTCCGTGCGGAACGCGCCGGAGTCGTAGTACTGCGTCGCCCGCTCGACCGCCACTTCCCGGCTCACCGCGATGTCCTCCCCGAATTCGCTTGCGCACCAAGGGTTTTCCGCACTGCATGCGCTACCTGGATTCGCAAAACTCAACCACGCGGAACGCCGCGTGACCAGCAGCAAAAAGACAAGGCAGCGTTGCCGGATCGGCAACGGCCGCGCGGGTGCGTGGCGTAGCGTGAGGTGGTGCGAAGCGCGACTGTGATCGGTGCGGGGATCGGCGGGCTGGCCGCGGCCGTCGGCCTGCACCGGATCGGCTGGCGGGTGGCGGTGGTCGAGCAGGCCGCCGAGATCGGCGCGATCGGTGCGGGGATCACGCTGTGGCCCAACGCATTGCGCGCGTTGGAGGCGCTCGGGTTCGGCGAGCGGGTCCGGGAGCTGGGGAAGCCGCAGGAGTCCGCCGGGATGCGCTCCAGCGACGGCCGGTGGCTCAGCCGGCTGGACGGCGCGGAGATCGAGCGGGAGCTCGGCAGGCCGATGCTCGGAGTGCACCGGGCCCAGCTGCACCGGATGCTGCTGGACGAGCTCCCGGCGGATTGCCTGCACACCGGCGTCCACGTGACCGCCGTCGGCCGGGACGGCGCGGTGCCGGGACTGGACCTGCCGCCCGCCGATCTCGTCGTCGGCGCCGACGGCATCAACAGCCAGGTCCGGGCGCGGTACTGGCCGGACGCGCCGCGCCCCCGCTACACCGGCTTCGCCGCGTGGCGCGCCATCTGCGAGCGCCGGGACCTGACCGAGATCGGCGTGAGCTGGGGGAGAGGCCGGGAGTTCGGCATCGTGCCGTTGGTGGACGGCCGGATGTACTGGTACGTCGCGATGCCCGCACCCGAAGGCGCCCGCAACCCCGACGAGCGCGCGTACCTCCGGGAGCAGTTCGCGTCCTGGCACCCGCCGATCCCGGAGCTGATCGACGGCACCCCGGCGGAATCGTTGCTGCGCAACGACATCCGGCACCTGGGAGGTGGGCTGAAGTCGTACGCGACCGGGAACGTGGTGCTGCTCGGCGACGCCGCGCACGCCATGACCCCGCACCTCGGCCAAGGCGGCTGCCAGGCGCTCGAAGACGCTGTCGTGCTGGTCGCCGCCTGCGCGCGGTTCGACGACGTGGCCGAGGCCCTGGCGCACTACGACGCCGAGCGCCGCCCCCGCACCCAGCAGATCGCGCGGGCCTCGTACTGGGCCGGGCGTTTCGGCCCGTTCCTGGCCAATCCGGTCGCGGTCGCGCTGCGCGACACCGCCGCGCGGCTCGCCCCGAGCAGCGCTGCGATCAAGACGTTCATGCGGGTCAGCGGCTGGACCCCGCCGCAGATCGAGGGGCTGAAGGGCTGACGGTCAGGAGCTCTCCGCGAGGCGCTGCGCCCGCTCCAGCAGGTCGCCCTTCTTGATCTTCCCGGTCGCGGTCATCGGCAGCTCCGGCACCAGCACGAAGCGCGGCACCTTGTACGAGGCCATGTTCTCCCGCGCCCACCCGGTCAGCGCCTCCGCGGTCAGCGCGGCTCCCGGGGCCGGTTGCACGTAGGCCAGCGGCAGCTGGCCCTTGGCGCGGTGCGGCATCGGCACCACCGCCACGCCCAGCACCTCGGGGTGGCGGGCCAGCAGCGCCTCGACCTCCGACGGGAAGACGCTCATGCCGCTGACCTTGATCATCTCCTTGTTGCGGCCGAGGAAGTGCAGGCAGCCGTCCTCGTCCACCATCCCGACGTCGCCGGTGCGCAGCCAGCCGTCGCGCAGCGCCTCGGCGCTGGCCTCCGGGCGGTTCCAGTAGCCGGTGAGCAGGGAGGGCGTCCGGATCGCGATCGCGCCGCGCTCGCCGATCGGCACCGGCTCGCCGGTTTCGGGATCGACGACCATGAATTCGGTGCCGGGCACCGGAAGCCCGCAGAACACCGGCTCCGAGCGCAGGTCCCGGTCGTCGTCGGAGAAGCCGTAGGTGATGGTGTCGGCGGTGTGCGTCTCGGTCATGCCGTAGGACGCCTCGCGCAGGACGCTGTGCTCGCCGACCGCCGCCGCCCAGCGCCGCCGCAGGTCGGGCGTCAGCTTGCGCACGAACGACATCGACCGCGCGTTGTCCAAACTGGACAGATCGTGGGTGGCGAAGTCGGGGTGCTCCATCAGCTCGACGTAGTTGTCCACGGTGCCGATCATGTCGGTCACGCGGTAGCGCTCGACGGCGTCGAGCACGGCGGTGGCGTCCCACCGGGCGAGCAGCACGACCGTGCCGCCGTGCACGAGCGGCACCAGGATTCCCATGTCCTCCCCGGCGATCCAGAAGATCGGCACGTAGCAGAGGTAGACGTCGGGTTCGGTGCTCCGTCGCGGCGGGCGCGCGGCGCCGGCGGTCACCGCGGTGTAGAGCATGTGCCGCTGCGTGTGCTCGCAGCCCTTCGGCAGGCCGGTCGTGCCGCCGGTGTAGTTCAGCGCGGCCAGCGCGTCCAGGTCCACCTCGCGGCGCTCGGCGCGCGGACTGGCGCCGACCAGCGACCACTGGCTGCCCGTCGTGTCGGTGCGCAGCGTGTCCGGGAGCGGCAGCACGGGCTCGGCGGGCAGCAGGTCGGCGGGCGAGGTCGCCAGCACCTCGCGCAGCGGCGTCTCCGCCCGGACCTGCTCCACCAGCGGCACGAGCTCGGTGCTCACGACGAGCACCTCGACGCCGGCGTCGGTGAGCTCGTAGCGGAGTTCGTGCTGCTGGAACATCGGGTTCACGGGCACGTGCACCGCGCCGAGCTTGAGGATGCCCATCATCGCGATCACGAACTGCGGGCAGTTCGGCAGCAGCACGCCCACCCGGTCGCCGGCGCGCACGCCCGCGCCGTCCAGCCAGCCCGCGAACCGGTCGGACGCCTCGTCCAGCTCGGCGTAGGTGATCTCGCGGCCGTAGAAGACGATCGCGGGGCGCTGCGGCTCGTGCCGGGCCCAGTGCCGCAGGTGGTCGGTCACCGGCACCTCGCCGAGCGGGTAGGTCACGTCGCGTGGGACGTCCCGCGGCCAGCTGCGCTGCTGTCGAGCGCGGAGATCCGCCAGGTAGCTGACCACGTCCATCTCGGCTCCCGCCACTCGTCCGGAACATACCGACTAGTCGGTCGACGGTGCTCAGCGTCGTGCCGAACCGGCCGCATGTCAACAGCCCGCCGCGTCCCAGTCCCGCGCGGCGGACTGCGGTAGCGTCCCGGCCATGTCCTGCGGCCGCCCGGCTTTCGTCCGATGAACCAGCTCCGGTACTTCCTGGAGGTGGCTCGGACCGGATCGATCCGGGAGGCTTCCGAGCGGCTGCACGTGGCGACCTCGGCGATCAGCCGCCAGGTGGCGAAGCTGGAGAACGAGGCGGGCATGCCGCTGTTCGAGCGGCAGCCGCGCGGCATGGTGCTGACCGAGGCCGGCGAGATGCTGGCCGCCTACGCGCGGCGGCGGATGCGCGAGGAGGAGCAGGTCCTCGCCGAGATGCGCGAGCTGCACCGGTCGCACCGGAGTACGGTGAAGGTCGTCAGCTCGGAGGGCTTCGCCCAGGACTTCCTGCCGGAGGCGATGGCCTCCTTCCGCGCGGAGCACCCCGGCGTCCGGTTCCGGCTGCACGTCACCACCCCGGCCGCGGCGACCCGGGAGGTCGGCGAGGGCACCGCGGACGTCGCGGTCACCTTCAGCACGGCGCCGGAGAAGGGCGTGCGCGTCGAGCACTCCGAGCGCCACGACATCCGGGCCCTGGTCCGCGCCGACCACCCGCTGGCCGAGCGCGCGGAAGCCGCCCTGGCCGACCTGCTGCCGTACCCGCTGGCGCTGATGGAGGAGGGCACCACGCTGCGGCAGCTGTTCGACATCTGCTGCAGCATGGAGGGCCTGGAGTTCGATCCGGTCTTCGTCAGCAACCACACGATCGCCCTGCACAGCTTCGCGCGGCTCTCCGGCAGCGTGACCCTCACCGGGCGGCTGAGCGTGCGCCGCCGCCTCGACGCGGAGGGCCTGGTGGCGATCCCGCTGACGAACCCGGAGCTGCTGGAGCGCAACCTCCAGATCCAGACGATGGCCCAGCGCCGCCTCCCGGCCCCGGTCCGGCTCTTCGTCGACCACCTGATCGCCACCATCCGCGAGGGCGGCTGACGGGCGGTCGTTCGCCGCGTTCCTCCTCGACGTTCGGGGGGAATGTGCCCGAAACCCTTGACACTGGGGGAAGATCGCTCCGACCCTGTTGATCGGTCGACGAATTTTAGAGCGAAATTCTAGGGCTGCGGCTCGGGCCGAGCCGGATGTGGGGGTAGGCCGACAGCCGGTCGCGGAAGGGCGGAGCAATGGGGCTCTCGTACGTTCGTGAACTCTCGGAGTATCCGACCGGATCCCGCCGGATGCGCATCCTGTCCATGGCGGTGCTGGCCAGCCTCATCGGCTCCTACGAGGGGCAGATCGCCCCCGTGGTGCCGTTGCTGCTGGAAGACCTGCACATGAGCCTGATCACCTACGGCTCGGTGTCGGCCCTGGCGCTGATCGCCGGGGCGATCGCGGCGATGGTCGGCGGGCGCCTGACCGACCAGTTCGGCCGGGTGCGGGTGCTGGTCCCGCTGATGCTGCTGACCGCGCTGATGTGCTTCGCGATGACGCTCGTCAGCACGCCCGGCGAACTGCTCGTCGCCCGCGCGTTCCTGTCCATGCTCGACGGCGTGGTGATGGCCGCGACCGCGCCGCTGGTGCGGGACTTCTCGCCGCGGATGGGCCGGGCGCAGGCATTCGGATTCTGGACCTGGGGGCCGGTGGGCGCGAACTTCCTGGCCGCCGTGATCGCCGGTTTCACGCTGCCGCTGTTCGACAACTCGTGGCGCTCGCAGTTCGTCATCATGGGCGCGATCTCGCTGGTCATCTCGCTGGTGATCGCGTTCAACATCGCCGACCTGTCGCCGCAGCTGCGGGCGCAGATCCAGCAGACCGAGAAGCGCGCGCTGGCCGCGGCCGACACCGACCGGCCGGTGCGGATGCGGGACCTGTTCGGCCACACCACGATGTGGGCGCACGTCGTCGGCATCTCGGTGTGGCTGGTGCTCTACCTGACGCTGTCGCTGTTCGGGCAGACGATGCTGGCGCAGAGCTTCGGGCTCAGCGCGGCCTCGGCATCGGCCGTGATGAGCGGGTTCTGGGTGCTCAACCTCGGCACGCTGATCGCCGTCGGCCGGCTCTCCGACCGGCTGCAGCTGCGCAAGCCGATCACCGCCGCGGGCACCGTCGTCGCGGTGGTGATGACCGGCTACCTGGTGGTGCTGATGGGCGGCGAGACGATCTCGATCGTGCAGCTGCTGATCACCGGGGCGCTGCTGGGCGCGGGCATGGGCGCCGCGTACGCGCCGTGGATGGCGAACTACTCGGAGAACACCGAGGACATCGATCCGCGGCTGCAGGGCAGCGCGTGGGGCGTGTTCTCGTTCCTGACCAGGGTGATGGCGGTGCTGGTGCTGTTCCTGATGCCGCGCGTCGTGGCCGCCACCAGCTGGTCGGCGTGGTTGTCGATCGCGCTGGTCTGCATGGTGCTGTTCCTGCCGGTGATGCTGCTGTTCCGCGGGCCGTGGCGGCGTTCGCCGGCCCGCGCGGACGTCGCGCCCGGCGTCGAGAAAGCCGAGAGGTGAGCAGATGACCGAACTGTCCCAGGACGCGGTGGACCGGGTCGACCTGGCCGGCCTCGGCCGCGTCGACATCGACGACGTGCTGGCCTACCTGCACCGCGACCTGAAACGACTACCCGGCTACCTGGACCTCTACCGCCGCTACCTGCGGCAGCGCTGGGACGTCTACGAGCTCGACTTCACCCGCGACGCGGTGGACTGGACCGAGCGGATGACCGAGGTCGAGCGGGAGGCGTTCGTCGCGATCTCGTCGGGATTCCACCACGGCGAGCGGCAGGTCGAGGTGGAGCTGCCGGTGTTCATGCTGGGCGGCAGCGAGGAATCGAAGATCTACATGTCCAGCCAGATCGAGGACGAGGCCCGCCACACGGTGTTCTTCGACCGCTTCTACCGCGAGGTGGTCGGGCTGCCCGGCGAGTCGATCCAGGACGTGCTGGACGCGTCCTTCCACCACGTGGCCGAGACGTTCGTCGGACCGTTCGGGCTGCTCGCCTACCAGGCCGACGAGCTGCGCGCGGACCCGGAGAACCCGGCGCTGCGGGTGCGCTACGGCACCAACTACTTCCTGTGGATCGAGGGCGTGCTGGCGCTGTCGGTCATGAAGATCACCCTGACCTACTGCCGCAACAGGGGTTTCCTGCCCGGCTACTACGCGGGGTTCACCGCCACCTGCCGCGACGAGGCCCGCCACGTGCAGGCCGGGATGCGGTTCCTGCGCGACTCGGTGCGCGAGGATCCCCGCCTCCTGCTGGAGATCCACGAAACGCTGCGCACCATCCTGGCGATCAACGGCGCGACCAGCCGCCGGGTGGCGCTGGAGTCGCTGGGCTGGTCGCCGGAGGACGTGCGGCGGCTGATGATCCGCCAGCTGAACATGAAGCTCTCCGACGTCGGCATCGGCCTGGCGCCGGACATCGAGCGGATGATCGAGAGGATCGAGCCCGAACTGGCGGGAGGATGAGCATGCGGCTGTTCAGTCCACAATGGGCGGAGGCGGCGCGCGAGGTGGTCGATCGCGGGCCGGACGAGGCGATCCGGGCGACGAAGCTGGCGAGCTACTGGGAGTGGATCGACCGGGCGCGCGGGTCGTACTCGTCGTCCTGGGCGCTCGGCCTCGCGGAAACGGGGCAGTACCTGCGGTTGCGGTGGGCCGACGGCGACTGCGTCGAGGCGTCGATCCGCGAGGAGCCGGACGCGGACTACGTGCTGACCGCCGACGCCGCCGCCTGGCGGGACATCATCACCGGCGAAGACGCCGGACGGCTGCTGATGTACCGCCGGATGCGGCTGGTGCACGGCGACGTGCTGCTGTTCTTCCGCGGCATCTACTTCGTGGTGGAGTCCATCGCGGCGATCGGCCGGATCCCCGCCTCGATGCCGCCCGAGGCGGCGCCCGCCGGGTGAGGTGAACGGCCCGTCTGTTCCTGAACACTAGGTGCGGGAACGCAGGCGGCGGAGCATGCGCGCGTCGGCGAAGCCGACCGCGTGCGCTGCGGCCTCCACCGTCGCACCCTGGCTGAGCAGGTGCTCGGCGCGCTCCGCGCGGAGCACCTGCTGGTAGCGCAGGGGCGTCAGCCCCGTTGCGCGCGCGAAGGAGCGGGTGAGGGTGCGCTCGCTGCAGCCCGCGGCGGCGGCGAGCGCGGCGAGCGGGAGCGGCTCGGTGAAGCGGGCGTCGATGAGGTCCTGGACGCGGTGCACCGCGTCGTTGAGGTGCGAGCGGTGCCGCAGCATCGCGCTGGCCTGCTGGTCGTCGCCGTTGCGGCGGGCGTAGACGACCATGCCGCGCGCCACCCGCGCCGCCGCGCCGGGGCCGTGCCTGGTCGCGACCAGGTGCAGCGCCAGGTCGATGCCGCTGGCGATCCCGGCGGAGGTGATGATCCGGTCGTCCTCGACGAACAGCACGTCGCGCACCACGCTCGCGGCCGGATGCCGGCGGGCGAGCTCGTCCTGCAGGTCGTGGTGCGTCGTGCAGCGACGCCCCCGCAGCAGCCCGGCCTGCCCCAAGGCGTCCGCGCCCGAGCACACGCTGGCCACCGTTCCGCCGGCGGCGTGGTGCGCGCGCAGCCGCTCGGCGGACGCGGCGTGCAGCTTCGGCCAACGCGGCGGATCGGCCACGAGCGAACCGGGGACGAGGACGAGGTCGTCCTCGGTCAGCGCGGGCCAGCTGGTGTCGGCGTGCAGCGGCAAGCCCTGCGCGCTCACCACCTCGTCGCCCTGCGCGACGTACGACAGCTGGTAGCGGTGCCCGAGGCCCGCGGCGGTGGAGAACACCTGCGCGGGCCCGGCGAGGTCCAGCAGGTGCAACCCCGGCAGCAGCAAGAAGACGACCTGGCTCACGATCCGGTCATCCTACGCCCAGCTCCCCAGCTCCCCAGCTCCCCAGCTCCCCAGCTCCCCAGCTCCCAGGGACGAGCGAACGGCCTCTTCGCGCCGCCTATCGAGGCGAACGGTCCGTTCACCTCACGGGCTCGCACGTGGGTGGGTGGAGTGAACGGCCTGTTCGTCTCGTCTTGTGTGGCGAACAGGCCGTTCACCTCAGCTTCCGGTCAGTTCCGCGACGGTGCGGATGGTCGCGAAGCGGCCCGACAGGGCGTACTCGGTGCGGGCGATGATGTCCTCGGAGTGCAGGGTCCGCGGGTCCGCCAGGAGCTCCTCGATCGTCTGGTCCGCCGGGGCGTCCCGGTGCGCGATCGGGTTCGTCGCCGTCGCGTCGGTGACGAACGTGACGTCGTAGCCGAGGTCCGAGGCGACCCGCGTAGTCGTCTCGCAGCACTGCTCCGTGCGGATCCCGGACACCGACAGTTCCCGGATTCCGCGCTGCGTGAGGGTCTGGTGCAAGTTCGTGGTGGTGAACGCGTTGTGCGAGGTCTTGGTCAACTGCGGTTCGCCGTCCGCCGGGGCGAGCCCGTCCTGCAGCCGGACGTGGCCGTTGACCGGGTCGAACACGTTGCCGGTGCCCGGTTCGCTGTGCAGGACCCAGACGACCAGGTCGCCTTCGGCGCGGGCCAGCGCCACCAGCCGGTTGACCTGCTCGACGATGCCGGGATTGGAGATGGCCCGCCACAACGGGCGCTGGCGGAAGGACTCTTGGACGTCGACGACGAGGAGTGCTTTGTTCACGCTTGAGGAGTCTGGTCGGCCGCGCGCCCGGGCGGGAGGCACGATCGCGCCGCATGCCGGAACGATCTGGTCACCGCGACCGCTGTGCAGGCTCGTCGGTGCGCGCGGGTTCCGGAGCCGGCGCCTGCCGCTCGGGGGCACGGCTGCGGACCGCCGCCGCGACGACTCCGAGCGCCGCGATCGCGGTCATGGTCAGCAGTGCCATCCGGTAGCCGAGCACGAGCTGGTCGACGGCCTGCCCGGACACCCCGGAGATCGTCCCGGCGAACACGTCGGCCCGCAGCTCCACCGGCAGCGGGCCGGTGATCAGCGCCAGCGCCAGCGCGGTGCTGACCATCACCCCGATGTTCTGCGCGGTCAGCCGCATCGCGTTGCCGATGCCGACCCGATTGCGGGGCAGGCCGTTCATCACCGCGGTGGCGTTGGCGGGCATGAACAGCCCCGACCCGGTGCCGAGCAGCACGAGCCCGACGGCGATCGGTCCATAGGGGACGGTGGGGGAGACCGAGACCGCCAGCACCACCAGGCCGACGGCGGTCAGCACGCCGCCGGTGATCGCGATCGAGCGCGTCGACATCCGCCCCTGCAACAGGCCCGAGCCCGTCGAGGCGATCATGGTGGTCAACGGCAGCAGCAGGACCTTCAGCCCGGCCGCCACCGGATCGTCGCCCTGCACCGCCTGGTAGAACAGCGCGATCAGCAGCAGCACGGACATCCGCGCGATGGTGTTGAGCAGGCCCGCGGCGAGCCCGAACGAATAGCCGGGATCGCGGAACAGGCCGATGTCGACGGCGGGATTGCGGCGGCGCCGCTCGACGGCCAGGAACACCGGCGCGAGCACGACGAACAGCGCGAACGAGCCAAGCACCAGCGGATCGACGAGGCCGCGCTCGCCGATCTGCGAGAGCCCGAGCAGGAAGCTGCCCAGGCAGAGCAGGATCAGGATGTTGCCCGGCACGTCGACGCCGCGTTCGCCGGTCCGGCCCTTGTCGGGGCGCAGCACCACCGCGCCCCAGAGCAGGCAAACCAGGCCCATCGGGACGTTGCTCCAGAACACCCACTCCCAGCCGAACCGGTGGCTGAGGAAGCCGCCCAGCGTCGGGCCGAGCAGCTGCGCCACGGAGAACGAGGCGATGTAGATGCCCATGCCGCGGCCGAGGTGCTGGCGCGGGAAGGCGGTGGTCAGCAGCGCGGCGCTGTTGGCGAGCAGCATCGTGCCGCCGGCGGCCTGCACGACGCGCAGGCCGACCAAGGTCCAGGCGGTCGGCGCGAAGCCCAGCGCGAGGCTCGCGGCGGTGTAGACGGCCAGGCCGGTCAGGTACATCGTGCGGCGCCCGAACAGGTCGGCCAGCCGGCCGAAGAAGACCATCAGCGTGGTCGTGGCGAGCATGAACGACAGCAGCATCCAGCTCGCCGCGGTCGAACTGGCCTGGAAGTGCCGGGAAACCTCGGGCAGTGCCACGTTGAGCGAGCTGGTGCCCAGGCCGGTCAGCACGCTGGCGATGCTGACCACGGACAACACGCGCCACGCGTAGCGCAGCTGATCGTCCACGGCCGGGCCTCCTCCTCGAACGGACAATACTAGAACGGTATTCTCATCCGGGTCCGCCGAGGAAGCGTCCATCTGTGCAAAAGGCATTGACAGTGGCAGGAATCACTCGTCAGTGTTTCTAGAAGGTGGCTCTAAAACCGGCTTCCGGGAGGACCGCATGGGCGGCATCGTCGACGGGCGGATCGTCATCGTGACCGGCGCGGCGCGCGGCATCGGCCGCGGCCACGCCCTGGAGTTCGCCAGGCAGGGCGCGAAGGTCGTGGTGAACGACATCGGCGCGGAGGTCGACGGCACGGGCTCCTCGACCGGGCCGGCGGGTGAGGTCGTCGACGAGATCCGCGCGGCCGGTGGCGAGGCCATCGCCAACGGTGACGACGTCGCCGACTTCGAGGGCGCCAAGCGGCTCGTCGAGTCGGCCGTCGAGCACTACGGCGACCTGCACGTGCTGGTCAACAACGCGGGCATCCTCCGCGACCGGATGTTGTTCAACATGACCGAGCAGGAGTGGGACGCGGTGATCCGCGTGCACCTGAAGGGCACGTTCGCCCCGCTGCGGCACGCCGCGGCGTACTGGCGCGCCAAGGCCAAGGCGGGCGAGGAGGTCGACGCCCGGGTGATCAACACGACCTCGTCCTCCGGCATCTACGGCAACCCGGGCCAGGGCAACTACGGCGCGGCGAAGGCGGGCATCGCCGGGCTGACCGTCATCGCGGCCCGCGAGATGGAGCGCTACGGCATCGCGGTCAACGCCGTCGCCCCGGCCGCGCTGACCCGCATGACCGACGGCCTGGGGCGCCAGGTCAGGGCGCCGGAAGGCCGGTTCGACGTCTCGAACGCGGAGAACATCGCGCCGCTGGTGGTGTGGCTGGCGGGCGAGAAGGCCAAGGGCATCACCGGCCGGGTGTTCAACGTGCGCGGCGGTTCGATCAGCGTCGCGGAGGGCTGGATCGCCGGGCCGGGCGTCGACAAGGGCGAGCGCTGGGGCCCGGCGGAACTCGACGACGTGATCCCGGGCTTGGTGGCCGGGGCGCGGGAGAACGCGCTGACCAACGGCAAGGTCCCGGACGCGGAGTGACCTGGCGGCTGCCCGACCCCGGGCCCGTCCCGCCGGGCTGGGTCCGGGTCGACTGCCACGTCCACACGGTGCACTCCGGCGACGCGGTGTCCACAGTGGAGCAGATCGCGAAGCGGGTGGCGGCGGAGCGGATCGACGTGCTGTGCGTGACGGACCACCACAGCCTCGACGGCGCGTGGGAAGCCGTGGAACGCGACATCGGCGCGCGGGTCGTGGTCGGGGAGGAGATCCGCACCCGCGCGGGCGAGGTGATCGGCCTGTTCCTGACGGAGCGAATCCCGTACGTCCTGCCGCTGCCCGAGGTGGTGCGCCGAATCCGCGACCAGCGGGGCGTGATCTACGCACCCCACCCCCTCGACCCGACCCGAACCAGCCTCGGCGCCAAAGGCCTGCGAGAACTCCACGAACACGGCGCGCTCGACGTGGTGGAGGCCTGCAACGCCAAGATCAGCGACCCGGAGCACAACGCGGCGGCGGCGAACTTCGCGGCCCGCTGTGGAATCCCGGCCGCGGCGGGATCGGATGCCCACGACCCGCCGGGAATAGGAGCGGCCTACCTCCACATGCCGGACTTCGACGGGCCCACCGACTTCCTGGAAAAGCTCCCGGAAGCCCGGATCTGGGGCGAGTACCGAGACCACGTCGGCTGGCAGCCGGGAAGAGGGTCGTGAGTGAAAGATCCGGTTCTCACCGGCATCATCACTCCCGACCTCAGAACCACCGAGCACCCTGCCACTGCAGGCACGCGGGGCGCCGGCCGGTGCGGCAGAACTCCGCAACGGCGTCGCGGATCGAATCGATCGGCAGGACTGCGGATCGCTCGAACGGGGTCGGAGTCGTGGCGTCGAACCACACGGTTGGCACATTGGCAGGCGGTTCAGGGTTGTGGGTGTCCCAAGCCCCGCCTCCGTCGCCTTCCGCCACGAAGTTGATCGCGCCCCATGTTGCCGATTCGTCGACGTTCACGCGGAGTTGGTGCCCGGGGCGACCGTCGGTGGACATGTCGTGCGGGCGATCCCAAACGTAGAAGCACACACCACGAACCCGTTCCTGCGCCAGACCGTCGCGCATCAATTCACGGACGCCGATCACGTCGGAGGCGAAACGGCGCTCCGTCCCGAACAACGCAGTGACCACCGTCCGCGTCTTCGTAGCCATGTCCATGCCTCTCCTCTGAAACGATCGGTTGCTCTGCTCCCGGTTCCCGAACTGCCAGCGCGAACCACGTGGCGGTATCGTGGGCACCGTTGTTCGACATCCATATTCCTCTTCGCGCACGGCATTGTTGATCTCAATCACCCCATAGGGGATACCTTTTGGGCAGGCGCCGTTGCGCGGATCTCGCCCGCCTGGAGTTCGTAGCGGGATCAGCCGCGCGCGGAGATCGTTTCGGGGCGGTCTGACAGTTTTTTCTTGCTGCGAAGCCTAATTTGCCACGATCGTGCCGGCCGGAAGCGCGGGGCCGTGAGTCTTTTGGGTTGCTGTTGCCGTCCAGAAGACTCACGGCCGGCGGATGGGCCGCGTCGGTTACTTCGATGCGGGGTTGGCCACTGCTGTCACCGTGCAGTAGCCGATCGGGCCGCTGGTGTCGTGGAACGTGCAGTTCGCCGCCGCGATGCCGTCCTCGCTGAGGTGGCCCGTGGCCTCGATGCCGATCGCCTCGCTCAGCGGGAGGCGGCTGAGCGTCAGCGTGTAGTCCGCGTTGATGAACTCCAGCTTGCCGTGGGTGCCGAAGTTCGCCAGCGGGCTGGCGAAATCGCCCGCCAGCGCGACCCGCACGAACGGCGACGGGGATTCGCCCGCCACCAGCTCGTTGTTGTCCCGCAGCCAGGCGCGGCGCCGGCTGTCGGCGCTCCAGGAGTCGGTGGGCTCGCCGTCGGCGTCGAGCATCCAGATGTCGAACGGCGGCGGCCACCCCGACGACTGGGCGCGCGGCGTCCCGATCTCCTCCGGGCTCGGGACAGCCCAGGTCGGTGTCTGCGCCACGGTCTCGGTCGGCTGCTCGCCGCGGCGCAGCAGCACCGCGCTCGCCCGCGCCACCGGGGTGTCCCCGGCGTACACAGTCGCGTCCGCGATGCGGATGCGGCGGCCGTCGCGGACCCGCTCGGTCTCCACCCGCACCGGTACCAGCTTGGTGTTGCGGAACAGGTCGACGGTCAGCCGGGTGAAGTGGAAGTCCGGTTCGGCGTGCTCCTGCTCCAGCGCGCGGGCGAGCAGCCCGCCGAACAGCCGGCCGTGCATCATGTCCGGCGCCCACGGGCTGCCCGCGTGCGGACCGGGCACCAGCCCGTCCCCGTCGATGGTGAAGAACGGTTCCGCGCCGTTGGTCTCGGCCATCAATCCTCCTCGTCTTCGTCGCGGAGCGGGTCCAGGCGGCGGATCAGCCGCAGCGTCGCCTCCAGGACCTTGTTCGCCTCCCGCTTGCTGGAGCACGTCGCGATCTCGCGGCCCGCCTCGCCGATGATCGTGGTCAGCACGGCGACGGTCACCCGGTCCACCGGGTCGGTGCCGGCGCCGAGCAGCACCGCGTTCTGCCGCACCCACTCGCGACCGCGGGTCCGGCGGATCAGCTCGAACCCGGGCGGCCCGTCGCCGTCCATGAACAGCCGCACCAGGTCGCGGCGCGCCCACGAGCCCTCCAGGAACGCCCGCGCGCCGACGTTGAACAGCGTCAGCGGGTCCTCCTCGCCGTCGGCGCGGGCCTTGGCGACGGCGCTGATCGCGTTCTGCTCGTGGGTGGCCTGGTGGTCCTCCCACAGCGCCAGGAACAGCTCGGTCTTGCCGCCGAAGTGGTGGTAGAGGCTGCCGACGCTGGATCCGGCGCGTTCGACGACCTCCGCGACGCTGGCCTCGGCGAACCCCTTCTCGGTGAACACCTCGCGCGCGGCCTGCAGCAGGACGCGGCGGGTCTCCGCGGTTCGGCTCCACTGCCAGGCGTTGGAGCGGCTCGTCTTCCGTGCCATGACCACCTTCCCGTCGTGCTGATCGGCCCTGGTCGGGGCCGTGCGTACTTCCTGTCGCTATGGCAGGTCCCGGCCTGGGGAAACGTCCGCCCCACCGGCGTTCGAGTAGTGGGATCACATTCTAGAACGTGTCCGCCGCCGGCGTGGCTACCTCGGACGGGCGCTAGGCGCGGGCCGTCCAAGTATTTAGAGTGCGGTTCTAGAAAGTCTTCGCACCGCCGGGCAACGGGGCCCGAGTCGAAAGGACTTCGCGATGGTCGACTTCGCACTCGGCGAAGAGGAACGGCAGATCCGCGACACCGTCCGCAGCTTCATCACCAGGGAAGTGCGGCCGCTGGAGGAAGAGGTGCTGCGCAACGAGCGCGCCGGCAAGCCGTCGGTGGACCCGGACGTGCTGCGCGAGCTCCAGCAGAAGGCGAAGAAGGCCGGTTTCTGGGGCGTCAACACGCCCGAGGAGTACGGCGGGATGAACCTCGGCGCGGTCATGTCCGCGATCCTGGCGATGGAAACCGGCCGGACGTTCGTGCCGTTCACCTTCGGCGGCAGCGCCGACAACATCCTCTACGCCGGCGACGACGAGCAGCGCAAGCGCTACCTCGTGCCGACCATCGAGGGCGAGCGGAAGTCCTGCTTCGCCATCACCGAACCCGGCGCGGGCTCCGACGCCCGCAACATCCGCACCCGCGCGGTCCGCGACGGCGGCGACTGGGTGATCAACGGCGAGAAGACCTTCATCACCGGCGGCAACGAGGCCGACTTCGTGATGGTCTTCGCCGTCACCGACCCCGACGCGAGCGCCGACAACGGCGTGACGTGCTTCCTGGCCGACCGGGACATGGGCTGGAAGTCCGAACCCATCCCGACCATGGGCCAGTGGGGCCCGGCGTCGCTGGTGTTCGAGGACGTGCGGGTGCCGGCCGGGAACGTGCTCGGCGAGGTCGGCCGGGGCTTCCCGCTGGCGCTGCGCTGGATCGGCCAGGGCCGCTACATGATCCCGGCGCGGGCGATCGGCGCGGCGGAGCGGATGCTGCAGATGGCCATCGACCACGCCAAGATCCGCGAATCGATGGGCCGCCCGATCGCCGAGTACCAGGCGATCCAGTGGCAGATCGCGGACTCCCAGGTCGAGATCGAGTCCACCAAGTGGCTCACGCTGCACGCCGCGTGGCGGGTGCAGCAGGGCATGGACGCGCGGCACTGGTCGTCGATCGCCAAGCTGCACGGCGCGGGGATGGCCAACCAGGTCGTCGACCGGGTGCTGCAGATCCACGGCGGCATGGGCTACACCCGCGAGCTGCCGATCGAACGCTGGTACCGGGAGCTGCGGCTGCTGCGGATCTACGAGGGCACCGACGAGATCCAGCGCCGCACCATCGCCCGCAACCTGCTCAAGGGCCACGTCAAGCTGGGAGGGATCGCGGAGTGACACGCCGTCGCGCGGCCGTCGTCGGGGTGGCCGAATCCGAGTTGGGCAAGACCCCGCACCTGACCGTGCTGTCCCAGCAGGCGCAGGCGACGAAGGCCGCGCTGACCGAGGCGGGCCTGCGGCGCGACGACGTCGACGGGCTGTTCGTCGCCGGCGGCTGGTCCTGGGCACCGGCGCTGGCCTTGGCCGAGTACCTCGGCATGCGCCCGCGGTACCTGGACGGCACCAACATCGGCGGCTCGTCGTTCGAGGCGCACCTCGGCCACGCCACCGCGGCGATCGAGGCGGGCGTCATCGACGTCGCGGTGATCGCCTACGGCAGCACGCAGCGCAGCGACCGGTCCCGCAACCAGCCGCGCCCGGCGACGCTGACCGAGCAGTTCGAGCGGCCGTACGGGCTGCCCACCCCGGTCGGCGCCTACGCGCTGGCGGCCAACCGGTACATGTACGAGCACGGGGTGACCAGCGAGCAGCTCGCCGAGGTGGCGGTGTCCACGAGGGAGTGGGCGCGGCTGAATCCCCAGGCGTACCACCGGGATCCGCTCACCGTGGACGAGGTGCTGGCGTCGCCGATGATCTGCGAGCCGCTGCGCAAGCTGGACTGCTGCCTGGTCACCGACGGCGGCGGCGCGCTGGTCGTCGCCGCCGAGGACCGCTGGCCGGACCTGGCCACGCGGCCGGTGATCGTGCTCGGGCACGGCGAGGCGACCACGCACAACACCATCGCCAACATGCCCGACCTGACCGTCACCGGCGCCGCCCGATCAGGCCCGGCGGCACTGGAGATGGCCGGGGTCGGGCACGACGACATCGACGTGCTGGAGATCTACGACTCGTTCACCATCACCGTGCTGCTGACGCTGGAATCGCTCGGGTTCTGCAAGCCCGGCGAGGCGGGCGCGTTCGTCGCGGGCGGCCGCACCGCGCCCGGCGGCGAGGCGCCGATGAACACCAACGGCGGCGGCCTGTCCTGCACGCATCCCGGGATGTACGGGATCTTCCTGCTGATCGAGGCGACCCGGCAGCTGCGCCACGACTTCGCCGGCACGCCGCGGCAGGTGGACGGCGCCGAGCTGGCGCTGGCCCACGGCACCGGCGGGGTGCTGTCGTCGACGTCGACCATCGTGCTGGGAAGGGGCTGACCGATGGTGCAGATCATCCCGGACGCCGAGACGCGTCCGTTCTGGGACGGCATCGCCGCGGGCGAACTCCGCATCCAGCGGTGCGCGGACTGCGAAGCCGCCGTCTTCTACCCGCGCTCGGTGTGCCCGGGCTGCTTCGGCGACCGGCTCGACTGGTTCACCGCGAGCGGCCGCGGCACGGTCCACTCCTGGACGGTCGCGCACAAGGCGTTCGGCGAGTTCGCCGACCAGGCGCCGTTCACCGTCGCGCTCGTCGACCTGGACGAGGGCCCGCGGATGCTCACCCGGATCGTCGGCCCGCAGTTTCAATTGAAACTGCGGGCCCACGAGCCGGGCGCGGATGAGGGGCGGGTGCGCATCGGGGACCGGGTGGAGCTGGTGATCACCAGCCTCGGCGCGGACGGGCCCGAGCTGCCGTGCTTCCGGGTGGTGGCGCGATGAGCGCGGAAGCGGTGCGGGCGCTGTTCAACCCGCGATCCATCGCGCTGGTCGGCGCCACCGACAAGTCCGGCTGGTCGCTGGCGACCTTCGACAACCTGCGCAACAACGGCTTCCCCGGCCCGGTGCACCTGGTCAACCCGCGCACCGAGGTCGTGCACGGCGAGCGCGCCCACCCGAACCTGTCGGCGATTCCGGGGAAGGTCGACCTGGCGTACGTGATGGTTCCGACGCACGCGCTGCTGGACGTGCTGCGCGAGGGCGCGGAACTGGGCATCCGCAGCTACGTGGTGCTCACCGCCGGGTTCGGCGAGACCGGCGCCGAGGGCCGCCGGCTGGAACGCGAGGTGGCCGAATTCGCCCGCGAACACGGCCTGATCCTGTTGGGGCCCAACGGGAACGGCTACATCAACGCGGCCGCCGGCATCACCCCGTACGGCCTGCCGATCCCGGCGCCGCTGGTCAGCGGCCCGATCGGGGTGGTGCTGCAGAGCGGGGCGCTGGCCAGCGCGGTGCTGAACTTCGCGCAGGCCCGCAACGTCGGCATCAGCCTGCTCACCGCGATGGGCAACGAGACGGTGCTGTCGGTGACCGACGTGATCGACTACCTCGTCGACGATCCGGCGACCAAGGTCATCGCGCTGTTCCTGGAACAGGTGCGCCACCCGGCCGAGTTCGCTCGGGTCGCCCGCCGGGCCGCGCAGGCGGGCAAGCCCATCGTGGCGCTGAAGATCGGGTCCAGCGAGATCGCCTCGCACACCGCGCAGGCGCACACCGGCGCGCTGGTCGGCGACGACGCGGTGGTGGACGCGGCGTTCCGGCAGCTCGGCGTGATCCGCGTGCGCTCGCTGGAGGACCTGCTCATCACCGCCGGGCTGCTGGCCGAAGTCGGGCGGCTGCCGGGGCGTCGCATCGGCGTGGTCACGCCGTCGGGCGGCGCGTCGGAGATCATCGCCGACCGCGCGGCGGAGGAAGGGCTCGAACTCCCCGAGTACGCTCCGGAGACCGTGGCGCGGCTGAAGGAGATCGTGCCGGAGTTCGCCACCGTGCAGAACCCGCTGGACGTGACCGGGTACGTGGTGGTCGACCGGACGCTGCTGGGCCGGGCGCTGGAGGTGGTGGCCGAGGATCCGGGCATCGACGCGGTCCTGCTGCTCGCCGACCTGCCGCGGGTGCCGCCGCCGAACCCGGAGCTGAGCATCGCGGCGTTCCGGGAGAACGCGCGCCGGATCCGCGAGTCGCCGCGCCCGGTGGCGGTGATCGGCAACGTGTGCGCCGACGTCAGCGAGTTCGGCCGGATGATCCAGGAGAAGTCGGGCTTCCCCTACGTGGCGGGCGGAATCGAGCACGGCATGACCGCGCTGGGCGCCGCGGCGCGCTGGTCCGCGGCCGCGGTGTCCCATGTGGACGATCCGGAGCCGCTGGGCGTGCGGGGTTCCGGGATCTGGACCGAGCACCAGGCGGCGGCCCTGTTGTCCGCCAACGGGATCCCGGTGGTTCCCTCGGAGCTGACGGCGGATGCGGATGCCGCGGTCGCGGCCGCCGAGCGGTTCGGTTACCCGGTGGTGCTCAAGGCGGTCGCCGACGGTTTGGGGCACAAGAGCGACATCGGCGGCGTCCGGCTCGGACTGTCCGGCCCCGAGGACGTGCGCCGCGCGCACGAGGAAGTGTGCGCGACGCTGCGGGAATCCGGTGCGAGCGGGATCGGCGCGCTCGTGCAGCCGCAGCGCAGCGGCGGCGTGGAGCTGCTGGTCGGCGTCGTCCGCGACCCGTCATGGGGGCTGACGATGGCCATCGGCCTCGGCGGGGTGTGGGTCGAGGTGCTGCGCGATTCGGCGCTGCGCCTGCTCCCGGTCGACCACGCCCAGGTCCGGCAGGCCCTCGGCGAACTGCGCGGCGCCGCGCTGCTCCAGGGCGCCCGCGGCTCGACTCCGGCCGACCTGGACGCGGTGGCCGACGTCGTGGTGCGCATCGGACGCCTCGCCCAAGCCCTCGGCGACGGCCTGGAATCCCTGGAGGTCAACCCGCTGCTGGTCGACGGCGACCGCGTCGAAGCCCTGGACGCGTTGGTGACCTGGACTCGGTGATGGCCGAGCGGGACTTTCCCTCGGGGTGACCGAGGGAAAGTCCCGCTCGTCGGCGTTTGCGCCCGCCCGGCGGTTGCTCCCCGGGTGACGCGCTGATCGACTCCCCGGTACTTCGGCATGCAGCGGATGGGCGGTCCCATGGAGAAGTTCACCGAGCGAGGCGGATTCCGATCGAAGTGGCTGACCGGGGTGGCGGCGCTGGTCACGACCTTGCCGCTGCTCGCGGTCCCGACGGTGCGCGCTGCGGCGGAGGGGGCCTGCGACCCGTTCACCGCGCCCGCGGTCGACGGGTCCATTCCGAAGGCCCGCGACGTCCTCGGCATCGACCTGGGCGAGCGCGATGTCAGCACGGCGGAATCCGACGACTACCTGCGCGCGATCTCCGACGCGAGCCCGAAGGTCGTGGATGGCGTCCTGGCCACCTCGGTCGAGGGCCGTCCGCTGCGCTACGCGGTCGTCGGACAGGAGAAGTGGGTGCGCCCGGGAGCGCTGGAGAACATCGGCCGGCAGCTGAACCGGCTCCGCGACCCGAGCACGCCGGAACCGCTGGCGAAGCAGATCATCCGGAACACCCCGGCCGTCCTGTGGGTCGCGGGGAACGTCCACGGCGGTGAGAAGAGCGGGACCGACGCTGCGCTGCGCGTGCTGTACGAACTGGCCGCCCGCACCGACTGCACCGCGCAGACGATCCTCGACGATGCGATCATCGTGGTCCTGCCGACGCAGAACCCGGACGGCCGCGAAGCGAGCACCCGCCGCAATGCCAACGGCTTCGACATGAACCGGGACTGGTTCGCCCGCACCCAGCCCGAGACCGAGGGCAAGCTGGAGAAGCTGCGCGAACTGCCACCGCAGATGTACATCGACGCGCACGAGATGGGCACCGCGGACTACTTCTTCCCGCCCAACGCCGACCCCGTCTACCACGACATCGGCGAGACGCCGCTGAACTGGGTCTACAACGACTACGGCCCGGCGATGCAGCAGGCCTTCGGCCGGTTCGGCATTCCCTACTTCAACGGCCGGTCCTACGACCTCATGTACCTCGGCTACGGCGACACCGTGCCGCTGACCGGCTTCAACGCGGCCGGGATGACGTTCGAGAAGAGCTCCGGCGACCCGACGCCCGAGCGCGTCGGAGAGCAGTACACGGCGATCTGGGCGACGCTGATGGCCGCCGGCGCGCGGAACGACGGCATGCTCGCCGAGTGGCGCGCCGAACACCTGGAGGCATACCGGCAGGGCGCCGCCGGTGAGCTGGAACCGAACCGGCTCTACTGGAACGACGGCGAGATCTCCAACCCGGTGCCCGACATCAGGGTCAAGCACTACTTCCTGCGCACCGACGACCCGGCGAAGTCCGCCGAGGTGCAGCGCCTCGCGCGCCGGCTGCAGCGGATGGACGTCGACGTGTACCGCCTCGCCACGCCGCTGGCGGTGCCCGACTACACCGAGTACGGTCGCGCCCCGCAGCAAACGACGCTGCCCGCGGGCACGTTGTGGATTCCCCTTGCGCAGGGCCAGAAGCACTGGGTGCAGGCGATGCTCAACGAGAACAGCTACGTGCCGTTCCCGTACTTCTACGACGTCACGGCCTGGAGCGGCCCGCTGCTGGAGAACGTCAGCGGCGGCCGTTCGGGCGCCGACGTGAAGCCGCGGGCGATTCCCCTGCCGCAGCAGGCCGAACCGGTCGCGCCGCCGTTCGCCGGCGCGCCGCGGACGGCGGTCTGGCAGGTGTCGGAGAACAGCGCCGCGGTCGAATCGTCGGGCTGGCTGCGCTGGTGGCTGGGCGACCAGGGGCTCGGGTTCGGCGACCTGACCGCCGAGCAGATCGCCTCCGGTGCGCTGGCCGACTACGACGTGCTGGTCGTGCCGAACGGGCCGGAGGCGGAAGCCGCCGATTCGCTGGGCGAGCAGGGGCGGGCGGCGCTCACCGAGTGGGTGCGCGGTGGCGGCACGCTGATCACGCTGCGGGACAGCTCTCGGCTGGCGGCTCGCCTCGGGCTCACCTCGGCGACGTTCGCCGAACCGACCTCGGACATCCCCGGCGCGCTGATCCGGATGGAGCTGGACCCGGCCAGTCCGCTCGCGGCCGGTGTCGGCCCGACGGCGTGGGCGATGTACGAGTACGACGCGGTGTGGTCGGCGCCGGAGCAGTCGTCGGCGGCGAGCTTCCCGGCGGCCGGCGATCCGGACTGGTACGTCTCCGGTTTCGCCGAGGGCGCCGAGCAGCTGCACCGCAAGAGCGCCGTGGTGGACGAGAACGTCGGCAGCGGGCGCGTGGTGCTGTTCGGCTTCGACCCGAACTACCGGGCGTTCACCAACGGCACGGCGAAACTGCTGTTCAACGCCATCACCGGGCCGAAGACGGCGAACGCCCCGCGGGCTGCCGCCGCGCCGGTGGCGGTGCCGACCGCGCCGACCTCGGACCGGATGGTGATCAGCGTGCGCCCGGACGCGGCGGACGAGGTGCAACGGCTGATCGCCGAGCGCGGCGGGACGGCCGATGTCGTGCACGGCCCGAACGTCGTGCGCTTCCGCGTCGACCTCGGCGGCATGAACGCGGACGAGCACCCGTGGGCACGCCGGCTCGCCGACGAGGCCGCCGCCCTCGGGCGCTCCGTGGTGGCGATCAGCCTGCCGTAGCGGGACACCGGGCGGGCTGGCGGTCATATCCGCCGCAGCTCGCCCGGCGTTCACCTCCGCGACGCCTGCTCGCGGCCTACCGGACGTTCCCGCTGCGCAAGATCGCTGCGTTGTCCAGTTTGCGACAGATGGAGCGACGCATGTCAGGAAAGTTGAATCGCCGCACGGTGTTGGGGCTCGGTGGTGCGAGCGCGGCCGCGGTGCTGCTCGGCACGGGAGCGTGGAGCAGCGCGGCGGCCGACACCCGGCTGCGGGGCGGATACCCGTTCTCGCTGGGCGTCGCCTCCGGCGATCCGATGCCCGACGGCGTGGTGCTCTGGACGAGGCTGGCGCCGCAGCCGCTGGCCGCCGACGGCGCCGGCGGCATGCCGGACAAACCGGTGAAGGTGCGCTACGAGGTGGCCACCGACGAGCACTTCCGCGAGGTCGTGCGGCGCGGCGAGACCACCGCGACACCGGAGCTCGGCCACTCGGTGCACGCCGAGGTCGCCGGCCTGCAGCCGGGCCGCGAGTACTTCTACCGCTTCCGCGCCGGTGGCGAGCTCAGCCCGGTCGGCCGGACCAGGACCGCGCCCGCGAAGAGCGCCGCGCTGGCCTCGCTGTCCTTCGCCTTCGCCTCCTGCCAGCACTGGAAGGAGGGCTTCTTCACCGCCTACCAGCACATGGCCGCCGAAGACCTCGACTTCGTCGTGCACCTCGGCGACTACATCTACGAGTACGACCAGACGACCAACAAGCGCGGCGTCGTGCTCGGCGACGAGTTCAAGTCGGAGACCGAGCGGCTGGAGCGTTACCGGCTGCAGTACGCGCTGTTCAAGTCCGACCCGCACCTGCAGGCCGCGCACGCGGCGTTCCCGTGGATCGTCACGATGGACGACCACGAGGTGGACAACAACTGGGCCGACGAGATCTCCCAGGACAACGACGATCCCGCGGTGTTCCTGCAGCGCCGGGCCGCGGCCTTCCAGGCGATGTACGAGAACCTGCCGCTGCGCCGCACCGCGATGCCCAGCGGCCCGGACGTGCGCCTGCACCGCAGGCTGAAGTTCGGCGACCTGGCCGACCTGACCATGATCGACACCCGCCAGTACCGCGACGACCAGCCCTGCGGCGACGGCTCGAAGTACGACTGCACCGAGCGGCTGGACCCGCGCCGCACGATCCTCGGGGAGCAGCAGCGGGAATGGCTGCTGGACGGGTTCTCCCGGAACCGGTCGCGGTGGCAGATCCTCGGCAACCAGGCGCCGATGGGCGAGACCGACCTCGACGCCGGACCGGCGAAGAAGCTGTTCATGGACCCGTGGGACGGCTACGTGGCGGAGCGCAACGCGGTGCTGGCGGGCGCGGCCCACCGCGGTGTGCGAAACCTGGTGGTGATCACCGGCGACCGGCACCAGAACTACGCCTGGGACCTCAAGCGCGACTTCGAGGACCCGGGCTCGCCCACGGTGGCCAGCGAGTTCGTCGGCACCTCGATCAGCAGCGGCGGCGACGGCGCGGACATCACCGACGAGGGCCGCACGATGCTCGCGGCGAACCCGCACATGAAGTTCTTCAACGCCCAGCGCGGCTACGTCCGCTGCACGCTGACGCCGGAGCTCTGGCGCAGCGACTACCGGGTGGTCCCGTTCATCTCGCGACCCGACGCCCCGATCTCGACCCGGGCCAGCTACGTCGTCGAGGACACCCGCCCCGGGGTCCAGCCCGCCTGACCGGTCCGGCCGGGCATCTCCCGCCGGGGAGGTGCCCGGCCCGGCTAGCCGCGGGGCTTGGCGTAGGTCGCGGTGCTCGCCCAGGACTCCGCGACCTCCGACCACGGCGCGGCGCTGGACAGCAGTGCGATCGCCGCGGTCTTGAGCTCCGCCGGTTCGCCGGTGAGCAGCGCCGTCAGGTCTTCCAGGCCCGGGTTGTGGCCGATCACCACCGCGGTCATGACCGAGGGCGGGATCTCGCGGATGACGGCCAGCAGTTCGCGGGCCGAGGCCGCGTAGATCCGGTCGTCGTGCTTGAGCACCGGCTCCGCCGGGATCTCCTGGGCCGCCAGGTCCCACGTCCGCCGGGCGCGCACGGCGGGGGAGCAGAGCACGATCTCGACCGCCGCGGCGTGCCCGCGCAGCCACCGGCCGACGGCCGGCGCGTCGCGGAGGCCCCGCTCGGTCAGCGGCCGGTCGAAGTCGTCGACGTCGTCCGGCCAGGCCGACTTCGCGTGCCGGATCAGCACCAGTTTCCGTTCCGCCTCGGTCATGTCGCGCCGCCCACCTGCTCGCCGGGATTCCTGCTCCCACGGTAGAGGCCGAGCCGACCCGCTGCCGCACCCGGCGCGCTTCCGCATCGCGGAACGCATTGAGTCGCCGGGAGTCTCAGCGCGGCGCCGATTCCGTATTGGACAGCCCCGCGACCCGGTGGAAACGTGCTGGGCATGAACTTCGCCGACCTCGATCCCGCCCTGCGCCCGCTGCTGGCCCGCTACGTCGACCAGGTGGACCGCGTCGAGCCGCTCCTGCGCGACGTCGGCGAGGTGGCCGCCGGCGAGCTGGACCGGCTGGCCGCGGTCGCCGAGGTCAACCCGCCGCGGCTGCGCCAGTACGACGCCGCGGGCGACCGCGTCGACGAGGTCGTTTACCACCCGGCCTACGCCGAGATGTCGCGGCTGGCGTTCGAGCGGTTCGGCTTCGCCGCGATGTCGCACCGCCCGGGCGTGCACGGCTGGCCGACCAAGATCCCGCACGTGGTCAAGTACGCCCTGTCGTACGTGTTCGTGCAGTCCGAGTTCGGGCTGTTCTGCCCGGTTTCGATGACCGACTCGGCGGCCCGGGTGCTGCGCAGGTTCGGCGACGAGGGGGTCTTCGAGCGCGAGATCGACGGGCTGAGCTCGCCCCGGTTCGACTCGCTGCTGACCGGCGCGATGTTCATGACCGAGAAGCAGGGCGGCAGCGACGTCGGCCAGACCGCGACGGAGGCCACCCCGAACGGGTCGCACTGGACGCTGCGCGGCCAGAAGTGGTTCGCCTCCAACGTGAACGCGGACGTGATCCTGACGCTGGCCCGGGTTCCCGGCGGGCCGGCGGGCACCAAGGGGCTCGGGCTGTTCATGGTGCCGAGGCTGCGCCCGGACGGCAGCCGGAACACCTACCGGATCGACCGGCTCAAGGACAAGCTCGGCACCCGCTCGATGGCCAGCGGCGAGGTGACCCTGGAGGACTGCTACGCGCTGCCGGTCGGCGACCTCTCGCGCGGTTTCGTGCAGATGGCGGAGATGGTCAACGTGTCGCGGCTGTCCAACGCGATGCGCGCGGTGGCGCTGATGCGGCGCGCGCTGCACGAGTCGATCGTCCACACGCGACAGCGGGTGGCGTTCGGCAAGCCGCTGTTCGACCAGCCGCTGATGGGGCGAACGCTGCTGCCGATGATGCTGCACACCGAGGCGGGCCTCGGGTTCGTGCTGGAGGCGGCGGCGACGCTGGACCGGGCGGACGCGGGGGACGCCGAGGCGAGCCGGCTGATCCGGGTGCTGACGCCGCTGGGCAAGCACCACCTGTGCAAGCTGGCGCGCGAGGTGACCGGCGAGGCGATGGAGATCCGGGGCGGCAACGGCTACATCGAGGACTGGGTCAACCCGCGCCTGCTGCGGGACGCGCACCTGGGCTCGATCTGGGAAGGCTCCAGCAACGTGATCGCGCTGGACGTCCTGCGCTGCATCCGCAAGGACAACGCCCACGAACTCCTGGCGGACACGGCCCAGCAGCGCCTGGAACGCATCGAGGATGCGGACGTCAGAGCAGCGGCCGAGCAACTCCTCACCGAGGTGGAGGGCCTGCGAACCCTGGGCAAGTCCCTGCTGTCGGAATCCGACGAGTACGCCCAGGCGATGTGCGGCGACTTCACGACCCTGGCGGCGTGCACGACGATGGCGTCCCTGCTGTTCGAGCAGGCGGACCACGAAGCCAGGAGCGGTCGGGGGTACCGGAAGCTGTTGGTGGCGAAGACATATCTCCACCACGCGGTGCGCGGAACGGACCCGGTGCCGGAAGCCCTCCGCTGGCTCCCGGAACTCGCCGACGGAGGCGACGTCCCGGCCGAAGCGGCTCAGTCCTGAGCGGTGTCGCGGTCGGCCACGAAACGCTCGATCCAGGACATGAGCTCTCGGGGATCGGCGGTGACGCCCAGCGCTCCGAGCTCCTCGGCGCGCTTGACGCGGGACGGGGTGACCCTGCTGGTGTAGAAGATGACGGGGCCGTCGTAGATACCGTCGGATCGCAGCGCGGCGAGGTCGTCCAGTCCCGCGTTCGGGTCGCCGTCGCGGGTGATGTCCGAGATGAACAGGTCGGGCTCGAACCGGCGGAAGGTGTCCTTCGCGGAATCCGGGTCGTTCGTCCGGAGGACCCGGATGCCTCGGCTGTGCGCGTCGGCGATCAGGTCGAGCTTCGCGTCGCCCAGCAGGTCGGGTTTGAAGGAGTCATCGATCCACAGCACTCGGAGACCGGGGGAGGCGTCGTTCCCCTCCGGTGCGGGGGATCGCACGAGGTCGAGGTCCTGGCTGAGCAGATCGTGCAGGCTTCGCGGGTCGTGGTGGTGCCGCAGTTCGTCCACCAAGCGCCACAGGTCGTGCCGCGAAGCCCAGGCTTCCGGCGAGATGAGGGCATCGACGCTTTCCGTCGACCGGTTCAGCAGGAATGCCTGCGGGAACTCGTCGTCGGTGAGCAGGCTGGGCAACGAGAAGCTGCCGCGGCGACCCTGCTGCAGATACCTCCGCAGTTCGTCGAAGTCCGCCTCCTGGGCGAGCTCGCCGATCAGCGACACGAAGTCCGGATTCGCCGCCAGTTCGGGGAAGAAGACGGGCAGTTCCTGCTCGACCCTGTCCAATGAGGACAGGAGCACGTCGTGGTCCGCGCCGGCGGGCGGCGGCGCCACCTGGTGGTTGGTGAAGAACTCGTCGTCACCGGGATGGTTGCCCGCCTTGCAGTGCTCGCGAACCGAGGTGTAGGCCAGGAATTCCGAAACGATGTCCCGGTCACCGGTGCCGGTCAGGCTCCGGTAGAACTCGGGGTAGAAGTGCTGCAGCAGGATGACGCGGACCAGCGCGGACGCGCCGAAGCGCCGCCAGTCCCGGTTCAGGTGGTATTCGAGGACGAAGCTGTTGATCAGCCGTTTGATCCGGCGCGGATTCCGCCTGGTGCGCTGGGCGATCAGCGCGGTCACGCCGTCGCCGAACAGCTCCTTCGTGCCGGACCGGCCGGCGAAGCCGTCGATCAGCCGCCGCACGCTTTCCTGGTCGGGTGCGGGCGTGCGGTAGTAGACCTGCACGATCTTCTCCAGGTGCCCCAGCGCATGCCCGGCCGAGCCACCGGATTCCTGCATGTTGCGGGCCAGGACCGCCTGGTCGCAGCCGATGACGAACACCAGCCCCGGCACGTCCAGGTACAGCTTGATCGCTTCGCACACCGCCAGCACCACGTCGCCGGAGCAGCGGTCGAGGTCGTCGATGAACACCACGAGCTGACGACCGTCCGAGGTTCCGCCGTCCGCCCAGTCCTTGGCCATGTCGTGCACGACGTCGCGGATTTCGTTGCGCGACTTGGCATCGACCGACAGCTGCCGCCACAGTTCATCGACCAGCCGGTGCACCCCGAAGAACCTGAGCACGACCTTGAGCAGCAGCCGGACGAACCGCACGGCCCGGCGCCGCTTCGCCAGCCGGTGGTACGCCCGCCGCACGATGTTGCGGTCGAAGGTCAGCAGCACCGACTTGATCAGCACTTCCAGTGCGTCGGCGCCGGAGGTCCAGGCGTTGAACCAGGCCGTCGGGGTGCCCCGGTCCTCCAACCGCGCCCGCATCAGCCGCATCAGGCTGCTCTTGCCCATGCCCCACCCGGCGTCGATGGCGACCGTGAACGGGGTGGAGACGTGGGAGTCGGAGATGAGGTCGACCAGCGCCCGTGCCGTGGCCGCGGCGTCGAGCAGGTCGTCCTCGCCGGTTTCCACCGGTTGGTCGTTGAGCACCACGAACCGCGTGGTCACCGCCTCGGTCAACGCCACCTCCGGTTCCGCGGGACGTCGAGGAGTATCGCAGCTCGTCGGCGCGCGGATGGGGAAAACGATCGAGATCGGTCAGCCCGTCGTCCGGTCGAGGGTCAGGCGCCAGGTGAGTTCTCCGTCGTGCCACTGGTCCGTTGGTCGCAGGCCCGCCGCCGTTGCCACGGCCGCCGATGCCTGGTGGTCCGGGTGGATGTGGGCGAGGACCGCGCGCACCGGTTTCCGGCGGAGCCAGTCCACCAGGCCTCGCGCCGCTTCCGTCGCGATGCCCCGCTGCTGCCAGTCCGTGCCCACGATCCAGGCGATCTCGGCGATCGGTCCCGGGTAGGCCGGGCTCAGCGTCGCCTGCACCGTGCCGACGAGGATCTCCTCGCCGGACAGCCGGATCACCCAGTTGCACCAGGACACCTCGGGATCCGGCGGGCCGGCGAGCATCCGCTCGTAGCGGGTCCGCAGTTCCTCCGGCGTGAGCGGGGCGCCGCCGATGAAGGCGTACAGCTCCGGGTCTCCCAGCACGCTCGACATCTCCGCGGCGTGGTCGATGCGCAGCGGCATCAGGTCGAGCCGCTCGGTCCGGACCACCTGCGGCCTGATGCCGCCCGCCGAGCTCATCGCAGGCTCTTGCGGAAGTGGATCAGCTCGTAGTGCCCCGCCGGGCTCCGGTGGGTCTCCACGTAGCCCATGCGCCGGTAGAGCCGCAGGTTCGCGGTGCTGTGCTCGCCGGTGAACAGCTCGATCGCCTCGACCTGCGCCGGGAGGTTCCGCTCGGCGTGCAGCAGCATGCCGGTGCCGAGGCCGTGGCCCTGCCGGTCGGGCGCGACCATCAGTCGCCCCAGTTCCGCCGTCGCCCCGTTGAGCTCAACGCGAACCGACGCGACCAGCCGTCCCGCCTCGCGGCAGCCCCACGCCAGGCACGACGGCCGGGCGAGGTCGGCGCGCACGTCGTCGAGGTCTGCATCAGCGGCGGCATCCGGACGTCGTCGTGGGCCTGCGCCTCGGTCACGTACGCCGCGCGTTGCAGCGTCAGCACTTCGCCGGCGTCCGCGACCGTCAGGCGCTCGATTTGCCCGCTCACCCGGAGGAGCGTAGCGCGGATGCCCCGTCCTTCAGGGTGGGAGGAAGCGCATCAATTTCGCGCCTTGCGTGCCCAGCGGTGGCCTACATGACCGGTCATGCTTGGCGTTCGATGTACTGTCGCACCGCGCTGGGGCTCCTCCACCGACTGATCAGGCGAAGTAGGACCTAGACCACAGCCGTACGCCGTTCCGGCAGGCGAATCGCAGGTCTTCGAACTCTTGCGTAGCAGGCGGGGAACAGGCCTTTGAGGGAGTTGACCAGCCTTGAGACCGCGATCTTGGGTGGGAAGTTGACCAGTAGGTGTACGTGGTTGGCTTCGCCGTTGAACTACAGTGATCTTCATGGGGGCGGACACGCAGGCGAAAGACGCCGGGCATGCTCGGTACACCTATCGTGTGCGTGTCCGCCGCGCCGCCCGCCGCGCTCTTGTCTCGGAATGGGATCGGTGTCGGTGGGTCTGGAACCAGTGCGTAGCCGAGTCCCGGCGCGCGCACCAAGCGGGCGAGAAGTGTGGTCCGGGATACCTGGACAAGTTGCTGACCTGCTGGCGAGGCGAGCACGAGTGGCTACGGCAAGGTGGGTCGGTACCGCAGCAGCAGATCATCCGCGACTTTGCCAGGTCCCGGGCCAAGGCTTTCAAGGACATCAAGGCATGCTTGCCGGTCAAGCAGCGTGCGGGTATGCCCCGGTTCAAAAAGAAGGCCCTGGCGCGGCCATCGTTGAATTACACGCTGCGTGGCTTCCGGTTGAAGGACGGTCGACTGCATCTCGCGGGCGGCGTTGCTGTGACCGTGGTGTGGTCCCGTGACCTGCCCTCCAAGCCCACATCAGCACGGATATATCAGGACTCCTTGGGCCACTGGTACGTGTCCTTCGTGGTCGAGACCGAGGTTGCGCTGCTGCCGGAAACCGGCCGTGTGATCGGTATTGACTGGGGAGTCAAGGAAACCGCCACCACTACCAGCGACACTCACGACCTGCCGCACGCCGAGCACGGCAAGCGTGCCCAGGCAAAGCTGGCGCGGTATCAGCGGATGATGGCCCGACGCAGGCCGTCGAAGGGCAGGTCGGCATCGAAGCGGTACCGGAAGGCTCAGCGTCAGGCGGCGAAGGCGCATGCCAAGGTCGCCCGGCAACGCCAGGATGATGCCCGCAAGTGGGCCAAACGCGTGGTCCAGGACCACGATGCCATCGCGGTGGAGAACTTCCGCCCGAAGTTCCTGGCCAAGACCACGATGGCCCGTAAAGCCGCTGATGCCGCGATAGCGGCCACGAAGAACGAACTACTGATGATGGGGCGCAAGCACGGCCGCGTGGTGGTGCTCGTGGACCCGAAACACACGACGATGGACTGCGGTTGGTGCGGAGCAAGAACCAAGCACGCGCTCCCGCTGTCGGAACGTACCTACACCTGCATGGCGTGCGGACACGTCTGTCCGAGAGACAAGAACTCCGCGCACGTGATGCTGGTCCGGGCTGGGCTGTACCCGGCTGGTGCTGAGAGCGCAAGACCTGACCGTCCGAAGGGCGATCAGGCAGCTTGAACCAGGAATCCCCACTAGTGCCTGAAGACGAGGGACGAAGAATCTCCCCAGCCTTCACGCGGGGAGCAGTCAAGACAGCTTCTTCTCGAACCAGTGCTCGGCGTACGGGCCCTGGTTGTACGCCGGGATCTCGTGGAAGCCGTTCTTGGCGTAGAGGTTGCGGGCCTCCACGAGATCGTTGCGGGTGTCCAGGCGGATCGAGCGGAACCCCAGCTCCTTCGCGTGCTGTTCGACGGCGGCCAGCAGCCCGGTGCCGACGCCGAGGCCGCGGGCCTGCGGCCGGACGTACATCCGCTTGAGCTCCGCGATGCCGGGTTCCATCGGGCGGATCCCGACGCAGCCGAACGGTTCCGCGCCGCGGGCAACCAGGAACACGCCTTCCGGCGGGTGCAGGCCGTCGTTGGGATCTTCCGCGATCGCCTCGTCGACCTCGGCCGCGGTGGCGGGGCGCCCGTAGTAGCGGCTGGCGATCTCGTCGATGTACTCGCGCAGCAGCTCGACGACCACGGGTTCGTCCACGCCGACCGGCTCGACGGTCCAGTGCTGGTTCACGTCATGCATTCTCACCGGCCTGTCCACCGGATATAGGCCGGGCCTTCGGTTCCGTTCGCGAACCGGACTTTGACCGGCGTCGAGGGGCGTGCTTTGAATGGGCCGAGCACACCGGTGTGGAAAGGATCTGCGCATGCGCCTGGAAGGTATTTCGGCGGCGGTGACCGGCGGGGCGTCCGGTCTCGGCCTTGCCACCACCCAGAAGCTGGTCAAGGCGGGGGCCAAGGTCACCATCATCGACCTGCCGACGTCGCAGGGCGCGGAGGTCGCCAAGGAATTCGGCGACGCCGCGCGCTTCGCGGCCGCCGACATCACCGACGAGCAGCAGTTCGCCGCCGCCCTCGACGTCGCGGACGAGGTCGGGCCGCTGCGCGCGCTGGTGCACTGCGCCGGGCGCGGGGCCCGCATCCGGCTGGTGGAGAAGGACGGCCAGCCCGGCGCGCTGGAGCCCTTCGAGGACGTCATCCAGCTGAACCTGGTCGGCTCCTACAACGCGCTGCGGCTCGGCGCGGCGCGGATGGCGAAGCACGACGCCGTCGACGACGAGCGCGGCGCGATCGTGCTGACCGCGTCGGTGGCGGCGTTCGACGGGCAGATCGGGCAGATCGCCTACACCGCGTCGAAGGCGGCGATCGTCGGCATGACGCTGTGCTCGGCGCGCGACCTGGCGAGCAAGGCGATCCGGGTGTGCACCATCGCGCCGGGCATCATGGACACCCCGCTGCTGGGGCGGCTGCGCGAGGACGTGCGCAAGTCGCTGGAGGACTCGGTGCCGAACCCGAAGCGCCTCGGCGAGCCGGCCGAGTTCGGCGCGCTGGCCTGCCACATCGTGGAGAACCCGTACCTCAACGGCGAGACGATCCGCCTGGACGGCGCCATCCGCATGGCCCCCCGCTGATCCGCGACATGCTGAAGGGCACCTCCCGCCGGGAGGTGCCCTTCAGCATTCGTCAGTCGAAGGAGACGCCGAAGACGCTGAGGAGGCTGTAGACCCCCAGCAGGCTGATCGCGATGCTGCTGATCACCAGCAGGGCGTTGAAGGCCTTCGAGCCGTGCAGGCGCTTGTCGACCTGGGTGTTGCGCAGGTACCAGGTCGCGACCACCACCGCCGGCAGGAAGATGCCGGTCATGATGCCGCCGATCTGCACCATCACCACCGGCGAGTTGACGAACAGGTAGGCCGCGCCCCACAGGATCGGCAGCGCCACCGTGAAGCCGCGGATCCACTTCTGCCGGGAGCGGGCGTTCTGCCAGTCCATCACGCCCAGCTCCGCCAGGACGTTGACGTACATCCGGGACCAGCTCGGGATCGCGGCCCACAGGGTGGAGCCGAGCACCGCGATCGCACCGATGAGGAACGCCACGGCCGCCCACTCGCCGATGACGTCGGTGTACATCTGCGACAGCGTGGTGATCATCTCGTTGCCCTTGAGCACCAGGCCCTGCGGATTCAGCACCGAGGCGCCCATGATGTAGAACGCCAGGGTGCTGAAGGTGTAGATCACCCAGGACAGGAAGACGTCCTTGTACATCACCTTGATCCAGCCCTGGGCGCGGTTCTGCCACGCCTCGCTGCCGTCGTTCGGGCCGACCCAGCGCGCGTAGCCCTTCTCCACGCACCAGTAGGTGTAGAAGGTGATCTCGTCGGCGCCGACGCCGGTGATGCCGAACATCGCCACCGCGGCGCCGATCGCCCCGGCGGGAATGGTGAAGGTGAGGCCGCTGAGCAGGTCGCCGCCGCTGTAGCCGAACGGCGTGAACGGCAGGCCGAGCGCGATCACCACGGTGGCCACCGAGAACACCGCCACCAGCGCGAAGGCGCCGCGTTCGATCAGGTTGTAGTTGTTGGAGTACAGCAGCGCGATGCTGCCGGCGACGATGATGATCGTCCACACCGTGAGCGAGGTGGAGCCGAGCGGTTCGCCGCCGACCGGGATCAGCATGCTCATCGCGACCGCGGTGCCGCCGACGATGCCGCCGACCTGCAGCAGCTTCGACAGCGCCATGAGCATCCACAGCAGGTTGATCCAGCCGACCCGGCCGATCCTCGGCGGCACCTGGTTGAACCCGGTGAGCGCGGGCTTGCCGGTGATGATCGTCCAGCGGGCGAGCTCGGCCTGCACCGCCACCTTGACGGCGGTGGACAGGATCACCATCCACAGCAGGGCGAAACCGACTTCCGCGCCGAGCGCGGTGGTGGCGATGAGCTCGCCGGAACCGACGATCGAGGCGCTCACGATCAGGCCGGGGCCGAGGTAGCGGAGGCTGGACTTCCAGCCCTCGGGGGGTTCCTTGACGCCGTCCGCGGTGAGAACGTACGGATCGTCGCCGCTCGCGACCGATGTTCCCATCGGGCACTCCCTTGTGCTCGGAATTTCACATTTGTGAAGCTGTATTTGTGGATGTGAAAACTACAGTCGCGAACGGGGCCGGTCAACGGACTGGGAAGCACGGTTCGACGCAGGTTTTCGATCGCCCCGCGACGGGCATTCGGGAGGCGAGCGCGTCCGGAGGTGCCCGATGGTTTCCCGCTCGCGATGGCAGCGCCCTCTGACGCGCTGGCAGTTGGTGCTGGGCGCGGAAGGCCTGTTGCTGATCCTGCTCGGCCTGCTGGGACTGGTGAACGCCGGCCGGCCGGCGGGAGGCGCCACGGTGCTGGTGGTCTTCCACCTCAACACCGCGCACAGCGTCCTGCTGTTGGTCGCCGGTGCGCTGGCGCTGGTCGCCGCGCCGTGGCGGCGCGGGGTGGCGCTGTTCGCGGCGGTGCAGATGGTCGGCGGCGTGATGCTGTTCGTCTACGGCACCGCGGAAAGCACTGCGGGGGAAGGAAGAACGCCGTTCCTCTTGCACCCGGCCGAGAACTTCCTGCACGCGGGCCTGGCCGTGCTCGGCTTCATCATCCTGTGCGGCGTGGAATCGACGCCGCGCCCGGTCCGGCCGCGCCGCATGGTCCCCCGGCATTGAGGCGGTAGGCGTTGACCACATCCGGGACCGCCCCGGCACCCCGGCCGGCCGCTTCGGACGGACGCCTGGCGTGCGGGCCCGCTGTCAGAGGTTTTCAGCAGAGGGGTCGATGGCCGGTTCCATCGACACTGCCAACACGGTGTTGATCTCGTGGCGCAGTTCGTCCTCGGTGTCGAACCCGACGTTCACGTCGGCATGACCCGGCAGGCTGTAAGTGAGCCGCCAGGCCCCGCCGACCGTCCGGGTGACCGATAGCCGCGCCTCGAAGTCCTGCGGCCCGTACCGGATCACGAAACCGTCCATTTCGGTACCTTCGTCCTTCCCGCCTCAGCATGCGAATGCCGCAGGTTGGAAGCACAGGGGATTACGACCTTGGGCCAGTGAGGTGGGGCCCCGCCGGACGCCGAGTTGATCGGGCGTCGCGTGGATCGGGAAAGCGGCAGCGAAAGCGCTCGAACGGCGACCGAAGGCTTCTCGCGTTGACGTGTTCGGTGGTGAGTCCGTCGAGCACTCGGTGAAGAGTTGGCGAGCCGCCTCGTCGTTGTCCAGAACGTCTGATGGTTCAGGCCGTGAGCGGGACCGGGTTGGACCTGTCCAGCCCGCCTGCGCGCAACGCTCGTTCGACGGCGGTGGAACCGCCGGTCACGATGAACTCCACGTCCCGGTGGGGTGCGTAGGAGAGGGCGGCGGTGATCAGTTCCAACCCCGCCACGCCCAGGAAGGTCACGCCACTGAGGTCCAGCACAACGGTCGAAAGCTTGGTCAGCAGCCGAGGCCACAGCAGGGCGGCCACTCGTGGGGCCGTTGCGGTATCGATTTCGCCGGTCGCGGTCAGCACGACCACGTCGTGGCTGGGATAGCTGAGGCGGAGCCGAAGAGTGGATTCGAACTCGATGGCTTCCAAGTGCAGGCCAGGCGACGTTGGCACGGGCATTTCAGCGGGGGCGAGAAGAGGTCCCGGGCGTCGCAGGGCACGCACGGGCGTTCGGATGGTCATGGAATGATCCAATCCAAGCCGAACAGGATGGTCGGTCGGCTCGCTAGAGCTGTGAAGAGAGCGGCCCTGCCTCGTGTCAACGAGTCTCGTGTCAACGGGTGACGTGGTGGGAGCAGCCCTGTCGATTGCAGGAGCAACCAGTTCAGCCAGCTACCTGCAACCCTACGCTTCCGGGACCCGAAAAAGCAGAAAGCGACCGTCGGGGCCCGTCATCACTACGCGCCGTAGCCAGGCGGCAGGTCCGCACGCGGCGCCAAGCGGTCCAGGTCCGCCGGCCGAAGCCGGTAGAGCTCCACGGTCTGCCCGAAGTACTTGTCGGTCTTCCCGGCCCATTCCATGCCATTGTCGCGCACCGTCTCGGCAGCCTGGACGTTGTCCGGCCGGACCACCGCGAAGAGCTCATCGACCTCGTGCTCGAACGCCCACCGACCCAGCGCGAACATCGCCTCAGCGGCGTAACCCTGTTCCCAGAGTTCCGGATGCACGTGCCATCCCACTTCGAGGTCCTGATTGCCCGGCGGCAGCGGCAGCAGGGACGCACCACCAATCACACGGTCGTCCTCGCGTCGCTGGATGCACCAACGTCCCACGGGCGAGATGGCTCTGACGTCCTCGGCGATCCACTGCCGCAACAACAGGCGCATGGCCACGATGTCGGGAACCGTCTCCATGATCGGGCTCAGCCACCGCGTCACCTCGGCGCTGCCGTACACGTCGAGCGCCGCTTCTGCGTCCTCTATGCGCCAGGGCCGCAGGAGCAACCTGTCCGTGACCAGCTGCCGAGCCATGCTGCCAGGATAACCGCCCATTCCAGGGCCAATGCAGTCTTCGCGGGCACCGCCCAGTCCGCGCGGAGCTGGGGCGCTCGCCAGAACCTGGATGGCAGCAGGGAAACGAGAGGCTGTTCGCCATGGCGGACCAAACCGCTCACGAGGGCTCACCAGGCCCGGCCGGTTCCGGTGCCGCCCGATTCCGGACGGAGCGGGAATTTCCGGCGGGCGTTCGGCGTTGGGCCCCGACCGCAACCGGATTTCCGGTGCTTGTCGGCGACGGGACGGATAGGGTTTCGAACATGGTGGGTTCATTGCTGGGGACCGAAGTCCAACGGGTCGAGGACCCGGAACTGCTCCGCGGTCGGGGCACCTACGTCGGCAACCTCGAACTGGCGGGCATGCTGCACCTCGGGTTCGTCCGCTCGCCGCTCGCGCACGCGCGGCTGGGCAATGTGGACGTCACCGCGGCCGCCGCCGCGCCGGGCGTCGTCGCGGCGTTCACGGCGGCCGACCTGGACGTGCCGATTCCGCCGCCGTTCATCGAGCTCAACGCGCAGTGCGCGCGGCCGCCGCTGGCCATCGACCGGGTCCGCTTCGTCGGCGAGGCCGTCGCCGTGGTCGTCGGCGAGAGCGCCGCGGCGGTCGCGGACGCGATCGAGCTGGTCGACGTCGACTACGACCCGCTGCCCGCCGTCGCCGACCCGGAGCAGGCCCTGGACCCCGAGGCGGAGCAGCAGTTCCCGGAGCTGGGTTCGAACGTGGCCGCCGGATATCGCGACGCGGTCGGGGCGGACGTGCTGGCCGAGGCGGACGTCGTGGTCCGGGCCCGCATCGAGAACCAGCGCGTCGCGGTGGTTCCGTTGGAGGGCAACGCGATCGCGGTGCAGCCGGGCGGCCCGGACGAGGAGTACGACGCCACGGTGCACGTCTCGACGCAGATGCCGCACGGCCTGCGGGACGGGGTGGCCAAGGCGTTCGGCTGGGAGCCGGAGCGGGTGCGGGTGATCTCCCCGCACGTCGGCGGCGGGTTCGGCGGCAAGGCCGGGGTGATCCCCGAGCACGCGGTGGCGGTCGCGGTCGCCAACCGACTGGGTCGGCCGGTCCGGTGGATCGAGACGCGCTCGGAGAACATGCAGGCGATGCCGCACGGCCGGGCGCAGGTGCAGTTCGCGGAGCTGGGCCTCAAGCGCGACGGCACGATCGTCGGGCTGCGCTGCCGCGTGATCGGCGACTCCGGTGCCTACGCGGGCTGGGGCGGCATCCTGGCCATGGGCTCGACCCGCATGATGGCGCAGGGCGTCTACCAGATCCCGAAGATCAGCTACGACGCCGTCGCCGCGATGACCAACACCACGCCGACCGGCGCGTTCCGCGGCGCGGGGCGGCCGGAGGCCGCGGCGATGCTGGAGCGGATGATGGACCTGGCCGCGGCCGAACTGGACGTGGACCCGGTTGCGTTGCGGCGCAAGAACTTCCTCGTGCCGGAGTCGTTCCCGTACAAGACGGTGGTCGGCGCCAACTACGACAGCGGCGACTACGAGCTGCCCTTCGACGAGGCCCTGCGGCTGGCCGACTACGACGCGCTGCGCGCCGAGCAGGCCCGGCGCATCGCGGCCGGCGAGAAGGTGCTGCTGGGCATCGGCGTGGCTGCGTACGTGGAGATCACCGGCGGCGGCTCGGGCGAGTACGCCGAGGTCGAGGTGCACGAGAGCGGCGCCCGGATCAAGGTCGGCACGTCCGCGCACGGGCAGGGGCACGCGACCTCGTTCGCCATGATCGTCTCCGACACGCTGGGCATCCCGATGGAGTCGATCGAGTTCGTGCAGTCCGACACGGCGCAGGTGCCGCGCGGCGGCGGCACGGGCGGGTCCCGGTCGCTGCAGATCGCGGGCAGCGCGGTGCAGGAGGCCGGCACCACGGTGCTGCAGAAGGCCAAGGAGCTCGCGGCGTCCAGGCTGGAGGCGTCCGTCGACGACATCCAGGTGACCGACGGCGGCGAGCTCGGCGTGGCCGGGGTGCCGAGCGCGACGATCGCGTGGGCGGAGCTCGCCCGCGCCGCCACCGACGACGGCGACCGGCTGGCCGCGAACGTCGACTTCGCGCCCGGCGGCGCGACGTTCCCGTTCGGCGCGCACGTGTCGGTGGTCGAGGTGGACACCGAGACCGGGTTCGTCCGGCCGCTGCGGCACGTCGCGGTGGACGACTGCGGCCGGGTGCTCAACCCGATGATCGTGCGCGGCCAGCAGCACGGCGGCGCGGCGCAGGGCATCGCGCAGGCGCTGTGGGAGCAGGTGACCTTCGACGCCGAGGGCAACCCGGAGACCGGCACCCTCGCCGACTACACGATCCCGTCGGCGGCGGACCTGCCGTCCTTCGAGGTGTCGAACACCGAGACCCCGAGCCCGCACAACCCGTTGGGTGCCAAGGGAATCGGCGAGTCCGCCACCATCGGCTCGACCCCGGCGGTGCAGAACGCCGTGGTGGACGCGCTCAAGCACCTCGGGGTCCGGCACATCGACATGCCGACCACCCCGGAGCGGGTGTGGCGGGCGATCGAGGCAGGCGAGTCCGCGACGCACTGGCAGGAGCCGCCGGCGGCGTTCGAGGCGCTGCCGCTGCGTCCGGACGACGCCCCGGACGACGCCGACGAGGCCGTCGCCTGATCAGGTTCGAGTCCCACGCGAAGGGCGTCTCCCGTCGAGCAGCGGGGGACGCCCTTCGTCGTCGTCCGGGGTCGTGAGCGGCTATGCCGGTAAGAGCGCTCAGGTCAGGCGCGGCGGGCACCCGGCGGCCAGACGACCGTGACCGGGAGCCCGCGGTCGCGGGCGGCCGCGACGATGTCGGCGGTGCCGCCGGGTCCGGCGGGCGGGCGGCCGTCCCAGACCGCGATCAGGTGGTTCGCCGTGTCGAGCATGCGCAGGCCGGCCGCCAGGTAGGCCTGCGGTTCCGCGGCGACGTAGTCGAGCTCGACGGTCTCGGACGCCTCCGCGCGGAGCGCGTCGAAGGTCGCGAGGTGCGATTCGGGCAGCGAGTCGCGGTATTCGCTGGCCGGGAGGATCACGGCGAGCCGGCCGCCGTGGTCGAGCACGAGCCGCGCGAAGATGCTGTCCGCGCCGTCGGCGAGGCAGGTGAGCCCGATGAGTTCGGCGGCCGGGTAGCCGCCGATCTCCGCGCGCAGCCCGTCGGCCACCATTCGGGCTGTTTCCGCAGGCAAGCCCCTGTGCCCGGTGATCGCAACCCGCATCGAACGTCCTCTTCCTCGTGGTGAACGCCGGTCGGATCAGGCCTTGCGGCGCGTTCGGTAGGCGCGCATCTTGTGGCGCGCTCCGCAGATGTCCATGCTGCACCAGATGCTGTTGTTGCCCGGTGACCTGTCGTAGTACAGCCAGCGGCAGTCGTCGGCCCGGCAGACCTTGAGCCGGCCCTGCTTTCCGGCCAGCCCGTCGACCACCAGGGTCGCGATGAGCCGGCCGACGAGCCGCTCGACGGCGGACCCGTGCGCGGTCGGGATCACCACCTGGCCGTCCTGCCACTGAGGCGCCTCCAGCAGGCGGCTCGCGTAGTCGTTCAGCTCCGCGGAGCCGGTTCCGGCGAGATGATCGCGGATCGCCTCCCGGGCCCGCACCAGTTCCAGGCGCCCGGGTTCGTCCAGCTCGTCGGCCGCCTGGGGCCAGTCGTGCGCGCGCAGCCAGGCCTGGGCGCCCGCCGTGTCCGCGAAGGCGTCCTCGTCGTGCAGGAAGCGCGCGGAGTTGCCGAACGCTTCGACTGCTTCCAGCTCACCCGGTGCGGCCGGTCGGTCGTATGCCACGACATCAGATTACCGGCATCTCGAATCTGATGGTAACGTTACCGGCATAGGCTTTAAGGCAGTAACGAGGAGGTCGAGATGAACTGGGAGCTGCCGGAGCGGCACGAGTCGCCGCACGGAACGGTGCGCTGGGCGAGCCTGGGGCAGGGCGATCCGGTGGTGCTGATGCACGGGACGCCGTTCTCCTCGTACGTCTGGCGCGATGTCGCCGGGGCGCTCAGCGCCCGGCACCAGGTGTTCGTCTGGGACATGCCGGGCTACGGGCAGTCCGAGAAGCGCGACGGCCAGGACGTCTCCCTGGCCGCCCAGCAGGAGGTGTTCACGGGCCTGCTGCGGCACTGGGGCCTGCGCGCCCCATCGGTGATCGCCCACGACTTCGGCGGCGCGGTGGCGCTGCGGACGGCGCTGCTGGACGGTGTCCAATATGGACGGCTGGCGCTGATCGACGCGGTGAGCGTGCGCCCGTGGGGTTCGGAGTTCTTCCGCCTGGTGCACGACGACCACGAGGTCTTCGAGGCGCTGCCGCCGAACCTGCACGAGGCGCTGGTCCGCCGCTACATCACGACGGCGGCGCACCGCGAGCTGCGCGACGAGGTGCTCGACGCGCTGGTCGCGCCCTGGCTCGGCGAGGCGGGCCGGCCGGCGTTCTACCGGCAGATCGCCCAGGCCGACGAACGCTTCACCCGCGAGGTCGAGGACCGCTACGGGGAACTGGACTGCCCGGTCCTGATCGCCTGGGGCGACCAGGACGCGTGGCTGCCGCCGGAGCGCGCGAAGGACCTGGCGAAGCGGATCCCGCACGCCGAGCTGGCCTGGATCGACGAGGCCGGCCACTTGGTGCAGGAGGACAACCCGGCGAAGGTGACCGCCCTCGTCGCCAACTTCCTCGACCGGTGATCGCCAGGCGCCCCGCGGCTTGCGCCGAAGCCTTGAGCATGATCGGGAGAGTAGCCAGCCCTCCCGGCCTGTAGGACGGGTTCGACCGATTGCGGATGGCAGCCTGGCTTGATCGTCATGTCGGGGGTCGGTGCCAGAATCTCGCGGCATGGCGAGGAGAACGGTTCGGGCGCTGGCCGGCCTGCTGGTTCGTTCGGGCATGGTGGCGGAGGAGAAGTCCGCCGAGGTGCTGGCAGGCATCGGCAAGCGGAACGATCTGGACGAGGAGCTGGCGGAACACGACATCTTCGGTTGGCTCCCGGAATTCGGCATCGCGATCTCGGTGCACGGTGAAGACGTCGACTACGTCGAGGACTACTACCGGTACCTGCTGGAACGGGAAGTGACCGCGTGCACGGGTGGCGCGGTGGTCGTCTCGGATCTCGTGCTGGTGCGCGACGAGGACGACTACGAGTTCCTGCACTTCCTGCGCAACGGCGAGTCCGTCTGGTGGTCGGTCGAGCACCAGTCCGATGACTACGCGGACCAGGGAGCAGTGGCGACGCAGATCATCGACCTGAACCCGGGCGGCGACGATCCGCGCGTGTTCTACCAGCTCCGGCGGGAGACGGTGGAGGCATGCCAGGACGATGTGCACGTCCTGGCGTCGCCGGCGCAGGCCAGGGCGCTTCGCGACGAGTTCGGCCTGGGTTTCTACGGGCCGGACGTGGAGTGGCCGCGGCGCGGGGCGGCGCCGACGGCGGAGCCGGGCACGGTCGAGTGGTACCTGCAGGAGGACCGTCGGCTCATGACCGAATCGGCCAAGGAATTCCTCGACCGGTGGCTGTCCGATATGGACGGTGCGCTCGACGGGTGGCGTTCCGGGTTCCTGCCGGAGGACTTCCCGTTCGACTTCTCCATGAGCTCCCTGGACGCGCTGGGGCGGCTCGTGCTCGACCGGTTCCCCGACCGGTCGGCGGTCCGCGAAGCCGCCGGGGACCCGTTCGTCGTGGGCGCGGTTCGCTACCTCGGCGAGACGCTGATCCGGAACGGGCCGAACCACTGGGGTTACCAGGACCTGGTGGGGGACGTGGACGACTGGGTGCCGAAGATCCGGCCCAACACCCCGGACGCCTTCCAGCTGATCGTGACCCCGCTGCACGAGCTCTGCGCTGCCGCCGACGATCGCGATCCCGGCATCCTCGGCAGGTCGGCCGAGGAGCTGCACGACTCGGTCGACCGGTACGCGAAGGCGCTGCGGGCGCTCTGCTCGATGCGGTCAGAGGTGGACGTCTAGGCGCTGACCTGCGTTGATCGTGCAGGTCTCGGGGAAGCGGAGCAGCGGGCCCGATTCGTCGGCGCTCGTTCGCACGTCGACCGGGGCGCCGTCGAGGGTGGCTCGCGGCTCGGCGGCGGTCGCGTCGAGGCGGAGGGTCCGCAGCTCCAGGCGGCCGTGGTGGAGCTCGATCGTGCTGGTGCGTTCGGATTCGCTGCGCGTCTGCCGGTAGCGGCCCCAGCCCTCGGCCGTCGCGAAGGCGGCCGCGAACTCCTCGGCGCGGATCTTGGGGGCGAAGCCCAGGTGCCCGTTGGGGCCGTGGTGCTCGAAGCCGAGCGCGCTCAGGTAGGTGCCGAAGCTGGCCATCGAGCGCGCGTAGTGGTCGCTGCACTCGATCTCGTTGTACGGGTTGCGCCGCAGCGGGCCGTACCGGTCGTGCACGGAGCGGGCGATCGCCAGGCCCTCGCCGACCATTCCTTCGGCGATCAGGTGCGCGGCCACCTGGTACTCGATGCCGTGCCAGGCCTCGTTGAAGTAGCTGGTCGACCAGTTGTCGCCGGCCTCGTCGCCGCCGCCGTCCGGCCAGGTGCACATCACCAGCGCCGGGACGTCGGCGTCGTAGAAGATCCGCCCGCCGTCGATCGGGCTGTGCTCCCGGTATTCCATCGGCCGGGGCACGAAGTTGTGCCGCCAGATGCTGCGCAACGCCGACCTGGTCGGCTCGGGCGGCAAAACGCGGGGCAACCCGAGCTGGACGGCCCAGCTCTGCCCGAGCAGCTGGTCGGCGAAGCAGCCCCGGTTGGTGTTGACCGAGCCCGGGTGCGCCGGGTCGAGCTCGTGCACGAAGTACTCGCCGTTGAACAGGTCCCGGACGATCACCTCGGTCCCGCTGGCGGCCAGTTCGGCGCAGCGCCGGGCGAACGCGTCGTCGCCGACCTCGCGGGCCATCGCCTCCCCGGCCCGCAGCGCCGCGACGTACAGCCCGGAGAGCCAGCTGTTGCGGCCGAACCAGGTGGCGTCCTGGGTGTTGGGCTGCGCGCCGTCGAGGATCCCGTCGGGCTCGGCGTCGGAGCCGATCAGGTACTCGACCGCCTGCCGGGTTCGCGGCCAGACATGTCGCAGCCAGCCGGAATCCGGTGACATCTGGTGCTCGCGGTAGATCCGCAGGACCGTCCCGGCCTGCCCGTCGACGGCCGGGCTGCGGTCGGCCTCGCCGCGCATGCTCAGCTGCCCGCTCGCGGCGTGGAATCCGATGCCCAGGTCGACGCGTTCCCGCGTGTCCCGCTCCACGGCCGGGAACAGCCGGGCGAGCGCGTGCGCGTAGTGCCACACGTGCGTGCAGGTGCCGGCGCAGCAGTAAGCGCCCTCCCAACCGTAGAAACGGCCGTCGGCGAAGCGGTAGCAGGTCGACGTCGACAGGATCGTGGTGTTCGCGGCGACCCGCTCCAGGAACCAGTGCGGCAGCGTCGAATCCTCGTACCAGGCGCGAGTCCACGCCCGCGTCGCGCCGAGCAGCCGCTCCTGTTCGCGAGCCAGCTGCGCGACGACGTCTTGCGCGCTGCCGAAGGGGTTCGCGTAGTGCCGCAGCAGCTCCCGGCTGTGCTCCAGGAACGCCAGCCCTTCCCGGTCCGGCACCGGGAAGTACCAGGCCAGCGCGAACCGGATCGTCCGCTGTTCGCCCGGCTTCAGCGTCACTGCCGCCGCGACCACCCCGGCGCCGCGCCGCGTCAGTCCGTCTACTGTGGATGATCCCGGTGCTGGCGCGAAGACGTCGCTCGGTGATTCGAAGGTCTCCGTCGCCGGGCAGACCCGTGCCCGGTCGGCGCCGAGGACGGCCAGGGCGACGCTGCCGTGGTCCGGCAGTTCCGGCAGGGCGGGCTGGGCGGGGGCGTGATCGGTGAGCCGGAGCTGGTCGACGCCGACGTGGCCCCACGGCCCGGTCTCGGCGTCGATGATCTCGATGACCGCGTCCTCGCCCTGCCACGGCCCCAGGTACAGCACCCGGTCGGCGAGCCGGTCGCTGAACGAGCCGGTGGCGGTGCCGACGACCGCGCCGCCCACGACGACGTTGAGGCAGCACGTGCCGGGGTAGTTGCCGCCGCTGAGGCGGAACCGCAGGTAGTTGCGCTCGATCCGGAACGGTTCGCTGCGCAGCGAACCGGTCGCTCGATCCCGTGCCCCGGCGTCGTCGCCGGGGGCGCTCGCGTGCGAATCGGCCATCCGCATCCCGAACGCGCCCGCCTCGCCCTGGTAGCCGGGCCGGTCGAGGGTGCGGGCCGGCCCGCTGCCGAACGCGTCGCCGGTCACCGACCAGCCCGCGTAGTCCGGCTTTTCCCAGTCCTCCAGCACGATGTCGGCGCGCCCCGGGTTCTCCGGCGCTCCCTCGGCGGCGGTGAACTGCACGCCGGCCGCGCCGTCGAGGGCGAACTCCCGGGAGCGCAGCCGGAGCGGCCGGGTGTGCCTGCTGGTCAGGCAGACGGGGTTCGCCAGGAACCCGGCGACCTCGACCTCCGCCGTGGTCGTCCCGGTGTTCGTCGCGGTGTAGTCGAGGAACACGGCGGGGTAGGAGCTGTCGTCGATCTCGGTCGGGACGAACGGCGAGCAGGCGTTCAGCGCGATCCGCACCGGCTCGCCCGGATCGGCGTAGTCGATCTCCGCCGCCGGTGGCCGCCCGGCGAAGGTGACCTCCGGGAAGCCGCGCGCGTCGAGCCAGCGGGCGCGCTCGCCGTCTCCGTCGGTGACGCGCACCGCGAAGCCGTGCTCGAACGGCGAGCTCGGCAGCGGTGGCCGGGTGAAGTGCAGGTCGTTGATGTTGGCCGGGGCGGTCCGGTTGTCGACGTCCCAGAGCCACAGCCGCCCGTCGCCGCCCAGGTAGAGCTGCCCGCAGCCGATGCCGCCGATCGGCATCCCGACGAACTTCAGCTCCTCGCCGCGAAACCGGCTCGGGGTGCCGCGGCCGGGCAGGTCCTCGCGTTCAGCTTCGGCGGACACGACGCAACTCCCTCTGCGCTACCGCGCGGGTGGCCGATTTCGGTGCGAAACCAGTCGATTCTAGGAATTCGCTGCGTGTTCGCGTGGTTACTCGGTACGTTGATCATCCGGTCGGAGGAACGGCCGGAGATCGTTACAGGCCGTGAGGATGCCCACTATGCGGGAGCCGTGTCTCGGCTAGTGGTCGGCCGAGGTTTAGAGTGCTGACGTCCATTCGTGTTACGAGGAAGGTTTCGGCGCCATGGCGGTCGGCCAAGCCCCAGCACCAGGAGTGCGGGGTTCCGGAGCATCGGGGGATCCCACCCCGCGGAACTCGACCCGGCAGGTCGTGCTCGCCAGCCTCGTAGGCACCTCGATCGAGTTCTACGACTTCTACGTCTACGCGACCGCCGCGGTGCTGGTCTTCCCGCACCTGTTCTTCCCGGCGGGCGACCCCACCGCCGCGACCCTGCAGTCGCTGGCGACGTTCGCGATCGCCTTCGTCGCCCGCCCGGTCGGCTCCGCGCTGTTCGGGCACTTCGGCGACCGCATCGGCCGGAAGTCGACGCTCGTCGCGTCGCTGCTGACGATGGGCATCTCGACCGTGCTGATCGGCCTGCTGCCCGGCTACGAGCAGATCGGCGTCGTCGCGCCGCTGCTGCTGGCGCTGTGCCGGTTCGGCCAGGGCCTGGGCCTCGGCGGCGAGTGGGGCGGCGCCGCGCTGCTGGCCACCGAGAACGCGCCAGCGGGCAAGCGGGCCTTCTTCGGCACCTTCCCCCAGCTGGGCGCGCCGATCGGGTTCTTCTTCGCCAACGGCCTGTTCCTGCTGCTGTCGGAGTTCATGGACGACGCGACGTTCCTGTCCTGGGGATGGCGCGTGCCGTTCCTGGTGTCGGCGGTGCTGGTCGTGGTCGGCCTGTGGGTGCGGCTGAGCATGCACGAAACCCCGGCGTTCGCGAAGGTCGTGGCGCGCAACGAGCGCGCGAAGGTGCCGTTCGCGCAGGTCTTCCGCAGCGACCTCAAGGCGCTGGTGCTCGGCACGTTCATCATGCTGGCCACCTACGTGCTGTTCTACCTGATGACGGTGTTCTCGCTGTCCTACGGCACGGCCAAGACCGGCCTGGGCTACGAGCGCTCGCAGTTCCTGGTCATGCTGCTGGTCGGCGTGGTGTTCTTCGGCCTGACGGTCCCGCTGGCCGGCTGGCTGGCCGACCGCTACGGGCGGCGGCCCACGCTGATCATCACCACCGTCGCGATCATCGTGTTCGGCCTGCTGCTGGGCCCGTGGTTCGGCGCGGACTCCGGCGTGGCCACGGTGACGTTCCTGATCGTCGGGCTCGGCCTGATGGGCATGACGTTCGGGCCGATGGGCGCGGTGCTGCCGGAGCTGTTCCCGACCGCGGTGCGCTACACCGGCGCGTCGGTGTCCTACAACCTGGCCAGCCTGCTGGGCGCCTCGGTCGCCCCGTACATCGCGACCTGGCTGGCCAGCTCCTACGGGCTGGGCTGGGTCGGCGTCTACCTGGCGGCGATGGGCGCTATCACGCTGATCGCGCTGATCATCTCCAGGGAGACCCGCGAGACGTCAATCGAGCACTGAACCCAACCGCGCGAGCAGCTCGTCCAGCAGCGGCAGCGAGGTCGCGTGGTTGAAGCGGACGAAGCCCCGTCCGGCCGTCGAGCCGGGCGGGGCGTAGTTCGTTCCGGAGTTGACCCGGACCCGGGCGTCCCGCAGCAGCACCTCCGCCGGTTCCGGCCCGAGCTCGCGGACGTCCAGCCAGGCGAGGAATCCCGCCTGCCCGCGGTGCACCCGGACCCGCGAGCGCTCGCCCGCCCACTCCTGCAACCGGTCGCGCGTGCGGTCCAGGTAGCTGCGCACCGCCGTCAGCCAACCGCCGTCGTCCCGCCACAGGGCGGTCGCGACGGCCAGCCCGGCTGTCGAGGCGCGCATCTTCTCGTACGGCGGGATGGTGTCGAGGAGGTGCTTCGTCGACTCCTGGCACACCAGCACCGCGGACTTGAGCCCCGGGACGTTCCACCCCTTGGACGCGCTGGTCACCGTCACGGCCCGGTCGCCGACGGCGGCGAAGGGGACGAAGTCCTGATCGCTCGCGCGCAGCGGCGCGTGGACCTCGTCGCTGATCACGAAAGCCCCGTGCCGGTCGGTGAGTCCAGCGATCGTCCGCAGTTCCTCGCGCGACCAGATCCGGCCCGTCGGGTTGTGCGGGTGGCACAGCAGCACCGCCTTCGCGCCGGTGGCGAGCGCGCCGGCGACCGCGTCGAAGTCGATCCGCCAGCCGTCCTCGGTGTCGAGCAGCGGGCATTCCCGGACCGGCCTTTCGAGGTGGTCGAGCAGGGCCAGGAACGGGGGATAGGCCGGGGTCAGCAGCACGACGCCGTCGCCGGGCGCGGTCAGGCGGCGCACCGCCGCCTCCAAGCCCGCCATCACGTCGGCGACGGGCGAGACCAGCGCGGGATCGACGCGCCAATCCTGTTCCCGCGCAACCCAATCCGCGAACGCCGCGAGGTGCTCGTCGATCACCGGGTAGCCGAAGTCGGCGCGCTCGACCAGCTCCAGCAGCACGTCGCGGGCCACCGGGCACAGCGGGTAGTCCATCTCGGCGATCCAGGCGGGCAGGACGTCGGGATCGACCAGGGCCCACTTCTGGGAGCTGCGCCGTCGCAGCTCGTCGGGGCGCAGGGCGTCGAATTCGGCGTGCAGTTCCGCAACCGTCATTCTCGTCATTATGCGGTGGCGGCGGTGCTCGATCGGCGAAATTCGTTGGCGCGACGCCGGGTTCGCGTGGTTAGGTGCGGTCATGTCCGACATCGCCGCTGCTGAGCGCCTGCGGGCGTGGGTTCGGGAAGACTTCGGCATCGACCTCGTGGCGATCGATCCGGTAGGCAGCGGTGCGGACGTGGCCGCCGAGGTCCGGCGCGGCACTTCCGCGGCGGGGGAGCGGTACGCGGTCAAGTGGAGCGGCGGCGGCACGACGGCGGGGCTGGCGGTGTCGGCGTGGCTCGCCGGGCGCGGCGTGCCGGGCGTCGCCGGGCCGGTGCCGACGCGTAGCGGCGGGTTGTGGAGCGAGCGCGCGGGGCGCCGGCTGTCCCTGGCGCCGTGGGCGTCCGACGAGGGCGCGCTGGATGGCGGGATGACGGCAGAGCACTGGGAGGCTTATGGAGCAATGCTCGCGCAGGTGCACGCCATGCCGGTGGCGGAGGCGCCGGAGTCGCTGCCGCGCGAGGCACACACGCACGAGCGCTGGGCATCCGCGGTGCGCGTGCTCCACAGCGAGTGCACTTCCGGTGAACTTCCGGACGACCACCTCGTCCGCTCCCTGGCCGTGGAGTGGCGCTCGGCGGCGGACCGCATCGCGGCGCTGCTGACGCACGCCGATGCCGTGGGGCGGAAGCTCCGCGCCCAGTACGCGCCCGAGGTCGTCTGCCACGGCGATCCGCACCTGGGGAACCTGCTGCTGCGCGGTGCGGACGTGTCCCTGATCGACTGGGACGATGCGGTCCTCGCCCCGCGCGAACGCGATCTCCTGTTCGTGATCGGCGGTGTGCTGCTGCCGTTCGCGCCGGTCGGCCGGCAGGAGCAGCAGTGGTTCTTCGCCGGGTACGGGCCGGTGGACGTCGACCCGCACCGCCTGGCCTACTACCGGTGCGTGCGCGCCCTGGAGGACCTCGCCGTCCCGGCCGCGCAGGTGCTGGAGAACCGCGCCCCGGAGGCCGAGCGAGCGGAGGCGCTGGCCCTCTTCCGGGGCGTGGTGTCGTCCACCGGCCTCGCCGGACTCGCCCTCGCCTCGGCGGGGAACGGCTCCACGGCGGCCACGAGCTAGATCTCGGCTTCACCCCAGGATTCGACGACGACCTTGTCGCCGACGGACAACCTGCCCGGCCGCAGGACCGCGAACTTGGTGCCGAAGGCGATTCCCGCATCCGCCCGCCGGTACCGGGCGAGGGTGCGCAGCGGCTGCGGGCCGGCTCGGCGACCGGTCTCCTGGTCGACGGTCGTGACGGCGCAGCGGATCGCGAGCTTGGCGTAACCCAGCGCCGCTTCGCCGATCGAGATCGTGCGCGCCAGGTCTTCGGTGTGCGGGTCGTCCCAGCCGCTGATCACGATGTTGGGCCGGAACCGGTTCATCGGCAGCGGCGCCGAACCGTCCTCCGCCAGCCGCTCGTCGAGCAGGTCCAGCGACGCCGTGGAGATCAGGTGCACGGGGCAGCTGTCGGCGTAGCCGGACGTCCCGAGGGTCGCGCCGTCGGTCACGCGGTCGTGCTCGGGCGGGACCCGCACCAGCCTGCTCGGCGCGCCGAGCAGGTCGGAGAACCACTCCGCGGCGGCGTCGCCCTGGTCGATGCCCAGGTACGGCGCGCCGAACAGGTCGACCGGGCGGCGCGCACCGGTGCTGTTCACGGCGACGGTCAGCGGGTCTGTTCCCGGCGCCGAGAGGGTCATCAGGTCCCCGTCAACCCGGGGTTGAGCCACCGCGAGCCGGGGATGTCTGCGCTGGGTCCGGTAGGTGCCGTCGAGGTCGACGACCATGAACGCGCGATCGTGTTCGAGCCCGGCCGGGGTCAGCGTGGAACCGCTCGTCGCGATTCCCGCGCATCCCTTCACCGGATAGCTGATGAGAGCGGCGATCTCGCCTGGCGCGATGAACGTGGCGCACCTCCTCGGTCAGGAGGCGCCCTTGTGTCCCTTCGCGTCGGCGGCCAAGCGTGGCGGGCACAGCCCGTCGCAGCGCCTCTCGACCGCATTGCCGAGAAGCTTGCCGATTCGCGGCCGCGTCGTCAACGGATTATCGCGCCAGGCGGCCGGTGGTGCGCAGCAGGTCGAGCAGGCGGTCGACGAACTCGGCCTGGGCGGCGTTGAGCTTCTCGCGGGCGGTGCCCGGATCGCACCACAGGGCCCGGTCGACCTCCGGGAAGCTCTGGCGGCGGCCCGACTTCGGCGGCCACTCCACCTCGAACTCGTTGCTGCGCAACGCGGTCGGGTCGAAGTCGCCCTCGACGGCCCAGGCGGTCACGAGCTTGCCGTTGCGCTGCTTCACCTCGCCCAGCGGCGACAGCTCGCGGTCGGTCAGCGGCATGCCGGTCTCCTCGGCGAATTCCCGGACCGCCGCCGACCGCGCGTCCTCGTCGGGCTCGTACTCGCCCTTCGGGATCGACCAGGCACCGGCGTCCTTCTTCCGCCAGAACGGGCCGCCCGGGTGCACCACGAGGACCTGCGGAGATCCGTCCTCGACCTTGAACAGCAGGATGCCGGCGCTTCGCTTGCTCACGCCACCAGTGTCGCGCACCCGCCCCGCCGCGCGCGACGGCGGTGTCCGATGTGGATGATGGCGCGAGGTTTCCGTTCTAGAGGCTGTTTTGGACGTGCCCGGTGCGGGGTGCGGTAGGGCGGTTGTTGTCTTTGAAGCGGCGCAGCCGCTTAGCCCACGCATGCAACCTGCACCGCCACGTAGGACGAGTCTGGAACAGGCTCTCTGGCGCAAATCCCGGAACGCGTCGATGCTGGCAGCGTGGAACGGGTCGTGCTGCACGTGGATCTCGATCAATTCATCGTCGCCGTAGAGCTGTTGCGCCATCCCGAGCTGCGCGGGCGGCCGGTGCTGGTCGGCGGTTCCGGCGACCCGAAGCAGCGCGGCGTCGTGGCCGGGGCGTCCTACGAGGCCCGCGAGTTCGGGGTTCGCTCCGGCACGCCGCTGCGCACTGCGGCGGCCCGCTGCCCGGAGGCGGTGTTCCTGCCCGCCGACCGCGAGACCTACCTCGCCGCGTCCGCCGATGTGATGGCGGCGCTGCGAGAGGTCGGCGGCATCCTGGAGGTCGCCGGGTGGGACGAGGCGTTCATGCTGGTCGACACCGAGGACGCCGAGCTGACCGCCCGATCGGTGCAGCAGCACGTGCGGGAACGCACGGCGCTGGCGTGCTCGGTGGGCATCGGCGACAACAAGCTCCGCGCGAAGCTGGCTTCCGGGCTGGCCAAGCCGGCCGGGGTGTTCCGGCTGGACATGTCCAACTGGGTCGAGGTGATGGCGCACCGGCCGCCGGAAGCGCTGTGGGGCGTCGGCGCGAAGACGGCGAAGAAGCTCGCCGCGCGCGGCATCGCCACGGTCGGCGACCTGGCGCGGACGGCGATGGCGGACCTCGCGGGCGAATTCGGCCCCAACATCGGGCCGTGGCTCGTCGCGCTCGCGCACGGCTACGACTCGACCCCGGTCACCGACGAGCCCTACCAGGCCCGCTCGCACGGCCGGGAGGTCACCTTCCAGCAGGACCTGCGCGACGAGGCCGAGATGCGCTCGGAGATCACCCGCCTCTCGCACGTCGTCGCGGACGACCTCGCAGCCGAGGACGCCCTGGCCCGCCGCGTCGTCGTGAAGGTGCGGGATTCCCGCTTCGCCACCCACACCCACGGCGTGTCCCTGCCGGCCCCGACCCGCGACGCCGAAGCGATCGACGGCGCGGCCCAGACGGCCCTCGGCCGGTTCCCGCTGGACCGCCCGGTCCGCCTCCTCGGCGTCCGGGCCGAGATCGCCCGAGCCGAAGGCTGAAGCGAACGGCCTGTTCACCGCGCTAGGCGGAGTGAACGGTCCGTTCGCTTCACATCGGCGATTCGGTGGAGTGAGGCGAACGGGCCGTTCGTCTTGGTAGGTGGAGTGAACGGTCCGTTCGCCTCACTGCTCGAGTTCGGCGAGGGCCTTGCGCAGCAGCGGGGTCAGGCGGAAGTCGACCATGCTGCGCATCGCAAGCGCGAAGTTGGTGCGCTCCACTCCCGGCGTCGCCAGGACCTGCCCGGCGATCCGGTACAGGTCGTCGGCGTCGACCGCGACCACCCGCACCAGCAGGTCGGTCGCGCCGGTGAGGCCGAAGACCTCGACGACCTCCGGGATCTGCGCCATCGACTCGGCGAGCTCGCCGAGCATCTGCTGGGTGACCTGCACGGTGATGAACGCGGTCAGCGGGTGGCCGAGCGAGGCCGGGTCGATGCGCCGCTCGAACGACCCGAGCCTGGGCTCCAGCTTGGCGAGCCGGGCCTGCACCGTGTTGCGGGACAGCCCGACGCGTTCGGCCAGCGCGACCACCGTCGCGCGCGGCTCCTCCCGCAACGCCAGCAGCAGCCGGATGTCCACCTCGTCGAGCGTGTCGGCGCTGGGCACAATGCTCACCTCCGTCGGCTCGCACCGAGCCGTGCCGGTGCAGAATGCGCAAAATAGGGTCCAGAACTTGTGCAGTGATTGTGCTCTTGGTGTTCTCGTCGAAGCAATGTGGCAACTTTCCCGAGGAGGCGCGATGACCAGCGCGGCACCGGTCCAGGCGGCGACGGCCGAATCCCTGCGCGAGGTCGAGCAGCGGGTGCTGTGGTTGTCGGCCGCGATCATCGACCACGCCAACCGGGTGCGGCCCAACGCCTCGGGGCTCAAGGTCGGCGGGCACCAGGCGTCCTGCGCCTCGATGGTGTCGATCATGACGTCGCTGTACTTCGAGCACCTGACCGCGGCGGACCGGGTCTCGGTGAAGCCGCACGCGTCGCCGGTGCTGCACGCGATCAACTACCTGCTCGGCGAGCTCGACGAGTCGCACCTGACCACGCTGCGCGAGTTCGGCGGCCTGCAGAGCTACCCGAGCCGCACCAAGGACCCCGACCCCGCGGACTACTCCACGGGCTCGGTCGGACTCGGCGCCACCGCCCCGATCTGGGGCGCGGTGGCCCGCCGCTACGTCGACAGCCACGTCGGCGGCGCGGGCACCGGGCGGCAGTACTCGCTGCTGGGCGACGCGGAGCTGGACGAGGGCGCCTGCTGGGAAGCGATCATGGACCCGACCGTCGCCGACCTCGGCGAGGTCGTCTGGATCGTCGACCTCAACCGCCAGTCCCTGGACCGGGTCGTGCCGAACATCGCGGCCAACCGCTTGCAAGGCATGTTCGCCGCCGCCGGCTGGCAGGTGCTCACGCTGAAGTACGGGCGGCTGCTGGAAGAGCTGTTCGCCCGGCCGGGCGGCGAGGCGCTGCGGGCGCGCATCGACGGCATGAGCAACCCGGAGTACCAGCGGTTGCTGCGCTGCACGCCGGAACAGCTGCGCGAGCGGCTGCCCGGTGCCGACGGCGGCGAGATCGCGCGGCTGCTGTCCGATGTGGACGACGAGGCGCTGGTTGCGGCGATCCGCAACCTCGGCGGGCACGACCTGGCGGCGCTGGACGGCGCGTTCCGGGCCATCGACGACACCCGGCCGACCGTCATCTTCGCTTACACCGTCAAGGGATACGGCCTGGCCAGCGAGGGCCACCCGCAGAACCACGGCTCGCTGCTGAGCGCGGAGCAGATGCAGCAGCTCGCCGAGAACGTCGGCGCCGATCTGAACGACCCGTGGCACCGCTTCGAGGCCGGCAGCCCGGCGGGGCAGTGGTGCTCCGACGCCGCCGCGCGTCTGCGCCGCCGCGAGCGCCCGCAGGTGTCGCCGCCGGAGCTGCCGGCGGACATCGGGCGGACGCCGACCGGCACCACGACCACGCAGGCCGCGCTCGGCCGCGCGCTGCTGGACCTGACGCGCGGCGCGCCGGACGCCGCGGCGCGGATCGTGACGCTGGCACCGGACGTCAGCTCGTCGACGAACCTGGGCGGCTGGCTGAACAAGGTCGGCGTGTGGTCGCCTACGGAGCGGGTGGACTGGTTCGCCGACGACGCCGAGACCATCCTGCACTGGCGGGAACGCCCGGCCGGTCAGCACATCGAACTCGGCATCGCCGAGACGAACCTGGTCGGGCTGCTCGGCGAGCTCGGCGCCACCTGGAGCCGCTGGGGCCAGCCGCTGCTGCCGATCGGCGTGGTCTACGACTGCTTCGTCGGGCGCGCGCTGGAACCGTGGTCGTTCGGGATGTACGCGGGCGGCCAGTCGATCCTGGTGGGCACGCCCTCGGGCGTCAGCCTCGCGCCGGAGGGCGGCGCGCACCAGTCCGTGATCACGCCGTCGATCGGCTTGGAACAGCCGGGCCTGACCAGCTACGAGCCGGCGTTCGCCATCGACACCGAGTGGTGCCTGCTGGCCTCGCTGGCCCGCCTCGGCAGGCCCGACGGCGGCTCCGCCTACCTGCGCCTGTCGACCCGGCCGGTCGACCAGACGCTCGCGGCGGTGCCCGCCGACCCGGCCGCCCGCGAACGCCGCCGCCGCCTGGCGATCGGCGGCGCGTACCCGCTGCGCCGCCACGAGGCGCCGGAGGTGACGTTGGCGGCGATGGGCGCGCTGGTGCCCGAAGCGCTGGCGGCCGCCGACCGGCTCGAAGCGCAGGGCGTCGGCGCGGACGTGGTGTGCGTGACCAGCCCGGGCCTGCTGTTCGAGGCGTTGCGGGCGCGCCAGGGAGCCGGTGGCTCTGCGGGCATCCTGGACCAGGTCTTCCCGGCGCACCGGGCGAACCCGCTGGTGACCGTCCTAGATGGACACCCGCACACGCTGGCGTTCCTGGCGGGGATCAACCGGGTCCGGGCGGCCCACCTCGGCGTCACGAACTTCGGCCAGTCGGGCTCCCTGGAAGACGTCTACCGCTACCACGGCCTGGACGCGGACACGATCGTCCGCACGGCCCTCGACATCACCGACCACGCCTGACCACAGGTCCTCGCGTCCCGGTGGGTCCGCAATTTCCATTGAAATCGAAGGTTCGATTTCAATGGAAATTGCGGCACGACCTTGGGGAGCCGGGCGCCCCGGGGCGCGGGATTTGGTCGGTCAGGTGGTGAATCCTGCTGCTATGGCCAGGAAGATCTCGGTGCAGTGGTCGATGAGGCGGGGTTCGTCGACGTCCAGGGTGCCGTCCAGCCAGGCCGTCAGGGTCTGGGCCAGGCCGCCCACGATGAAGTGCGTCGTGAGTTCGAGGTGCGGGGTTCCGGTGATGCCGTAGAAGTCCTTCGCCTGACCGCCCAGCAGTGCGGCGAACAGCCTTGAGGAGTCCAGGCGGCGCTGCGCCAGCAGGGGACTGGAGAGCGAGATCGAGAACAGCAGCCGGCCGCGCCTCGGGTCGTGGGCGATCGTGCGGACGATGTTCTCCAGTCCCGCCCGGACCTTGGCCCGTTCGCCCGGCGCCGCCGACGTGACCGCGTCGAGCGTCGTCGTCGCGAGGTCGTCGACGACGTGGTCGTACACCGCCGCCGCCAGCGCGTCGCGGTCGGCGAAGCTCTCGTAGAAGTAGCGCGTCGCCAGGCCCGCCCGCTGGCACGCCCCGCGCACCGTCAGGGTCGGGCTGTCGCCCGGCGCCCCGAGCAGGTCCAGTCCGGCCTCGATGAACTGCGCCCGGCGCTCGGCCTGGCGGTCATCGCCCTGCACTCCGCCGTAGACCCGCAGTGGAGACGTGCTCATCCGCTCATCTTGACAGATCGCCGGGACCGCTGTTCCCTATCTGGGAACGGCCGTGTGCAGAATGAGCCTCGGTGCGGAGGGTGGCGGCGGTGACGGTTTCGGCGACGAAGGCAAGGCGGATCGAGGACGCGGTGCTCGGTGTCGGCCTGCTGGCCGGCAACGCGAACGTGATCATGCAGCTGGCCCGCCCCGGGGTGGGGTACGGCGTGGTGGAGAGCAGGGTCGAATCCGGCCAGCTGTTCCGGCACCCGGTGAAGCGGACCCGCACGACCCTGGCCTACCTGGTGGTCGCGGCGATGGGCACCGACCGGGAGAGGGAGCTGTTCCGGCGCGGGGTGAACCGGGCGCACGCGCAGGTGCGCTCGACGGATTCAAGCCCGGTCGCCTACAACGCCTTCGACCCGGACCTGCAGCTGTGGGTCGCGGCCTGCCTGTACAAGGGCTTCGAGGACAACCACCGGATCTTCTTCGGCGAGCCCGACGCCGCCACGGCGGACGCCTTCTACCGGGAGGGCGCGGTGCTGGGCACGACCCTGCAGGTGCCTGCGGAGGCGTGGCCGCCGGACCGGGCCGCCTTCGAGGAGTACTGGGCCGAGTCGCTGGAGCGCATCTCGATCGACGACACCGTGCGCGCCTACCTCTACGACGTGACGATGCTGGCCTGGCTGCCGCGCCCGGCGGCGCTGCTCTTCGGCCGCTTCAACAGGTTCGTGACGACCGGGTTCCTGCCGGAGCGGTTCCGCGCGGAGATGCGGCTGCCGTGGAACGGCCGGGACCAGCGCCGGTTCGACGCGCTGATGTCGGCGCTGGCGGCGATCGTGCGGCGGGTGCCGCCGGTGGTGCGCCGGTTCCCGTTCAACCTCATCCTCTGGGACCTGCGGCGCCGGATCAGGACGGGCCGCCCGCTGGTCTGAAGCTCAGCAGGATCCGTCGGCGACGGTGGCCGAGAGCGCGTACGAATAGGTCGGCGGCAGGTACGGCGACGAAGAGCCCGCTTCGCCGACGGTGGTGGCGGCGACCGTCATGCACACCGCGACGTCGTCGGCGCTGATGGTGTACCGCTCCACGGTCACCTGGCACTCCTGCTCCACGGCGCCTTCCGCCGGAGGTTCGCCGATCCGCGTCACCTTGAGCAGCCCGATCTCGTCCACGTCCGAGTTCCGCAACGCGTCCTCGATGTGCCAGGTGAAGCTGTTGTCGAGCGGATCGCGCAGCGTGCCGTCGTCGTCCTGGGGTCAGCTGCGCGGCAGCGTCCTCGGCGGCCGCCCTGACCTCGCCGCCGCTCCACGAGAGGTCGTCGGTGGTGCGGTACAGCTGGAAGGCGAAGTACGCCAGGCATCCGGCGAGCAGGAACCACACCACGCGATGCCCCACGAACGCCGCATCCGAGGGCTCGCCGGCCTCCGGATTCCGGTACCACCTGGCCTGGAAGCGCCACCACAGCGCGCGTTGATCGCGGAAGCCGAGCGCCGCCACCCCGAAGGCGGCGAGCAGGGTGAGCGCGGCGAAGATCATCATGGAGCGGCGTTCCTCCGGGGCGGATGTTCGGCGCCGCCGTTCGTTCTCGTCGACCGCGCGTCGGTTGGGACGCGACCCGCGCTCGCCCGGTTCCCGCTGCTCGGCGGGCCGGGCCGGGGGCAGGAGCGCGAGAGCCGGTCCTCGCGCTCACGACCGGGACCGGCCGATGTGGACCGAGCGGCCCGGTGGTCGATTCGTCGGGTCTCGTTCTCCTGATCGTCACCTGCTCGGGGGTGTGCTGCGCCCGGTAAACATGAAAGATTTTCTGATCAGTTGGTTGATCAGGGACGCGAGGACTGGGAACTAAACATGGCAGCGATGAGCAGGCGCGGTTTCCTCCGGGCCGCGGGCATCACCGGAACCGTCCTCGGCAGCGGCTTGCTCGGCGCCGGCCCGGCGCTCGCCAGGGGTGCCGACCCGAGGGTGGTCAACGCCGCCGGGACGACCCTGCAGCGCACGGCCGTCGCCGCGCCGGGCAGCGGCTACCGGCGCTTGGTGGCCGGCCCGGGCTGGTCGCAGGTGGTGCGCACCGACCTGGTCGAGGGCCGCGCGGGCCGGGACGACCGCCGGGTGCCGATCGCCTCCTTCGTCCAGTTCACCGACCTGCACCTGGTGGACGCGCAGAGCCCGGCGCGGTTCGAGTACGTGCACCCGCTGACGGGCGGGGCGTGGCGCCCGCAGGAGACGCTCGGCGCGCTGGCCGCGGCGCACCTGGTGCAGCGGGTCAACGCCCTGCCGGGCGGGCCGGTCACCGGCCGGCCGCTGGACTTCATGATCACCACCGGCGACAGCACCGACAACCACGAGCAGGCCGAGCTCGACTGGTACTTCGCGGTGCTCAACGGCGGGCGGCTGGCGCAGAACACCGGCGACCCCGGCAACTACGAGGGCGTGCAGAACTCCGGCGACCCGCTGTACTGGCATCCCGAAGGCGGTGTCGCGGACCGCTTCCGCGAGCTCGGTTTCCCGGTGCTGGACGGGTTCTTCGCGGACGCGCTCCGGCCGTTCGACAGCCCCGGGCTGCGCATCCCGTGGTACGCGGTCTTCGGCAACCACGACAACGCCGTCGTCGGCACGGTGCCGGACGAGCTGATCCCGGGCCTGCACAACTGGTACACCGGCTCGCGCAAGATCATCGGCCGGGACGAGCGCGAGACCCGCGAGGTCGCCGCCCTCCTGCGCGGCGACCGGCAGCGGTCGGCGCTGGCGGTGGAAACCCGCAGCGGCATCATCCGCACCGTCACGCCGGACGAGCGCCGCCGGCCGTTCAAGACCGAGGAGTTCATCCAGGCCCACCTGGACCCGGCCAACACCGGGCCGGGGCCGGTCGGCCACGGCTTCGACGCCGACCACACCGAGCCGTACTACACCTTCCCGATCGCGCCCGGCGTCACCGGCATCAGCCTGGACAGCACGAACACCGCCGGCTTCGCCGAAGGCTCCCTCGGGCTCGCGCAGTACCAATGGCTGGAGGAGGTGCTCACGCGCGGCAGCTCGGAGTACTACGACGCCTTCGGGCGCAAGCAGCGGCAGTCCGCGTCCGACGAGCTCTTCGTGCTGTTCAGCCACCACACCAGCGCGTCGATGACGGCGCTGCTGCCGGACTTCCGCAGGCCCGGCGAGATCCGCAAGAGCGGCAACGCGGTCGTGCGGCTGCTCAAGCGCTTCCCCAACGTGCTGGCCTGGGTCAACGGGCACACCCACCGCAACGCGATCACGCCGCACCACGCCGACGATCCGGCGTGCGGCTTCTGGGAGATCAACACGGCGTCCCATGTGGACTTCCCGCAGCTCGCGCGCGTCATCGAGCTGGTCGACAACGGCGACGGCACGCTGTCGCTGTTCACCACGCTGATCGAGGCCGACAGCCCGTACCAGGCCGACTACGACGACCGCTCGCCGGCGGGCCTCGCCTCGCTGTACCGGGAACTGTCGTTCAACGACCCGCACACCGACCTCGCGCAGCTCGGCGAGCCAGGCGACCGCAACACCGAGCTGTTCGTCGCCGGGCGCATGCCGACCCGCTGAGCGCGCGAGCCGAGGACTCCTGGACCACCCTGGTGTCGTGACGCGACAGGCACCGGGAGGCTGAGATGGACGGCGGACCTGTGGTCGTGGGCGTGGACGGCTCGGCGGTCGCGCGCAACGCCGCGCGCTGGGCGGCGCGCGAGGCGGTGCGACGGCGGGTCGGCCTGCGGATCGTCTACGCGGACGCGGCCGCGCAGCCGGTGCCGGCGGATTCGCACCGGGCGAAGGAGCACCACCTCCGCGACGAGGTCGCCCGCTGGCTCGCGACGAGCACGGACGCCGCGCGGGAGCAGGAACCCGGGGTGCCCATCGACGCCGCGGCCGTGCGGGGCACGGCGGAGAAGGTGCTCATCGCGGAGTCCGAGCAGGCCGGGCTCCTGGTGGTCGGGGACCGCGGGTTCGGCGGGTTCACCGGCCTGCTGGCCGGGGCGGTCGCGGTGAAGGCCGCCGCGCACGCGCGCTGCTCGGTGGCCGTCGTGCCGGACACCGGTGAGCCGCTGACCTTCCCGGTGACCGGCCCGGTGGTGGCCGGGGTGGACGATGCCGAGTCCTCCGAGCAGGTGCTGGCGCACGCCTTCGCGGTGGCGGCGTCCCGGGCGGTGCCGGTGCACGTCGTGCACGCCTGGGAGGTGGTCGGGATCGACCTCAGGTGGCTGCGGGCGCGGCTGCCCGAGGAGGAGGTCAGCGAGAACGAGCAGCGGTTCGTCGCCGAGGCCCTGGCGGGCTGGCCCGAGCGGTTCCCCGACGTCGAGGTGCGGCGGTTCGTCGGTCGCGGATCGCCCACCGGGGAACTGCTCGCCCGCGCCGCGGAGGCCCAGCTCGTCGTGGTGGGCGCGCACGGCCGGGGCGGCGTCGCGGGAGCTCACCTGGGCTCGACGAGCCACAAGCTGATCCACCACTCGCCGTGCCCGGTGCTCGTCGTCCGCGACAACCCGAGTTAGGAATGGTTTCAGAATGTGGTTTGCGTGGCGGTGCGGGTAGCGGCCCCCCTGCGGGAGTTACGGCCGCCGTCTGGACTCCGGGATCCCCGACTCGTGCATGACCAATACACGGCGCTGAGTAGCCCAGAAGGGCGGGCACAGCCTGAGAACCCGCGGCGGTGCGAGCTGAGTCCCTCACCGCATGCGGCTGACGCCGCATTCCGAAACAGCCTCTTAGGAATCCCCTTTCGACGCAAGCGAGTTCTGCTCCGGCAGCCCACTGGTGATCACCCCTTGACGGCGTTCCCCGGATTTTCCATGCTCGGGTGGCCATATGTGACCTTGAACGCCATTCGACGAGGAGTGGGACATGAAGACCAAGGCTGCAGTGCTGCACGGTCCCGGCGAGGACTGGGAAATCGAGGAGATCGACCTGGGTGACCCGGTGGCCGGCGAGGTGCAGGTGCGGCTGGCGGCCTCGGGGTTGTGCCATTCCGACGAGCACCTGCGCACCGGCGCGAGCCCGGTCGCGCTCTACCCGGCGGTGGGCGGGCACGAGGGCGCCGGGGTGGTCACGAAGGTCGGGCCCGACGTCACCGGCATCGAAGAGGGCGACCACGTCGTGCTGGCGTTCATCCCCGGCTGCGGGTCGTGCCGGGCGTGCGCGCGCGGGATGCAGAACCTCTGCGACGCGGGCGGGAGCCTGATGACCGGCAAGGCGATTTCCGATGGCACGCACCGGTTGTCGTTGCGCGGCAAGCCGATGGTGCCGATGTGCCTGCTCGGGACCTTCGCCCCGTACGTGACCGTCAACCAGGCGTCGGTGATCAAGATCGAGGACGACGTCCCGCTGGACAAGGCCGCGCTGCTGGGCTGCGGCGTGTCCACCGGCTGGGGCTCGGCGACCGAGGTCGGCAACACCCGCGCCGGCGACACCGTGGTGGTCGTGGGCGTCGGCGGCGTCGGTATCAACTCGGTGCAGGGCGCGGCGGCCGCCGGGGCGCGCTACGTGATCGCGGTCGACCCGGTGGCGTTCAAGCGGGAGAAGGCGCTGGAACTCGGCGCCACGCACGCCTTCGAGTCGATGGCCGACGCGGCGGGCCCGGTCGGCGAGCTGACCTGGGGGCAGAACGCCAACACCGTCATCCTGACCAAGGGCGAGGTCAAGGGCGAGGACCTGCAGCCGGCGCTGAGCATGACGGCCAAGGGCGGCCAGGTCGTGGTCGTCGGCATGGGCCACTACCAGCAGATCGACGCCTCGGTGAACCTGTTCGAGCTGACCCTGCTGCAGAAGCGCGTGCAGGGCGCCATCTTCGGCGGCGTCAGCCCGCGCACCCAGATCCCGCGGCTGCTGGAGCTCTACCGGCACGGCACGTTGAAGCTCGACGAGCTGATCACCAGCACCTACCGGTTGGAGGACATCAACGCCGCCTACCAGGACATGCGCGACGGCAAGAACCTGCGCGGCATGGTCATCTACGGCGACGCCGACTACTGATCAACGGTCGGCCGGGCGTCACCGCGTGGCGTCCGGCCGACCTGCCGCACCGAATCCGGCCGCCAGCTCCCGCATCGCGGTGTCGAGCAGCTCGCTGAGGTCGGAATCCTCGCTGTCCAGCCATTGTTCGTAGGCCGCGACGGCGACGCCGAGCGTCGCGTGGGCGATGGCCTGCGGCGCGAGGCCGTCCGCGGGTTCGCCCAGGCGGTCGCCGACGAACTCCGCCACCACCTGCCGCCAGGCCCGGAACCGCAGCGTCGAGTGAGCCTGCAGCGCGGGCACCCCGAGGATGAGCCGCATCCGGCGGCGGTGCGCCGGAACCTGCTCCGGGGCGACCCGGTTGAACTCGACGAGGCAGTGCCGGATCGCGTCCATCAGCGGGCTTTCCGGCGGCGCGGCGCGGAGATCCGCGCGCATCCGGTCGAGCTCGCCGTCGAAGTCGCCCCACGGGATGTCGTTCTTCGACGGGAAGTAGTGGAAGAACGTCCGGCGCGCGATGCCGGCCGCGCGCGCGATGTCGGTGATGGTGGTCTGCTCGAAACCCTGCTCGTCGAAGAGCTCGAACGCGACCTGCTCCAGCTCGGCGGCGGTGGTCACCCGCCGTCGACCGCCGGGTCGCGGAATTGAGCCGATCGTGTTCTGCCCCAACGGATGCGTCTCCAGGTCTTCCAAAATGCACTCGGTGCAAATACGGTGGCCGACAAGTGGCCGGTGGCCGACCTCGGTCGGCCCGCTCGACGAGGAGCATCGCATGGCTGACGAACAGCACGATTTGGGCACTGCCGCCGCCGAACCGGCGGTCGAAGAGGAACTGCTGGTCGAAGAGGTCTCGATCGACGGGATGTGCGGGGTCTACTGATGACCACCGCGGCGGAGTTCGACACGAGCCAGGGCTACCGGTTGAATCCGCAGGTCGCGTTGCGCCCCGAGCCGTTCGGGGCGCTCGCGTACCACTTCGGCAACCGCAAGCTGTCGTTCCTGAAAGTTCCCGAGCTGGTGGACCTCGTGCGGGGCCTCGGCGACCACGCCACCGTCGAGGACGCGCTGCTGGCCGTCCCGGAGGCGCGCCGCGCGTCGTTCCGGCGGGCGCTGGCCTCGCTGGCGGCCACCGACATGATCCGCCCCCGCTGAGCTGAGGAGTGCTTCGAAAGTGGTTTGCTTAGCGGTGCGGGTAGCGGCCCCCCTGCGGGAGTTGTCGTCGCCGCCTCGCTGTGGGATCCCCGACTCATGTATGTCCAATACACCACGCTGGGGCTGTCCTCGCCGAGAGCCCCAGTGGGCGGGCACAGTCTGAGAACCCGCGGCGGTGCAAGCCGAGTTCCTCACCGCAAGCGGCTGCCGCCGCTTAAAAACAGACCCAAGGCGGCGTTTTCGCGCGAAAACGCCGCGGTCCCGCACCGAAGGCGCCGGTTTCGCGCGAAAGCGCCGGTGCTGCCCGAACGAGTGGAGTCGAAGGTGACTGCTGTCGAACCGGCGCCCGTCCCCTCGCTGGTGGAGCAGTTCAAGGGCGGGCTGGCCGCCCCGATCTGCCTGACCTGGGAGTGGACCTACGCCTGCAACCTGGCCTGCGAGCACTGCCTTTCGTCGTCCGGGCGGCGCGATCCGCGCGAGCTGAGCACGGCCGAGATGAAGGCCGTGATCGACGAGCTGCAGCGGATGCAGGTGTTCTACGTCAACGTCGGCGGCGGCGAGCCGACGGTGCGCCCGGACTTCTGGGAGCTGCTGGACTACGCCATCGAGCACCAGGTGGGCGTCAAGTTCTCCACCAACGGCCTGCGCATCGACCGCAAGCGCGCCGAGCAGCTGGCGGCCACCGACTACGTGGACGTGCAGATCTCCCTGGACGGCGCGACGCGCGAGGTGAACGACGCCGTGCGCGGCCCGGGCTCGTTCGACATGGCGATGCGCGCGCTGGAGAACCTGTCCGCCGCCGGGATGAAGGACTTCAAGATCTCGGTGGTGATGACCAGGCAGAACGTGTCGCAGCTGGACGACTTCAGGGCGATCGCGGACCGGTTCGGCGCCCAGTTGCGGATCACGCGGCTGCGCCCGTCGGGGCGCGGGGCGGACGTGTGGGACGAGCTGCACCCGACCGACGCGCAGCAGCACGAGATCTACTCGTGGCTGGTCGAGCACGGCGAGCAGGTGCTCACCGGCGACTCCTTCTTCCACCTGAACGCGCTGGGCTCCACGCCCCTGCCCGGGCTGAACCTGTGCGGCGCGGGCCGCGTCGTGTGCCTGATCGACCCGGTGGGCGACGTCTACGCGTGCCCGTTCGCGATCCACGACGCGTTCAAGGCGGGCAACGTCCGCGAGACCGGCGGATTCGACCGGGTGTGGCGGGAATCGGAGCTGTTCACCGAGCTGCGGCAGCCGCAGTCCGGCGGCGCGTGCCGGTCGTGCTCGGCGTTCGATGCCTGCCAGGGCGGCTGCATGGCGGCGAAGTTCTTCACCGGCCTGCCGCTGGACGGTCCCGACCCGGAGTGCGTGAAGGGCCACGGGCGGACGGCACTGTCCGTTGTGGACCGTTCGGGTCTGCCGAAGGCGTCGCAGGACCACTCGCGGTCCTCGCGGAAGGTCCGGCTGGGCATGCCTTCGATGCCCGCCAAACCGTGCGACTCCAGCCCCTTGGCGAGCCAGTTGTGAAGCTGACCGACGGCGTCCGGCTGGGCGCGGTGACCGCGCCGTCGCGGGTCCTGTTCGGGCCGCACGAGACGAATCTGGGCCGTGGCCGCGGCATCTCCGACCGCCACGTGGCCTACTACGCGGCGCGGGCGGCCGGAGGCGCGGGCGTGATCGTCACCGAGACGGCGAGCGTGCACGCCTCCGACTGGCCTTACGAGCGCGCTCCGCTCGCCGCGGAGTGCGGCGCGGGCTGGAGGGCCGTCGCAGATGCCTGCCGGCCGCACGGCGCGGTGGTGCTCGCGGGTCTCGGGCACGCCGGCTCGCAGGGATCTTCGGCGTTCTCGCAGAACGCGCTGTGGGCGCCGTCCTGGGTGCCGGACGTCGCCAGCCGCGAGCTGCCGATGGAGCTGGAGCGGGGCGAAATCGACGAGCTGGTAACAGGTTTCGCCGATGCGGCGGAATCGGCCGTGCGGGCCGGGATGCACGGCGTCGAGATCGAAGCCGGTCAGTACTCGCTGCTCCGCCAGTTCCTGTCGGGGCTCACGAACCAGCGCGCGGACGCCTACGGCGAGGACAAAACGCTGCTGCTGCGCGATGTTCTGGATGCAGTGCGTCGCGCGGTCGGCGATCGCGTGGTGGGGCTGCGGCTGTCCTGCGATGAGCTCGCTCCCTGGGCGGGGATCACCCCGGAGCAGGCCGCCGGGATCGTCGAAGCCGTGGCGGACCGGATCGACTACCTCGTGGTGGTGCGCGGCTCCGCGATGGGGACCTCGGCGACGCGGCCAGACCTGCACACCGAGCCCGGCTTCAACACCGACCTCTGCAGGCAGATCCGCGAAGTCTCCGGTAAGGACCGGAACGAGCGCTCACGACCACTGGTGGCGCTGCAGGGCAGCGTCGTCGAGCCGGAGCAGGCGCAGCAGGCGCTGGACGACGGCGTCGCGGACCTCGTCGAGATGACGCGCGCCCAGATCGCCGAGCCGCGGCTGGTCGAGCTGGTCCGGGCCGGTCATCCGGAGCGGATCCGGCCGTGCGTGCTGTGCAACCAGAAGTGCCGCGTCCGGGACAACCGGAACCCGATCGTCTCGTGCATCGGCGAGCCGTTCAGCGGGCACGAGAGCAGCGCCCCCGAGCCCGCGCCCGCAGCACGGCGCGAGGCGCTGGTCGTCGGCGGCGGCCCGGCCGGGCTGGAAGCCGCGCGGGTGCTGGCCGAGGGCGGGCACGAGGTCGAGATCGTGGAGAAGGACGATCGGCTCGGCGGTGCCGCGCTGTGGGCCGCCGAGGTCGGCGGGCGCGGTCGGCTGCGCCGGATCGTCGACTGGCTGGAAGCCGAGGTGCGGCGGCTCGGCGTGCGAGTCACGCTCGGCACCGAGGTCACCGAGGCGGACCTGGTCGGCACCAGGCGGGACGTGCTGGTGGCGATCGGCTCGGTCCCGGGGCCGCGCGCGTACGAGAACCGCGGCGGCCTGGTCATCGACGTCGTCGACCTGCTCGAACACCACGCCGTGCCGGACGGGCCGGTGGTGGTGTACGACCCGGTCGGGGACGCCGTCGGCGTCGGGGTCGCCGAGCTGCTGGCCGGACAGGGGCGGGACGCGGTGATCGTCACGCAGGACCAGGTCGTGGGCACGCAGCTGGCCCTCACCGGCGACCTGGCGGACGCCAATGGCCGGCTGCAGCGCGCCGGGGTGCGACTGGAGAAGCGTTCGCTGCTGCGGGAAGTGCACCCCGACCACGTGGTCCTGGAGGACATCTTCACCGCCCAGCGCCGAACCCTGCCCTGCGCCTCGGTCATCCACTGTGGACATAGGCTGCCCAATCCCGACCTGGCCGGGTGGCCGCGGGCGGGCGACTGCGTGGCGCCCAGGACGATCCACGAAGCGATCCTCGAAGGCCGCCGCGCGGCCCACGAGATCACCGCGCTGGTCGGGGGAGGCGTGCGATGACCCGCTACCTGTTCTCCCCGCTGCGGATCGGCCCGGTGACCGTGCGCAACCGCATCGTGTTCTCCGCGCACCTGACGAACTACGCCGAGGACGGCCTGCCCAGCGAGCAGCACGCCGCCTACTACGCCGCCCGGGCCGCCGGCGGCGCGGGCCTGGTGATCACCGAAGAACATTCGACGCACCCGACGGACTGGCCGTACGAGAAGCTGATCCACGGCTTCCACCGGTCGGTCGTGCCCGGGTACCGGCGGATCACCGAGGCGGTCCACGCCCACGGAGTGCCGATCTTCGCCCAGCTCAACCACAACGGCGGGCAGGCGTCGTCGATGTACTCCCGCCTGCCGGTGTGGGCGCCGTCCGCGGTGCCGGACCCGATGTTCCGGGAGGTGCCCAAGGCGATCGACACCCGCGAGATCGCCGAGGTCGTGGCCGGCTACGGCACCGTCGCCGGGCACTGCGCCGAAGGCGGGTTCGACGGCGTCGAGCTGCAGTGCTCGCACTCGTCCATCGTGCGCGGTTTCCTTTCCCCCGCCACGAACAAGCGCACCGACTCCTACGGCGGATCGCTGGCCGGGCGGGCCCGCATCCTGCTGGAGATCATCGACGCGGTGCGCGAGGCGCTCGGACCCGAGCGGGCGCTGGGCGTGCGGCTGTGCGGGGACGAGCTGATCGAGGGTGGCACCACCATCGACGAGGCGGTCGAGGTCGCGCGGATGGTGGAGGCCACCGGCAAGGTCGACTACATCAACACCTCCATCGGCGTGGCGACCTCGACGCTCTACATGATCGAGGCGTCGATGGCGATCCCGCCGGGCTACGCGCTGTTCATCTCCAACGCGATCCGCCGGGCCGTGCGCCTGCCGGTGGTCGGCGTCGGGCGGATCAAGGACCCGCTGCAGGCCGAACGGGCGCTGGAGGAGGGCCACTGCGACCTCGTCGGCGTCGTGCGCGGCCAGATCGCCGACCCGGACTTCGCGGCCAAGGCCCGCTCCGGGCACGGCGGCGACATCCGGACCTGCCTGTCCTGCAACCAGGAATGCGTCGGCCGGATGGGCCTGAACCGCTGGCTGGGCTGCATCGAGAACCCGCGGACCGGCCGCGAGGCGGTGGCGCTGCCGATGCCCCGGGCCCGCAAGCGGGTGCTGGTCGTCGGCGGCGGCCCGGCGGGCCTGCAAGCGGCGTCGACCGCGGCGGAACGCGGCCACCACGTGACCCTGTTCGAGCGGGAGCAGGCGACCGGCGGGCAGGTCGCGGTCGCCGCCTCGGTGCCCAGCCGAGCGGAATTCCTCGACGTGGTGCGGAATCTGCGCGCCGAATGCGAACGCCACGGCGTCGACGTCAAGACCGGCGTCGCGGCGACCGCCGAGATGCTGCGCGACGAGCACCCGGACGTGGTCGTGCTCGCGACCGGAGCCCGGCCGCAGCCGGTGCACTGGGCCGGCGGCCTCGACCGGGTCGTCGACGTCCGCGACGTGCTGGAGGGCCGCGCGGCACCGGAAGGCGACGTGCTGGTCGTCGACGAGCTCGGCTTCCACCAGGCGTCCTCGATCGCCGAACTGCTGGCCGACCGGGGCTGCCGGGTGCGGATCTCCACGCCGGGCATGGTGGTCTGCCAGGACCTCGGCGTGACGCTGGACATGGAGACCTTCAACGTCCGGGCGCACGCGAAGGGCATCGAGCAGGCCACCGACGAGGTCGTGATGTCGGCAGCGGCCGGACCGGACGGCGTCGTGCTGCAGATCCTCAAGCACACCACCGGGGAAATGGCCGAAGCCCGCTTCGACTGGGTCGTGTGCGCGACGCACCAGGCCCCGGAAGACGCGTTGTGGCACGAGCTCAGGGAATCCCCGTTCGCGGTGCACCGGGTGGGCGACTGCATCGCGCCGCGCCGGGCGCACGCCGCGGTCGTCGAAGGACATCGAGTGGCGGTGGGCCTGTGAACGGACGTCCGGAGATGCTCGCGGTCGTCATCGTCCGCGGCGGCGCGCTGCCCGGCGGCGCCGAGGAGGCCGCGGCCGAATGCGGCGGCGCGGTCCTCGTCGTGGGCACCGGCACCAGGGAAGCGGCTCGCACATTCACCGCGGCCCGGCGCATCTGGGCGGCGGAAGTCCCGGTGATCGCGCCCGGCGCGCTGGCCGCGGTGCTTGCGCCGCTGATCGCCGAGGTCCCCGTCGTGGTGCTACCGGCCTCGCCGGACGGGCGCGACATCGCCGCCCGGCTGGCCTTCCAGAGCGAACGGCCCCTGTTCGCCGGCGCCACCCGGTGCACCCCGGAGCACGCCGATCTGTCCAGGTTGGACGATTCGCTGGAGGTCCGGGTCGCACTCGACGAACCGGCCGTGGTCACCCTGATCCCGGGCGTGCGCGGCACGCCGCAGCCGGTGCCCGCACCGGAACCGGTCGAGCTGACCGTCATCCTGCCCGCGGTGCTCGACGCCGAGGTCGTCGAGGTCCTGGAACCGGAACCCGAAACGGTCGAACTCGCCGAAGCCAAGCGGATCCTCGGCGGCGGGGCCGGGCTCGTGCGCCCAGGCGAGGACGGCTCGGCGGTGATGCGGACCCTGACCGGCGTGGCCGCCGCCCTGGGTGCCTCCGCCGGCGCCACCCGGGTGATCACCGACGCCGGCTGGGCGGGGCACGACCGCCAGATCGGCACCACGGGCGTCGTCGTCGACCCCGACCTCTACGTCGCCTTCGGCGTCTCCGGCGCGACGCAGCACGTCGGCGGCCTGGGCCGCCCGGCGCACGTGATCAGCGTGAACACCGACCCGTCCTGCCCGATGACCGCGCTGGCCGACCTGGGCATCGTCGCCGACGCGCCCGAGGTCCTGCGCGAACTGGCGCGCCGACTGAACGGAGCCGCCGATGCCTGAACACTCCGAAGTGGACGCCGTGGTGGTGGGGGCGGGCCCGGCCGGCGCGTCCGCGGCGCTGGAGCTGGCGCGGGCCGGGCGCAGCGTGATCCTGCTGGAGCGGGGGCCGTTCCCCGGCGCGAAGAACGTCTACGGCGGCGTCGTCTACGGCCGGGTGCTCGACGAAGTCCTGCCCCGCTGGTGGGAAGAGGCCCCGGTGCAGCGCTGGGTCACCCGCCGCAGCACCATGATGATGACCCCGACCCAGGCCCTCACCGTCGACTTCCGCACCGAGGACTGGGGGAGCGCGCCGTACAACGGCATGACCACCTACCGCGCGGACTTCGACGCGTGGCTCGCGGGCAAGGCGGTGGCGGCCGGTGCGCAGCTGGTGACCTCCACGGTCGCGACCGAGCTGCTGCGCGACGCCGCCGGGCGCGTGATCGGCGTCCGCACGGACCGGCCCGACGGCGACATCCGGGCGCAGCTCGTGATCGCCTGCGACGGCGTCAACTCGTTCCTCGCGAAGCAGGCGGGCCTGCTGCTCCAGACGGACCCCGAGCACCAGACCCTCGGCGTGAAGGAAACCCTTTCACTGCCGCGCAGGGCGATCGAGGAGCGCTTCGGGCTCAGCGGCGACGAAGGCGCGGACTTCGAGATCGTCGGCTGCACTGGCGACATCCCCGGCGGCGGCTTCCTCTACACCAACCGCGACACGGTCAGCATCGGCGTGGTGCTGTCGCTGACCGGCCTGGCTGCTTCCGGGCGGCGCCCCGAGGAGGTCCTCGCGGACCTCAAAGCGCACCCGGCGATCGCACCCTACCTGCGGGGCGCGGAGCTGAAGGAGTACTCCGCGCACCTGATCCCGGAAGGCGGCTACCGAAGCATGCCGCCGCTGCAGGCCGACGGTCTGCTGGTCGCCGGCGACGCGGCCGCGATGTGCCTGGCGGCCGGGATCTGGCTGGAAGGAGTCAACTTCGCCATCGGCTCCGGCCTGGCCGCGGGCCGCACCGCCGCCGAAGCCATCGCCGCGGGCGATCCCACCCGGCTCGCGGGTTACCGCAAGCGGCTGGAGGGCAACTTCGTGCTGACCGACCACAAGAACCTGCAGGGCGCCCCGCACCTGGTCCTCTCCGACCGGGTCCAGCGCCAGTACCCGCGGCTGCTCTGCGACTTCGCGCAGGAGGTCTTCACCGTCCGCAACCCGGAACCGAAACCCGGCCTCGGCAAGCTGTTCCGGCGCACGGCCGCCAAGCACGGCGTCCGGCTGCGGCAACTCGCCGCAGACGCCTGGGCCGGCCTCCGAGTCTTCGGCTGAGGAGAGGCGACCTGGTGCGTGTTTCTCGTTCGCTGTTGATTATTGTTGGAAATGATGGACGGGACGTGCCCCACAGGCAAATTCGCGCGGACGGTAGGTCGCTCGGTCGGCCCTGCGCACCGGCAGGAGCAAAAAGGACGCGTCACCGTTCGATCTGGCCCTGCCGGACGTTGGTACTTCACCGGTGCCGACGTGTGGAAGGTTCTGCAGTCGAACTTCGACGAAACGGGACGCAAGACCGTCGGTTGGTACCGGATGGTCTGGTGAAGGTCACCAGGATCGCGTACTCGCAGAATCTGAACGCTGGCAAGTGCGCGCAGCTTTCGGAGCAGGCCGGTCGGTTGGGGCGTGTTCGCAGCGAGGTGTGGCAGCGCTACGGCTCGGTCAGCAGTGCCGGACTGTCCGATCGCAAGATCCGTGACCAGTGGATGGCCGATGGTACGGCCGAGTTGTTCGGTGTGTTGGCGAATGCGTGGAAGGAAACGGTTCGGGACGCGGTCGCGGACATCACCGCCAACCGGGCGGCTGCGAAAGCAGCCGTACGCAAAGCAATCCCCCGGCGCACCTCGGATCAGGCAGAGCAGAAGCGGATGTACACCGCACTCAAACGCGATGCATGGGCTGAGGATCCGTTCCTGTCGCGGCAGATGCGCAAGCAGTGGAAGCGTGGCCGGAACCGTACCCACGACCAGATCGTGGTTCGATCGGATCAGTACCGCACATTCACCCTGACCGAAGACGGTGACGTCTGGCTTGCCGTGCCTGGGTTGCAGCGGCGCCAGCTGGTGCGGATTCCGCTGAACACGACGGTAGCCCCGTCGGGGACGCTGCGGCTGATCCTGCGCAGCGGCCGGGTCGAGGTGCACTACCAGATCGACACCGCCGTGATGAAGTCCTCGGCGCGTCCTGCTGGCGATCGTGAGATCGGTGTGGACAAGGGCTACACCGAAGTCCTCACCGACTCCGATGGGCAGCACCACGGCACCGAACTCGGTGTACAGCTGACTTCCGAATCGGACTTCCGGAAGACGAAGAACGCGAGGCGGGCGAAGATCCGATCGGTTGCGGAGAAAGCCCGCGAAGCAGGTGATCACGCCAAAGCCGACCGGATCGTCAGCAACAACCTCGGGACCGGCAAGTGGGAGCGGCGTTCGTCCCGCTGGCAGCAGACAGTGCGCACCGCCACGTTTTGTGCGGTGCATGCTGTTGTTGACAAGGCCGCGTTGATCGCGGCGGAAGACCTCACCAAGATTTTTACCGGCCACACTCGGCGTGGCCGGAATGTCAACCGGCGCTTGGCGGCGTGGACCAAGGGGGTCACCGCCGAGGCGCTCGCGAGCGTGTCGGAGCGCAGAGGTTCTGTGCTCACGCTGGTCAACGCGGCCTACACCTCACAAGTCGCCCCCTGCTGCGGTGTCTTCGGGTGTCGTAGCGGGGATCGGCTTCACTGCACACGGTGCGGGGTGGTGTGGCAGGCAGACCACGCGGCAGCGATCAACGTCCTGCATCGAGTGGGTGACCCCGACATCACCCCGCACACCCGTTACCAACGGGTGAAAAGCATCGTGCAGGAACGGGCCGATCGCCGACCGGATCAGACTGCCGATCCCGGACTCCAGCCAGCCAGCGGAGAGCGAAGCATCCAACTGACGATCAAGTTTGATCAATAAGTAGGAAGCAGCGAGAATGCACCAGTACCCGGAAGTGTCCTTCGAGGACCGGATGGGCACCGTCGACTTCCAGGTCGGCGAGCGCCCGCACATCACCGTGGACACCGAGATCTGCCGGTCGTGCACCACCAAGGCGTGCGTGCACGCCTGCCCGGCGAAGCTGTTCGTGCCCACCGGCGACGGCGGCATCCTGTTCAACTACGAGCAGTGCTTCGAATGCGGCACCTGCTACCAGATCTGCAACTCCGCCGGCGCCATCACCTGGACCTACCCGGACGGCGGGCACGGCGTGGTCTTCCGGAAGGGCTGACATGGGACCGCAGATCGTCGTGGCGCTGAGCTGGTCCTGGCGGCGGGTCCGGGTGGATCCGCTCACCGGGGCGCTCGACGCCGGAGACCGGGGCGGCAACGCCGCCGAACACGCGGCGCTGGAGCACGGCCTCCGGCTCGCCGAAGAACTCGACGGCCGGGTCGTGGCGGTGACCGTCGGGCCCGCAGCGGCGGAGGAGGGCCTGCGCGCAGCGCTGGCGGCGGGCGCGCACGAGGCGATCCGCGTGGCGCGGGACGACCAGCTGGAGCCCGGCTACCTCGTCCACAATGGAGCGGACACGGCCAAGGCGATCGCAACGGCGGTCGCGGAACCGGATCTCGTGCTCTGCGGCGACAGATCGGACGACGGCGGAACCGGAACGACGCCCGCGTTCCTCGCCGCCCGGCGCGGTGCCGCGCAGGCGCTCGGCGTCGTCAAACTCGAAACCGACGGCGAATCGCTGCTGGCGCACCGCAGGCTCGACGGCGGCAGCCGGGAGGTCCTGCGGCTGCCCACGCCAGCGGTCGTCTCGGTCGAAGCCGCCGGAGTGCGCCTCCGCCGAGCGAGCCTGCCTGCCGTGCTGGCGGCCCAGAAGGCGACGATCCGCACGATCGCGGCAGAGCCGCAGCGGCCACGACGCGTGGTCTCGGCCAGCCCACTCCGCCCACGAGCGCGAGAATTGACCGCCCCGGCGGGAGCGACGGCGCACGACCGGATGCTCGAACTGACCGGCGCGCTGCAGGACCGCACGCCACCGACCGTCATCGGCCCGCTGCCGGCCGCCGAAGCGGCCGACGAACTGCTGGGCTACCTGAAGCGCCACGGATACATCACGGGAGAGACGCCATGAGCAGGGTCGCGGTGGTCACGGGCGCGGCACGCGGCATCGGTGCGGCGGTCGTGCGACGGCTCGCCGCGGACGGCTGGCGCGTGGTCGCCGTCGACATCTGCGCGGACATCCCCGGCACCGGATACCCGCTGGGAACCCGGGAGCAGCTCCGGGCGCTGGCGGAGGAGTGGCCGGAGTCCGTGCGGGACGTCGTGGCCGACGTCCGCGACGAGGCCGCGGTGCGGCGAGCCGTCGCGGTGGCGGAAGCCGAGTTCGGCGGCCTGGACGCGGCGGTGGCGGCGGCCGCCGTCATGGCGGGCGGGCGGCCGCTGTGGGAGACCTCGAACGACGAGTGGGACGCCCTGTTCGACGTCGGCGTCCGCGGCGTGGCGAACCTGGCCCGCGCCGCGGTCCCGCTGCTGCTGCAACGACCCGAACCCCGATCCTGCCGGTTCGTCGCCCTGGCCTCCTCGGCGGCGCACCGCGGTCTCTACCACCTCGCCGGCTACAACGCGGCCAAGCATGCGGTGGTCGGCCTGATCCGCGGCCTCGCCACCGACCTCCGCGGCACCGGGATCACGGCGACGGCGGTCTCGCCGGGATCGACCCGCACGGACATGCTCACCGCCACCGCGGCCTACTACGACCTGCCGGACGTCGAGGAGTTCAGCCGGCACCAGCTGGTCGAGCGCCTGCTGGAGCCGGACGAGGTGGCGGCGGCGGTGTGCTGGCTGTGCGGCGAAGGAGCCTCGGCCGTCACGGGAACCGTCGTGCACGCCGACGGAGGATTCACAGCATGACGCCGAGGCTCGCGCCCGACCCCGGTCTGCGCCGCTGGGACGGCGGGCGAACGCTCGCCGGCGGATCGCCGTTCCGGGTGCTGCGGCTGACCGCCGCCGGCGCGGCCATGGTCGACGGCTGGATCGCGGGCGAGCCGGTGACCGCCGGAGCGGCCCTGGCGCAGCGGCTCGTCCGGGCGGGAATGCTGCACCCGAGCTACGACCAGGCCCAGCACGGGCCGAGCGATGTGACCGTCGTGATCCCGGTGCGCGACGGCGACGTGTCCGGGCTGCTCGCGGCGCTCGACGCGCCCGCCATCGTCGTCGACGACGGCTCCCGGCAGCCGATCCCGGGAGCCGCGATCCGCCACGAAGCCGCCCGGGGCCCGGCGGCGGCCCGCAACGCCGGGTGGCGGCTGGCCCGAACGCCGCTCGTGGCGTTCCTGGACGCCGACACGGTCCCCGAACCGGGTTGGCTCGAACCGCTGCTCCGCCACTTCGAAGACCCGGCGGTCGCGGCCGTGGCACCGAGAATCCGCAGCACGCCCGGAAAAACGGCGCTGGCCCGCTACGAGAGCACCCAGTCGCCGCTCGACCTCGGCGACCAACCGGGCCTGGTACGACCAGGCAGCAGGATCAGCTACGTCCCCACGGCGGCCCTGGTGGTCCGCACGTCGGCGCTGCGCGAGCTCGACGGCTTCGACGAGGAGATGCGCTTCGGCGAGGACGTCGACCTGATCTGGCGCCTGATCGCCGGGGAACACCTGGTCCGCTACGAACCGGCAGCCGTCGTCGACCACGCGCCGCGCCCGCGGTGGACGGCCCTTTTGCGCCAGCGATTCGACTACGGAACCTCGGCAGGCCCCCTGGCGCAGCGGCACGGCGACGCGGTCGCCCCGGTGCGGGCATCGCTGTGGAGCGCGGTGGCCTGGGCGTTGATCCTCGCGGGCAGATCGGGAGCAGGGCTGGCCGTGATAAGCGCAGCGGCGGCCCTGCTGACCCGCAAGCTCGGCAAGCTGGGCATCCCGGCCCACGAAGCGATTCGCCTGGCAGCACAAGGAAATCTCGGCGCCGGCCGGGTCTTCGCCGACGCGATCGGACGAGCCTGGGCACCGGTGGCGGTCCCGGTGCTGCTGCTCAGCCGTCGCGGCCGAGCGGTGCTGGCGCTGGTGCTGCTCAGGAACCTGCTGGACTGGGCGCGCAAGAGGCCCCCGCTCGACCCGATCCGCTGGTGCCTGGCGCGCACGGCGGACGACCTGGCGTACGGCTGCGGTGTCGCGCGCGGCGCCCTGCGCTCCCGCAGCCCCGCGTCGCTGCTGCCATTCCTGACGGATCGCGGCGGCCGCAGCAGCGTCCAGGTGTCGCGATGACGGCCCTGACGGACCTGACCTGGCCGGAGGTCGCCTCGATCGCCGCTCGGAGCATCCTCGCGGTCCCGGTCGGCGCGACGGAACAACACGGCCCGCACCTGCCGTTCACCGTCGACACCGAGATCGCGGAGGCGCTCTGCGCCCGGCTGGCGGAGCAGCACCAGGTCGTGGTGGCACCGGCGGTGACCTACGGCTCCAGCGGCGAGCACGCGGGCTTCCCGGGCACGCTGTCGATCGGTCAGGAAGCGGTCGAACACCTGCTAGTGGAACTGGTCCGCTCGGCGGACGCGTTCGCGGGGGTGGTGCTGGTGTCGGCCCACGGCGGCAATGCCGAACCGGTCCGCAGAGCGGTGGGGAAGCTACGAGCGGAAGGCCGCCGAGTGCTCGCCTGGGCGCCGACGGGAAGGCCGGACGACACCCACGCGGGCCGAACAGAGACCTCGGTGATGCTGGCGCTGCGCCCGCAAGCGGTGCACCTGGCCAGAGCGGAGCGGGGCAACACGACGCCACTACCGAACCTGATCGACACGCTCCGTGCCGGAGGGCTCCGGGCGGCCACGACCAACGGCGTCCTGGGCGACCCGGCAGGGGCGACGGGGGAGGAGGGAGCCCGGATCCTGGCGGCCTGGACGACGTCGCTCGCGGCGGCGGTGACGACCTGGCAAAGCTCTGACCAGCAAAAACGTCAACCGGAGGGCCCCGATGATCGCCCATCCGGAGGTGCGGTAAGCTAACGACACGCCCCGAGAGGGGCAAAAAACAAAAGAACGGGCTGTAGCGCAGCTTGGTAGCGCACTTGACTGGGGGTCAAGGGGTCGCAGGTTCAAATCCTGTCAGCCCGACCGCGGGAAAGCCCGCTGACATGGCACATAAGTGCAGGTCAGCGGGCTTTTTCATGCCTGCTTGTGGATCTTGTGTAATCGTCCCGACGGGTGCCGTCTCGATTTTTCGGCATTTTTGGGAGGATTTTGGGAGGATCGGTTTCGCGGGTGCGAAATGGGGTCGCGTTGTGGGAGGCGTAGCTGTTCACCCGCGTGGGTGGTTTCGGTGTGCGCTGGACGCTTGGCACTGATCACGCGGAGATGTGGGTCTGGTCCTCGATGGCCATCATCCGGGCGAGCTGGATCATCAGGTTGTTGGCCATCTGTACGCCTGCCCATCGGGTGTGGTGAACGCTGGCCTTGGACAAGCTCCATGGTTATAGGCGAGTGACCGACTGTGTCCGAGGACGGACTTGCACACTATCAACCCGCCTCGTGTTGCCAGAACTTAGCAAAATGGGGCCTGTGGGGTTCCAGAAATCGGCTCCCTATGCCTGACCTGCGACGTCAAGCTATGCGCTCGTACTCGTTGATCAAGCCGCCAAGCACCGGTCGATGTTTGATCCGCTCACTGTCGAGGTCTGCAACTGGGTAACTCGGCCGTGGTGGCCGAAGCTCGCGGGCACGGTGCGGCCGGCGCCCGTTGTAGTGTCGGATGTACTCCATAAGCACCGCACGCAGGTGCCGTTCACCAAAGATCAACAGGCGGTCAGTGAGTTCGGCTCGGACAGTGCGCACGAACCGTTCAGCAAAACAGTTCGCCCGCGGGCAGCGTGGGGGAGTCTTGACGACGCGGATACCTACATCAGCAAGGACCGCATCGAACGACGTGGTGAACTGACCGGCCCGATCCCGGACGAGGAACCGGAATTCGGTGACGCCATCGCCGAGGTCCATCAGCAGGTTGCGGACCTGCTGAGCGGTCCACGCCCCGTCTGGGTTCGTGGTCGCGCCCAGCAGGTGCACACACCGGCTGCCGACCTCCATCACGAAGAACACGTAGACCCGTTTGAGGGTGACCGCGCAGTCCACGTGAAAGAAGTCGCACGCCAGCATGGTCGAGGCCTGCACGCGCAGGAACTGTCGCCAGGTCGTGTCGGTGCACCGGGTCGGTGCTGGAGGGATGCGCAATCGCTTGAGAACGCGGCGGATCGTCGAGGCGCCCACTCGATAGCCGAGCTTGAGTAGCTCACCCTGGATCCTCTGGTATCCCCAGGTGTGATTCTCCTTGGCCATGCGCTCGATCAAATCGGCGACATCGTCATCGACGGGCGGGCGGCCGATGCGGTGTGGATATGTCCACTTCCTGGCAAGCAGACGACGATGCCAGCGCAGCACCGTGCCTGGCGTGACCAACCGGTTCGCGCGCAGCACCTTCGGTAACAACCGGATTAGCGCGGCGAAGACCGCCCGGTCGGCCCAGTCCATCCGGGGTTTCGGGTTGGTTCTGCGCAGCACGGCCACCTCGTGACGCAGCACCAGCAGTTCGACGTCCTTCGACACCGACGAGCGGCCGAGCAACACCAGCCAGCCCACAAGCCGTATGAAGATCAGATAAACCAGACGCAGGGACACGGTTCGCGATCATGCCCTGCCCGGCGAGCGCAGCGATAGCCGCAGGTCGGACACGCGGGCCAACTTCTGGAACCCCACAGGGTGCGTTCGGGCAGGGCCAGCACCTGGTCGACGATCTGCTGCGGGGTCTGCCTGCTGATCCGCTCCCCGCAGACCGGGCAGTGCGGCTCGCCCACGCGGGCGTACAGCAGCCGCAGGTAGTCGTAGACCTCGGTGACCGTGCCCACCGTCGACCGCGGGTTGTGGCTGGTGGCTTTCTGATCGATCGACACCGCAGGCGAGAGGCCCTCGATGACTTCCACGTCCGGCTTGTCCATCTGGCCCAGGAACTGGCGCGCGTACGCCGACAGCGACTCCTCGATGGTGCCGTCGAAGAGGTAGACGTCCCGGAAGACGATGGCGATCTGCGCGATCAACACCTCGGTGTCGGTCGCGCGCACATCGACACCGCCCACGCGCACCACGCCCGCGTCGACGTCGTCGAACCGCGCGAGCAGCTGCAGCAATGTGCTCTTATCCGCACCCCACGGCCCGACCACGGCTAGCCGCTGCCCCGCAGGTACCGACAACGACAGGTCGTCGATCACGGTGCGGGTGCCGTGCCGGAAGGAGACGGACCCGAACTCCAGGTCGTGGTGCTCCGGCCGCCGGCTCGCAGCACCGGTTGGGACTGGAGGTACTCGATGACCCGCCCGGTGGGCTCGTGGTCGCGAGAGCCTGCGTTGCCGCTTACGCACGATCTTCGGCTCGAACGAGGCATCCCGGTCCCTAGGCACGGTGATCTCGACCGGACCGGCCTCGGTCAGCACCGTCTTCGACCGCGTCCCGTTCCGCGAGTTCCCCGTTACGACCGGCCGGGTCATGCTTGCCGTAACCCAGATGGGCGTCCATCTCGCCCTCCAGCGACGACTCCAGCACGATCTTGGTCAGCTGCTGCATCAGCCCACCCTCGCCACCGATGGCCACCCCATCGGCCTGGGCACGCTTGACCAGCTCGGCCACCACCTGCCTGTCCACCACGCAGAACTTACAGTCCCCCGTTGATTTCGTGGAGTGCGCCGATGTCGGGGTCTATGACGATGTGGCCGTCGTCGAGGTGGGTGTTGTGGCGTTGGAGTCCGGCGAGTTCGCCCCAGCGGGCGCCGGTCCAGGCGGCGGTGACGATCAATGCAGCGGCCCAGGGGCCGACGAGTGCGGCGGCTTGGTCGGCGATCTGAACGACTTGGGTGGGGGTGGCCCAGAGGCGTTCTTGTCGTTTCGTGCGTGGGCGTTTGCCGCGTCGGCGGGTGCGAACGGGGTTGTGGTGATGAGTTTTGCTTCCGCGGCATCGATGAGCATCATCGACAACACTTTGGTCATGGTGCGGACGGTGGCCTCCGCGTAGCCAGTGTCGCGGACTTTCTTGGGAAGGTCGTGCTCAGTCGCGGAGTTTTGCGACTACGTCGATTTCGACCAGGATGTTCATCAGGTCTGAGCCGACCGTTGTGCGCACCGGGTACGGGGCGGTGAAGAACGACTCGTAGGCCGCGTTGAACTCGGCGAAGTCCGCCTTGAGGTTCTGCAGGTGCACCGTCGACTTCACCACGTCGTCCAGGGTGAGGCCCTGTTCGGCGAGCACGGCCTGGACGTTGCGCAGGACCTGGGCGGTCTGCTCGCCGACCGTCTCGGCCACCTCGCCCGTCTTCGGGTTCTTCGGGCCGAATCCGGCGGTGTGGAGGAAGCCGCCGGCCACGATGCCCTGGCTGTACGCACCTGCCGGTCGCGGCGCGGCGTCGGTGCGGATCTCCTGCTTGGTCATGCAGCGTTCCTTTTCTACCGATGGTCTGGAGCGAATTCTAGAAGGCGACTGCGGCGTCGTGGAACCGGCGGCGCACCGGCTCGATCGCCGCGTTCTCGCGCGAGGGGTGCACTCGGTTGGTCAGCAGCACGAAGTAGCGCCGCGTCGCCGGGTCCACCCAGATGCTCGTGCCGGTGAATCCGGTGTGCCCGAAGGAATCTGGCCCTGGCGCTTGACCGACGGGTGATACCGACGGGTCGAGCCCTTGCCAGGCCAGGCCGCGTCGAAGCGCCAGCCCGTCGGTGTGGCAAGCGGTCATGCGGGCGAAGGTGTCCGGCGACAGCAGGCCCGTCCCGTGGTCGGCGAGCGCTCGGCCCAGGCGTTCCAGATCCGACAGCGGAGCGAAAAGACCGGCGTGGCCCCCGATTCCGCCGAGGACGACGGCATTCTCGTCGTGCACCTCGCCCCTGACGACCCGGCCTCGCCACGGGCACTTCTCGGTCGCGACGGCTGTTTTCCGTTGCGCGGCAGGAGGATTGAACCCGGTTCGGGTCATGCCGATCGGGGTGCACACGAGCTCGTCCACCAGTGCGTCGAGCGGTTTGCCCGCCGCCGCTTCGGCGATCAGGCCGAGGATGATGAAACCCTGCGACGAGTACTCCACGCGCTCGCCCGGCGCAGCGCGCAGCGGCAGGTTCCGCACGGCGCGCAGCAGCGCCTCGCGGGTGGGGTTGTCCCGGTACAGCGGCACTTTTCCGGGCAGCCCGGAAGTGTGGGCGAGCAGCTGGCCGATCGTCACGGTCGCCTTGTCGCCGCCGCGGTATTCGGGGAGGTGGTCCGCGATCGTCTCCTCGATCCCGAGCGCGCCGCGCTCGGCGAGCGCCATGACCGCGAGGCCGACAACGGGCTTCGTCACCGAGGCCAGGTCCCACAGGTCCTCGCCGTTCAGTCCCGGACCGCCCCACCAGCGGGACCCGATCCACCCCGAGTCCACCACACCGTCCGGGCTGCCGACCGACCACGCCGCCCCGGAGAACACCCGCCGGTCGCGGGCTTCCGCCAGGATCCGTGCCAGCTCGCTCAATCCCGCCCGCCCTTGATCACTCCGAGGCCAGGCGAATTTTCCGCGAGAGCAGCGGAAACCCGGCCCGTGGTGGCGCGCACGATCGGGCCGAACACCTCGATGCTGGCGTCGTCGAGCGTGAACGTCAGGCCCGACAGGCCGATCGCGCCGAACACCTGGCCATCGCGGTCCAGCACGGGCGCGGCGATGCTGCGCACGTCGAGCTCGTACTCCTCGTCCTCGACAAAGTAGCCGCTCGCGCTCGCCGATGCTTCGCGGATGGCCGCCGGATCGGTCAGGGTCCGGGGAGTGCGAGCAGGAAGAGGTTCGCCGCCGAGGATCTCCGCGACGTCGTCGTCCGGCAGCGCGGACAGGATGGCGCGTCCGACCGCCGTGCAGTACAGCGGCACCTCGCCGCCGACCCGTGAGGTCATCCGGTAGCCGTGCGCGGGCTCGACCTTCTCGACGTACAGGGCCTCCGCGCCTTGGCGGACCGCGAAAAGCACTGTCTGGCCCGTCCGGCTCTGCAAATCGGCCAGGACCGGCCGGACGCACTGGATCTCCTCGCTGTCGGCGAGCGCCGCCGCGGCCATGGCGAGCAGCCGGGGGCCGACCCGGTAGGCGCCGCCTTCTGCTGCCGCGAAGCCAGTTTCGGCCATCGTCTGAAGCAGGCGGTGCACCGTCGGCTTGGTCAGGCCCGTCTGCCGCGCGATGTCGGCGAGCCGGTGCGGGCCGCCTGGTCGGACGAGCGCACCGAGCAGGTCCAGCGCCTTGTCCACGGGGCCCTTGGCGCGTTCGGGGCCGCTCGACTGAGGGTTGACCGCCTTCACCATGTCGCTTAGCTTAACACGCATTCCATCTGACGGAACGAAGGTTCGATTCAATGGAACGATTCCTTTCGGGGTGGCCCGTGCCCGGACGGCCTCTGTCGCGCCGCGACGCGTTGCGCCTCGGCGGCCGGGCCGCGTCGGCCCTGGCCGTCCCGGCGCTGCTCGCGGGGTGCGCAACCGCCACGGGCGGGGTCGGCAACGTCCTGCGCGTGGCGCAAGCGGAGGACACCACGACGCTGGACCCGCACAAGCAGGGCGACATGGTGTCCATGAACATCCTGATCAACATGTTCGACACCCTCACGGCCCGCGGGGCGGACAACCGGCTCGCACCCGGCCTCGCGCTGTCGTGGGCGGCGACGGACCACTTGACGTGGCGGTTCCACCTGCGCCCCGGCGTGACCTTCCAGAACGGCGAGCCGTGCGACGCCGCCGCCGTGAAGTACAGCATCGAGCGGGTGCTCGACCCGGGGACGCGCTCGCCGATCGTCGAATTGCGCTACGTGGAAGGGGCTTCGGTCGTCGACCCGCTGACCGTCGACCTCCACACCACCCAGCATGATCCGATCCTGCCCGCGAAGCTCTCGCTGTTCGGCGGCGTCGTCGTCCCGCCCGCCTACCTGAACCAGTTCGGGGCCGAGGAGTTCGCCCGAGCGCCCATCGGCACCGGCCCCTTCCGCTTCGCCACCTGGCGGCGGGACCACGAGCTGCGCATGCGCGCCAACCCGAGCCACTGGAATGGTCCACCAAGCCTGGCGGAGCTGGTCTTCCGGCCCGTCCCCAACCCGGCCTCGTCGTTGGCCGCGCTGCAGAGCAACGAGGTGGACCTGGTCGCCGGGCTCACCCCGGACGCCGCGCAGCAGTTGGCCGGCTACCCCGGGGTGGTGATCGACAGCAATCCCGGGATCCGCACGTCGTACCTGTCGCTCGACACCGAAGACGCGCAGTTGCGGGACCGCAGGGTCCGGCAGGCGCTCAACCACGCCATCGACGTGCCGCAGCTGATCGAAGCCGTCCTGGACGGCAAAGGCCGCGCGGTCCCGGCCATGGTCCCCGATGGAGCCTTCGGGTTCGATGCGACCGTCGAGCCCTTCGCACGCGACGTCGGCCTGGCCCGCCGCCTGCTCGCCGATGCCGGGCACCCCGATGGCATCGACACGACGCTCGCCGCGTCCAACGCCGACGCCAACATCGCCGAGGCGATATCCGGGCTGCTGGCCCGAGCGGGCATCCGGGCCCGGGTGCAGCTGCACGACCCCGGCACCTACACCGCCCTGCGGACCTCGCAGAACCGGCGCGCCCTCGGCCCGATGTACCTGTCGGCGAGCACGGTCTGGACGATGGACGGCTCCAGCATGCTCCAGTCGATCGTGCGCAGCGACCGCCGGCAGAGCAGGTGGACCTCGGCCGAGGCCGACCGGCTGATCGACGCCGAGGAATTGTCCGTGGATCCCGCCGATCGCCAGCGCGCCTTCAGCGAGCTGCAACGGCTGATCAAGCGCGAAGCGCCGTTCGTGCCCCTCTACCAGCTGGACAACATCTACGCGCGCAACAAGCGTCCACGATGGACACCGGGTACGGTCGGCTCGCTGCGCATGGATAGCGCGGAGGTCACCGATGTCTGAGCTCGCCATCAGGCGTCGCCACAGAAGTCCGCTGCGGGCGGCGGCGGCCCGCCTCGGCACCGCTTTGGGGGTGCTGTGGGGCGCCGCGACCGTGTCGTTCTTCCTAGTCCGGCTCTCCGGCGACCCGGTCAAGACACTGCTGCCGCCGGACGCCACCGCCGAGCAGGAGGCCACGCTGCGCACCAGTCTCGGCCTGGACCGGCCGCTGCTGACGCAGTACCTCGACTTCCTGTGGGGGCTGCCGCGGTTGGACTTCGGCACGTCGCTGTTCTACGACCAGCCGGTCCGCGAGGTGCTCTTCGAGCGGCTGCCCGCGACGCTGGAACTCGCCGCCGGAGCGCTCGCGGTGACACTACTACTGGCCATTCCGGCCGGGATCATCGCCGCGCTGCGGCGCGGCAAGGCGAGCGACACGGGCGTCATGGCGAGTGTCCTGATCGGACAGTCGACGCCGCCGTTCTGGGTGGGCATCCTGCTGGTCCTGGTCTTCGCCGTCCAGCTGCAGGTGCTGCCGGCGTCGGGGTACGGCTCGTTCGCCCACCTGGTGCTGCCCGCGATCACGCTCGCCGTCTACTCGGTGGCGGTCGTCGCCCGGCTGCTGCGCTCCTCGCTGATCGAGGTGCTCGGCTCCGATTTCATCCGGACCGCGCGGGCCAAGGGGCTCGGGCCGGTGGGTGTGGTGTTCTCCCACGGGCTGCGCAACGCGTCCCTGCCGGTCGTGACGGTGATCGGCCTGGAAGTGGGCAGCCTGCTGGGCGGCGCGATCCTGACCGAGCAGGTGTTCTCCTGGCCCGGAATCGGGCGGCTCACGGTCGAGGCCATCGCCAACCGGGACTTCCCGCTGGTGCAGGCCACCGTGCTGTTCTTCGCCGCCACCTTCGTGCTGGTCAACCTCTTGGTCGACCTCTCCTACAGCCTGCTGGACCCGAGAGTGCGGACAAGCCGATGACAGCTACCACCGTGCAAACGTCCAAGCGCGCCACGGGATTCGTGATGGCGCGGTCCTTGCTGCGCAACCAGCTCGCCGTCGTCGCGCTCGGCGTGCTGGCGCTCATCGTCGCCGCCGCGCTGCTGGCGCCGCTGATCGCCCCGCACGACCCCAACGCGCAGGACCTGCTGGTCCGTCTCCGGCCACCGGCGTGGCTGGCCGGGGGAGACGCCGCGCACCTGCTCGGCACCGATCAGCTCGGCCGCGACGTGCTGTCGCGGGTGATCTACGGCTCGCGCGTCTCGCTGCTGGTCGGCGCGAGCGCCGCACTGCTGGCTGGGGTAATCGGGGCGGCGGCCGGGCTCGTCGCCGGCTTCCGTGGCGGGTGGCTGGACCGGGTACTGATGCGGGTGGCCGACGTCCAGTTGGCGTTCCCGTCGATCCTGCTGGCGCTGGCCATCGTCGGGTTCCTCGGTTCCGGGCTGTGGTACGTGATCCTCGTTCTCGGCTTCACCGGCTGGGTCGCCTACGCCCGCGTCGTCCGGTCGGAGGTGCTTTCGCTGCGGACGCGCGAATTCATCACAGAGGCGCGCGCCATCGGCGTCCGCGATCTCACGATCATGCGAAGGCACTTGCTGCCCAACGTGATGGCGCCGCTGGCCACGATCGGCACCTTGCACGTCGCCGCAGCGGTGGTCGCCGAGTCGTCGCTGAGCTACCTCGGGCTCGGCGTGCCGAAGGAGATCGTCACCTGGGGCGCGATGCTCTCCGACGGTCAGCTGTACCTGGGCACGTCCTGGTGGGTCGCGGTTTTCCCCGGGCTCGCCCTGATGCTCACCTCCCTGTCCATCAACGTCACCGGCGACGCCCTGCGCGACGTCGCGGATCCGAAGGCGTACCGCCGATGAACGCTCTCCTGGAGATCAACAACCTCTGCGTCGACTTCGCGCTGGCGACCGAGACGGTCGCCGCCGTCCGCGACGTGAGCCTGCGGCTGGACGCGGGCGAAACCCTCGCCATGGTCGGGGAATCCGGCAGCGGCAAGAGCGTGACCGCCTCGTCGGTGCTGCGCCTCAACCCGGTTCCGCCGTGCGTCTACACCGGCGGCGAGGTCCTGCTCGACGGCCGCGACGTGCTCGCGCTGCCCGAACGCGACATGCGGCGCATCCGGGGCAACGACGTCGCCATGGTGTTCCAGGACCCGATGACCAGCCTCAACCCGCTCAAGCGGGTCGGCGAGCAGGTCGCCGAAGTCCTCCGGCGGCACCAGAGCACCGCGCGCGGCGAGTCCCGGCGGGCGGCCATCCGCGGACTGGAAGAGGTCGGCATCCCGGACCCGGAACGCCGTGCGCGGCAGTACCCGCACGAGCTCTCCGGCGGCCTCCGGCAGCGCGTGGTGATCGCGATGGCGCTGGTGGGCCGTCCGCGGCTGCTCATCGCCGACGAGCCGACGACGGCGCTGGACGTCACCGTGCAGCGTCAGATCCTCGACCTCCTGCTCGACCTGCAGGAGCGCCACGGCATGGCCGTCCTGATGATCACCCACGACCTCGGGGTGGTCGCCGAGGTCGCCGACCGCGTCGTGGTGATGAACCGCGGCGCCGTGGTGGAGACCGGGGACGTGGAGGACGTCTTCGACAACCCGGCGGAGGATTACACGCGGCAGCTGCTGCGGGCCACCCCGCGATTGGAGCTGGCATGACATTGCTGGAATTGGAGGGGATCCGCAAGGAGTTCGCCGGTGGCGTCGTCGCCGTCGACGGCGTCTCGCTGTCGGTGGCCGAAGGCGAAACCTTCGCGCTGGTCGGCGAATCCGGGTCGGGCAAGACCACGCTCATCCGCCTGCTGCTGCGCCTGGCCGAACCGACCGCGGGCAGCGTGCACTTCGACGGGCAGGACCTCGCCGAGCTGACCCCCGCGCGACTGCGCGACGTCCGACGGCAGATGCAGGTGGTCCTGCAGGACCCGTACTCGAGCATGAACCCGCGCATGCGGGTGACCGAGATCGTGGCCGAGCCGCTGGTCACCCACGATCCCGAGGCCCGCGGGCGGAAGGGGTGGGCGCGGCGGCGGGAACGCGTCGGCGACCTGCTCGAAGCGGTCGGCCTGGCCCGGGACGTCCAGGACCGGTACCCGCACGAGTTCTCCGGCGGCCAGCGGCAACGGATCTCCATTGCCCGCGCTCTCGCGTTGGAGCCGCGCGTGGTGGTGCTCGACGAACCGACGAGCGCGCTCGACGTGTCGGTGCAGGCCCAGGTCCTCGACCTGCTCGCGGACCTGCAGGATCGGCTGCACCTGACCTACGTGTTCGTGTCGCACAACCTCGCCGTGGTCCGCCAGGTCGCCGACCGGGTGGCGGTGATGCGCTACGGCCGGATCGTCGAGGTGGGCGAGGCGGAGTCGCTGTTCCGGTCGCCGCAGCACTCCTACACCCGCGAACTGCTCGACGCCGTGCCGCATCCGGATCCGCGGCTGGCCCGGCGCAGGCGTGCGACGCGCCGAGCGGAGGAGACCAGCGCTTGAACCTCGACCGCGATACCGAATCTCCGGGAGGTGGGCGGTTTCGGGCGAAACCGCCGTTCTCCACGCGTGCCGAGCGGCGATTTCGCGCGAAACCGCGAGAAAACCAGTCCGCGACTCGCGGTGCGGCGCTAGCCGTGCGACAGCACCAGGCCCGCGCCGCCGAGCAGGGCGACCTCGTCGTCGGAGGTCTCGCTCACGAGGACCTGCGGGCGTTCCCCGGTCGTCCACGTCGAGTCAACCCTCAGCCGCTGCTCGATCCGCTTCCGGAACCGCTCGCCGCCCTGCCGCGCTTCGCCGTGCAGGACGAACAGGCCCGGGGCGAACAGCTGCTGGATGTTGACCAACCCGAGCGCGAGGTTCGCCGCGTACTCGTCGATCAGAGCGATGGCCGTCGGATCCGCGCTCTGTGCCAACGAATGCAGCGTCACTGCGTCCCCGAGCCCGGCGGAAGCCGCTCGGGCGCGCAGCCACCGCGTGGTGGCCACGGTCTTCCAGCAGCCGTGCGCGCCGCAGGTGCACTGCTCGCCGCTCGCGGCGACCGTCATGTGGGCCCCGCTGCGACCACCGGACGGGGCGACCACCTGGCCGTCGTACAACAATCCGACGCCGAGCACGTCCCCGGTCGACACCGACGCGAACGCCTTCCTGCCCCGGCCCGGGCCGAACCACCGGTCACCGAGCACCTGCAGGCGGGCGCGGTGCTCGACGTGCACGGGAACACCGACGAGGCCGCCCACGACATCGGTGACCGGATAGCCGTGGAGCGCGGGCACGTCGTTGACCTCGATGATCGTTCCACGGTCCGGGTCGACGAGCCCGGCCGCGGCCACGCCCACGCCCAGCGGCCGGGTGCCGCGGAAGCAGGCCTCGACGGCGCTTCCGAGCGCGGCGTCGATCTCGCCCCTGTCGGCCGTCGGGGAGTACGGCGCTTCCGCGCGCTGAAGCACGGTGCCGGAGACGTCCAGCAGCGCCGCGCGCACCCGGCCGGGCACGAGCTCCACGGCGCCCAGCGTCCGGGGTGCCGATGCCGCCGACGGTTCGGTCACCAGCCGCAATGCGGGACGGGCGTTTTCCATGACCAGACTCTGCCACGGCATTGATCCGGAGGGATAGCAGTGTTGGAACTGACGGAGTTGACCTGGCGCGAGGTGCGCGAAGCGGGCGCGACGGGGATCGCCCTGCTGCCCATCGGCTCGCAAGAGCAGCATGCCGAACACCTGCCAATGGGCACAGACACGATGCTCGTCAACGCAGCGATCGACGGCGCGGCTGAGCTGCTCGGCGACGACGGGCCGACGGTGGTGCGACTGCCGCACCTGCCGTTCGGGCACAGCCCGCACCACCTCTTCGCCGCCGCCGTCTCGCTGTCCGCGCAAACCCTCGGCGCGGTGCTCGCCGACGTGCTGGATTCGTTGGTCACCAGCGGATTCCGCCGGATCGTGATCGTCAACGGGCACGGCGGCAACGAGGAGGTGATGCGGCTCGCGGTCAAGCAGTTCTCGCTGCGGGCCGACGTGTCGCTGGCCGCCTGCTCCTACTGGTCCGTGACCCCCGGCGACGACGACGGACCTGAGGCGTCGCCCGGCCACGCGGGCTGGTTCGAGACCTCCCTGATGCTGGCGGCCCGGCCGGAGCTGGTCCGCACCCCGATCCCGGCGCGGGAACCGGTCGATCCGCCGCCGCTGTTCCACCGGCCGCCGCACCCGGGCCTGACCGTCGAGCGGCACGGGGAGTGGGCCAGGGTCGGCGGATCCACCGACGACGCATCTGGGGCCGACGCCGACCGCGGCCGGCAGCTGATGACCAACCGGGCCAGGGGACTGGCCGAGGCGATCCGCGCGTTCGACGCGGCGACGAGCTGAGCGAGGCAGCACCTTGAAGATCACCGATGTCGACGTGTGGGTCGTGAACCTCCCGTTGACCAGCCCGTTCACCAGTTCCTTCGAGACCAAGACGGGCGAGACCCGCACGGTGGTGCGCATCCGCACCGACTCCGGGATCGAAGGCTGGGGCGAGACCATGTGGGGCCGCCCGGTCGCGGCGATCATCGCGACGATGGCCGACGGGCTCATCGGCACCAGCCCGTTCGCGCTGGAGGCCTTCCACCGCAAGCAGCACATGGTGCCGTTCTTCCACGGCTACCTGGGGTACGCGGCGATCGCCGCGATCGACGTCGCCTGCTGGGACGCGATGGGCAAGGCCACCGGCCAAGCGGTCACCGACCTGCTCGGTGGCTCGGTGCGCGAGGAGGTCCCCATCACGGCGCTGATCACCCGGGCCGATGCCGGTGGGGCGCAGGACCTCCCGCGCGCGCTCGCGGAGCACGCGGCGAAGATCGTGGCCGAGGGCGGTTTCAGCGCCGTCAAGCTCAAGGGCACCACCGATGTAGAGGGCGACGTGGCGATCATGCGCGCCCTGCGCGCGGCCCTGCCGGGGGTGAACCTGCGGGTGGACCCGAACGCGGCCTGGTCCGTGCCGGACTCGATCCGCGCCGGGATCGCACTCGAAGAGCTCGACCTGGAATACCTCGAAGACCCCTGCACGGGCATCGAGGGCATGAGCCAGGTGCGCGCGAAGGTGCGAATCCCGTTGTGCACCAACATGTGCGTCGTCCGGTTCGAGGAATTCGCCCCCGCCGTGCGGCTGAACGCGGTGGACGTCATCCACGGCGACGTCTACAAGTGGGGCGGCATCTCGGCGACCAAGGCGCTCGCCGCGCACTGCGAAACGTTCGGCCTCGGCATGAACCTGCACTCCGGCGGTGAACTCGGCATCGCCACGGCGGCGCACCTCGCCGTGGTGGCCAGCACGCCGGTCCTGTCCCGAGCGATCGACAGCATGTACTACCTGCACGCCGACGACATCGTCCAGCCCCTCAACCTGACCGAAGGGCGCCTCCGTCTCCCGGAGGGCCCGGGCCTCGGTGTCACTGTGGACATGGACAAGCTCAGCCACTACGCGGCGGTCAACGAGAGGGACGGAGACCTGACGGGCTGACCTGCGGCGCGACGCCCCGCTGATTCATCAGCGGAATCGGCAGGCGAAAAGCCGGACACCACGAACGCCCGGGACCGGTGCAGAGGCTGTTCGGCGACGACTCGGCGATGATCGACGGCAGGGTGGTGAAGCACCTGACCGCACCGGACCTCCCCATCGCAGCCGACCCTGGGCAGTTCGTCCCACCCTGGGAATCTCCGCGTCCCACCCACGGAAATCTCCGCAGATCAGGACGGATGAAACATCCCAGCGTCCCTGTACCGTGCCAAAATCCGGATCACGGGGTTGATTGCGGGCTACCTGGGCGGTCCAGGCACCGGTCGGGTGGGCGGTGGCCCCGAGGATGTGCACGGTGCGGGTGCGAACCTCCATCACGAATAGGACGTACAGCCGGCGAAGGCTGATGGTGTCGATGTGGAAGAAGTCGACGGCGAGCAGGCCGGATGCCTGAGCGCGGAGGAAGCTGCGCCATGAGGTGTCGGCTTCGCGTGGAGCGGGGTCGAGGCGGGAGTTCCGGAGAATGCGACGGATGGTGCCCGCACCCACGTGATGCCCGAGGCCAGCCAGTTCGCCTTGAATGCGCCGATGTCCCCCACCTGAGATTTTCTCGGGCCAAGCGGACGATCAGGTCGCGGAGTTCGGTGGTGATCGGTGGCCGACCAGGCCGTGAGGGATAGGTCCACTTCTTGGCGATCAGACGCCGGTGCCAAGCCAGGAGAGTGTTGGGTGTGACGATCCGGGCCCGTCGCAGGGCGCGGGGAAGTAAGAGAGTCAGCGCGGACAGAGTTGCTCGATCCGGCCATGACAAACGAGGTCGGCGCCCCAGTTGGCGGCGTAACACTGCCACTTCATGTCGCAAAACCAGGATCTCGACGTCCTTGGCCGCGGTACGCCGGGCGGCCAGTCTCAGCCATGCGAACACCGTTGCCGACGCCAGGTACATCAGTCGAAACACCATGATCCGCGATCATGGCCTGATCGCTGGGGGCAACGAAACCCCTGGTCGCGGCCCGCAAATAGGTTATGGCACGGTACAGGGTGTTCCAACGAAGGCTGATCTACTACCCCTTCGGTCGGCCGCCGTCGGCTGCCGCGGTGCTCAGGGGCGCCGAGGAGGTCGTGCTGCGCACGAGCGACGCGATCCGCATCAAAGTCAAGGACAAGGGCGTGGTCACCACCAAGACCGCCTACCTGGCCCTGGGGGTTGATGTCGACGGCCGCAAGCACGCCCTGGGACGGGCGGATCCAGGACGTCGAAGCGGCCAAGTTCTGGCACAAAGTCCTCACCGATCTGCGGAATCGCGGGCTGCGGGACATCCTGATCGCCTGCTGTGATGGCCTCACCGGACTGCCGGATGCGATCCGCGCCGTTTTTCCCGATACCGTCGTGCAGACCTGTGTTGTCCACGTGGGCCGGATCAATCCCGATCCCGCCGAGGAATTCAGCTCTTCTCGCGATCGGCCTACCACGCACGGCTTCGGTGCATGGACCTCGACGGGGTTACCACGTTCCGCATGCGCAAGAAACGACCGGGGAGGGTGCCCCCTGGACCGCGCAAGCCCGGCGGAAGATCTCCTTGATGGGATTCGAGACTGCTGGCTGCTCTATATCACGAATTCGCCGAGACACCGGTAGCCGACGAATGCCATGACAACGCCGTCATCGAGAGCTTCTTCGGGCACCTCAAAGAAGAACTCTTCCACCACACCCGCTACCTCAGCGTCGAAGCGTCACCACCGCCCTGGGATAACTACATCGTCTGGTTCAACACCACACGAAGCCACACACACTGCGAGGGCCTGAGCCCGGTGCAATACCGGACCCAAGCCCTCGCGGCCTAAAATCTTACTTAACCGGTCCAACTCACGGGGACCAGTTCACGATCTTGCCGCCCCCGCGTTTCCTCGTTCACCTGATGCGTTTTTCGCTCCCGGTCCAGGCCTTGTCCCGCAACACGAACTTCTGGATCTTCCCGGTGGAGGTCTTCGGCAGCTCGGCGAACACGACCGTTTTCGGCGCCTTGAACCGGGCCAGCCTGCCCTTCACGTGCTCGATGAGCTCCGCCTCAGTAGCGGTGGCCCCGTCGTGCAGCGTCACGTAGGCGGCGGGGACCTCGCCCCAACGCTCGTCCGGCACCGCGATCACCGCGACCTCCAGCACCGCCGGATGGTCCATGATCGCCTGCTCCACCTCGACCGACGCGATGTTCTCTCCACCGGAGATGATCACGTCCTTCGAGCGGTCGCGCAGCTCCACGTACCCGTCGGGGTGCACGACGCCGATGTCCCCGGTCCGGAACCAGCCGTCCGGCACCGCCGCCAGGGTGGCCTCCGGGTCGTCGAGGTAGCCGAGCATGAGGTTGTTGCCGCGCAACGCGATCTGCCCTGTGGTGATCCCGTCCGCCGGGACGTCCGTACCGTCCTCCGCGATGACCCGCGGGACGCAGGCGATCATGTTCCCGACGCCCTGGCGCGCCTTGAGCCGCGCCCGCGCTTCGGCGTCACGGTCGTTCCATTCCGGGCGCCAGTCGCACAGCATGGCGGGTCCGTAGGTCTCGGTCAGTCCGTACAGGTGCGTGACATCGAATCCCAGCTCCGTCGTTCGCCGCAGAATCGACGGCGACGGCGGCGCACCACCGGTGGCGATCCGCACCGTGTGCTCAAGCGGCTCGGCCTCGCGGGCGTACGCGATCATCGACAGCACGGTCGGTGCCCCGTTGAGGTGCGTGACGCCCTCCTCCCGCAGCAGCCGCCAGATCTCCGTAGGGTCTACTTTGGAGAGACAGATGTGCGTAGCGGCCGCTGCGGTCACCGCCCACGGGAACGTCCATCCGTTGCAGTGGAACATCGGCAGCGTCCACAGGTGCACACTCGACGGCGTCAACCCGGTATGCCCCACCATCGCCAAGGCCTGCAGGAACGCGCCCCGGTGGTGGTACATCACACCCTTCGGGCGGCCAGTGGTCCCCGACGTGTAGTTGATCGACAGCAGCGACCGCTCGTCGGCCGGGGTCCGGTGCAGCGGCTGCGCCGCGGCCAGCAGGTCCTCGTACTCCTGTCCCGATCGGATCCGGCGTGGCGGGGCGTCCATCCGGGCGAGCACCTCATCCGCCAGCGCGTCGAACGACGGGTCGTGGATCAGCACGGCGGCGCGGGAGTGCGCCAGGATGTAGGCGACCTCGTCCGCGGCCAGCCGGGTGTTCACCGCGACCAGTGGCACTCCTGTCCACGGCACCCCGTAGTGCGCCTCCAGCGCCACGTGGGTGTTCGGTGCCAGCACCGCCACTGGACGACCTCCGGCCAGCGGCGCGAGTCCGCCCGCGAGCCGCTGGCACCGGTCGTGCAGCTCCGCGTAGGTCCACTGGGACGCCCCGTCCACCACCGCGACCCGGTCTCCGTGCGCCGCTGCGGCTCGGTCCAGGTACGACGTCGGGGTCAGCGGCTCGAAGGACAAGGAGTCCACGTCGGGAGTCATCGCACGCCTCCACGGGACGGGTTGCCGGTCGTGAGGAAGAAGTCCATGTCCACCCTTCCCTTGAATGTTATTGACGAGTAACGTAAGCCGTGGCAAATATGACGTCAAGGCTTCGCGTGAGCCCTGAAAATGTTATTGGTAAGTAGCATCGCTGGGTGATTCGGGAACAGGGAGATTCGGCATGACCACCGCGAGAAGACTGAGGAACCGTGCGGCGACCTCGGCGGAGAGCGTGCGGGCCGCAGTGGACGCGCTGGCCGCGGGGCGCATGGTCGTGGTCGTGGACGACCACGACCGCGAGAACGAGGGCGACCTGATTCTGGCCGCCGAGAGCGTGACGCCTGAGCAGATGGCCTTCCTCGTCGCGCACACGACCGGCATCGTCTGCACGCCGATGACCTCCGAGCGGGCCGACGTGCTCGGGCTTCCGCCGATGGTGGCCGGCAACCAGGACGCGCACGGCACGGCGTTCACCGTGACCGTGGACCACGTGGACGCCGGTACCGGTGTCTCGGCGACCGCGCGGGCGCAGACCTGCCGTGCACTGGCGGACCCGGCCACAACGCTTGATGTGCTCCGCCGCCCGGGCCACATCTTCCCGTTGAGGGCGCGCGAGGGCGGCGTCCTGGTCCGTGCCGGGCACACCGAGGCCACTGTCGATCTGCTGCGGTTTGCCGGTCGCCGGCCGGTCGGCATCATCAGTGAGCTGATCGGTGACGACGGCGAGATGCTGCGTGGTGCGGCGCTGACCGCGTTCGCGCAGGACCACGACCTGCCGGTGCTCGCGATCGCCGACCTGATCCGCTACCGGCGCGCCACGGAAGAGCTCGTCGAACCCGTGGCGAACTCGACGATGCCGACCGTCTTCGGCGACTTCGAGGCGATCGCGTACCGGTGGCATGTGGACGGTGCCGAGCACCTGGCTCTCGTCATGGGCGACATCGCAGCGGCCACGCGCTCTGAGCGGGGCGTCCTGGCCCGCGTGCACAGCGAGTGCCTCACGGGCGACATCCTCGGCTCGTTGCGCTGTGACTGCGGAACGCAGCTCGAGCAAGCGATGCGTGCCGTGGCTGAGGAGGGCTGTGGTGTCATCGTCTACCTGCGAGGGCACGAAGGGCGCGGCATCGGACTGGCTCACAAGATCCGCGCCTACGCTTTGCAGGAGCTCGGTCTGGACACCGTCGACGCGAACACCGCGCAGGGGCTTCCCGTCGATTCCCGCAGTTATGGTGCCGGGGCCCAGATCCTCGCTCACCTGGGAGTCCGCAGACTGCGCCTGATCACCAACAACCCCGCGAAGTACGACGATCTGGATGGGGACGCGCTCGAGATCGTGGAACGGGTCGCGCTGCCGGCCGTCGAGACCCCGCAGAACCTGCGGTACCTGCGCACCAAACGAGACCGCATGGGCCATGCGTTCGCGTCGCCGGCCACGACGGCCGGGCCGGAGACCGGCCCGGCCGAGCGGTCAGCTGGGTAGCGGCTTCGATGCGGTCTTCGGCAGCCGCACCACGGTGATCACGCCGACCAGCGCCACTGCGACGATCCAGTAGACGGGGCTGGTCCTGCTTCCGGTGCCGGCCACGAGGGCCGCGGCGACCAGCGGCGTGATGCCGCCGATGATCGCACCGATGTTGTACCCGAGCGCGATGCCCGAGTAGCGCACGTTCGCCGGGAACAATTCGGTGGCCAGCGGCCACGCCGGAACCTGCGCCCACCCGCTGAAGAACAGGCAGACCAGGTAGACGACCCCGACTACCCAGAGGCTGGTCGTGGCGATGAGCAGCGCGAAGACCGGCCAGGCGATGACGGCGTAGGCAAGGTAGGACGCGAGCAGGATCGGCTTGCGGTCGAAGCGATCCGTCAACCTGCCTGCCCAGGGATAGGTCATGGTGGCCAGTGCGATGGACAGCGCCGACGTCCAGGCGACGCCGGTCGCGGAAAACCCTTCCTGCTGCAGGAAGATCGCGAAGTAGGCGACGCCGAAGTAGCCCGTGCCGTTGAAGGCGATGGCCAGGCCCGCGACGCGGGCCACTGACAGCGGGTGGCTCCGCAGCGCGGCCAGCATCGGGCCGCGCACGATCGCGGCCTTCTCCTTGAGCTCCTGGAACTGGGGCGACTCCTCGACTCGCAGGCGAGCCCACAGGCACACCACGGTGAGCAGCAGCGAGAGCAGGAACGGGAGCCGCCAGCCCCACACCGGCATCTGGTCGGCCGGGACCAGCAACTGGACCACCCCGACCACGGCCGCGGCCACCGCGAACCCGAGCGTGGACCCGATGGAGATCGTCGACCCGTAGTAGCCCCGCTTGCCCGGCGGAGCCAGCTCGGCGATGTAGGTCGCCGCGCCGCCGATCTCACCGCCGGCCGCGAGTCCCTGGGCGAGTCGCGCGAGGATGATGGCGATCGTCGCGGTGACTCCGACCTGCCCGTAGGTGGGCAGCAGGCCGATCACGCCGGACGCGACGCCCATCAACACGATCGTCGCGACGAGAGCGGTCCGTCGGCCCCGCCGATCACCGAGGCGGCTGAAGAACCAGCCGCCCAGCGGGCGGATGAGGTAGGACGACGCGAACACCGCGAGCGTGGACAGCGTCGAGACCGTCGGATTGTGGCTGGGGAAGAACAACGGCCCGATGGTCAGCGTCAGGAGTCCGTAGACGCTGAAATCGTAGTACTCGATCAGCGTCCCGACACCACCCGCGAGCGAGGCGCGCCGGGCGGATCTCGAGCTGATCACCTTCTCGGAATGCTGTGCGGTCGTCATTGACTCTCCTTGTCATGCCCGAGCAGCGCGACAGGCGGGTGGTTCCCATCACTGGACGCTTCCACCGGGGCGGTTTCCGAGGCACCCTTGTCAGGTCGGTGGTCGGCAGCGGGGATTTCCGTCAGGTGTCGGGGCGTACCGGTACAGCGCCGTCGATCGCGTGCTACACCGCGTGGATTGGCACGAGCTGCGTGCGCGAACATTCGCCGCGCTTCGCACTTATCGACACTGACTCGTCGCGTGCGGACGCGCAATGCGTTGACGTGCAAGGACTATTGCGAATTCCGCACGGATGGATGCGGAAGCGGCATTTCCTGCGACACAATGTATCTATTGTGGACAATCTGCGGAACGGGAACGCGCCCTGTCGCTGTCGATCGGTCGACGAGTCGCGGGTGCGTGCTCGCCGATTTCTCTGGCGGACAGGGAAAACGGCGATGAGTGCGTCGCGTCAGACCGCGTCCGGCGGGACGAGCAGCGCGTTGATCGCCGCGGTCTGGATGGTCTTCCCGACACTCTCGGGATCCAGTCCGCTGTTGAACTGCGGAACCGAGTTGATCATCGAGAAGACGGCGTGGGTGAGGATGCGGGTCTGCGCGTCCGACAGATCGGGCCGCAGCCGCTCGACCAGGCCGCTCCACTCCTCGGCGTAGAGGCGCATCAACCGCCGCATGCGATGGCGTTCGTCCTCGGGGACGTTGTGCTCGTTCTTCAGGAAGACGAGCGTGGACGGCACGTTCTGCAGACTGCGTGTGACGTGGTAGTCGATCATCTCTTCGAGAGCCTTGCGCGGGTCTGTCACCTTGGCCGCGATCTCGCGCGCGTGGGCGAGCAGGTCGTTCAGCGGGTCCTCGAGCACGGCGACGAGCAATGCCTGCTTGCTCGGAAAGTGCCGGTAGAGCGCGGGACCGGACACCCCGGCTCGCGCACCGATCATCTCGTTGGTGACCGCATCGAAGGCGCGTTCGTGGAACAGTTCGCCAGCGACCCTGATCAGCTCCTGCCGGCGGGTGCCGCGCGGCGAAGCGGTACGAGGAGAGGATGAGCTCGACACAGGTCCAGCTTAAGTGACGGGCCGATAACGTGATTGCGCGTACCCCGAGAGCAGGTCCGCCACGGCGTTGAGACAGGCGAACCCCAGCTTCGACGACATGCCCCGGGGGTCACCGAGAACGCCGTTGGGGGCGACGGCCTTGACGCCGCCGGTCAACACCTGGGCCAGCATGTTCTCGTCCATCGTCCCGGTGAAACCCGCGTCGGCGCGGTCGCTGCGGACGAGGTCCGGCCGCACTGCCAGCATGATCGAACTTTCGGCGACGTCGGCGTGACCTCCGACCTGTTCGGCGAGGGCGGCGACGTGGTCGGCCGCGTCTCGCCAGGCGTCGAGGATCGCGGCCGAGTCCGCGAAGGCGATGACGTCGGGACCGTCGGGGAGCCGCGCCGCGAGCTTCGGCTCGATCTCGCCGAGCAACGGGTAGTTGCCGATGTGGGCGGAGAAGATCAGCACACGCTGGAAGCCGTGCGCGGCGAGGCTCGCGCAGCAGTCGAAGCAGATCGCTTCGAGGGTCTCGGCCTGCACGGAGAGTGTCCCGGCGAAACCGAGGTGGTGCGCCGAGCAGCCGATCCGCACCGTCGGAAGCACGAGCGCGTCGCCGAGCCGCTCGGCGACGAGGACGCCTAGGCGATCGGCGTGCTCGCTGTCGACCGACAGCGGGAGGTGCGCGCCGTGTTGTTCCGTGGCGCCCAACGGCAGGACAGCGGTGCGCATGCCGCTCGCGATGGCGTCCGCGATCTCGGGCGAGGTCAGGTACTCGATCCTCAGTTCGCTCATGGGCGGCCTCGTTCCACCTTGCGTCCTCGCTGACCGATAAAATTACTCGCTGATAACACTTGGCGCCTCTCAATCGACGCTTGACCAGCTTCGAGCCACGCTCTACGTTAGTCGCCAGTAACATTTGATGGAAGGGCTGGCATGGACTTCATCCTCATGACCGAGGGGGACACCCCGGTCGGGCTCACGCACGAGCACCGCTACCGGGAGCTGGTCGACGAGGTGCTACTCGCCGAGCGAGTCGGTTTCGACGCCTTCGGCAGCTCCGAGCAGCACGTCGCGATCGGCACCGCGACGGTGTCCGCTCCGGAGGTGCTCTACCCGTACCTGATGGCTCTGACGAACCGGATCCGCTTCATCCACCTGGTGACGCTGCTGCCGACGCGGATGAACCACGCGCTGCGCGTCGCGGAGCGCATCGCGACCGAGGACATCCTGTCCCACGGCCGAGTCGAGCTGGGTACCGGACGTGGCAACACAACGCTCGCGTTGCGCGCGTTCGAGGTCGACCCGACCGAGAACAAGGCGCAGTGGCGCGAAGGCATCGACCTGATCCGCCGCGCGTTCCTCGAGGACCCGTTCTCGTTCGTGGGCGAGCACTACAAGATCCCGCCGCGCAGCCTGGTGCCCAAGCCCCTGCAGTGGCCCTATCCACCGATCTCCGCCGCAACCGGCAGCCCGAGCTCGGTCGAGACCGCCGCCGAGTTGGGCATCGGAGCCATCATGGGCGGGTTCTACCTCGGGTTCGACCTCGTGGAGAACCTGCTGAAGCTCTACGACGAGACCCTGGCCGCCACCAGCCACCCGTACCCGATCACGCCGCGCAAGATGGTCACGATCAGCGGTGGCATGCACTGTGCGGAGACCACGGCGCTGGCGCGTGAGCAGGCGAAGCCCTTGTTCGACATGGCCAAGCTCTCAACCGGTGCTTACGAGCGGCTCTCCACCCTGTCGAAGGACTACGCGTACATGGGCGCGGTCAAGGACGTCGACTTCGACGATGAGGAGTACATGTTCGAGCGCTCGCAAGGCTTCCTCGTCGGCGACCCGGACCACTGCATCGAGCACGTGCAGCGGTACGTGGACATGGGTGTCGACGCGCTCGTGCTGCGCGTCGACAGCCTGCCCCACGACCAGCTCCTGCGCTCGATCGAACTGTTCGGCAAATACGTGATCCCGCGCTTCAAACATCCGCGCAACGTGGTGCGCCCAGCCGACGACGTGCTCGCCGACATACGGGCTGCGCGCCCCGCGCACGAACAGGCGCTGCGCAAGTTCCAGACCGAGCAGAACCTATTGAGCGAGAAGGAGTCCGTGCGATGAGCGACCTCTACAACCACGGTACCGGCGATGTCCTCATCGAGCGCCGCGACGGCGGCGTTCTGCTGATCACGTTCAACCGGCCCGACCGGTACAACTCGCTCACCCTGCCGATGTTCGAGGAGATGAACCGGATCTGGGCCGACGTCGAGCGCGACGAACAGACCAAGGTCGTCGTCATCACCGGAGCCGGCAAGGCTTTCTGCACGGGCATGGACGTCGCCCAGCCCGACCCCACGCCCGAGCAGGCGCTGGCGATGCTGGAGTCGGAACGCCAGCGGGTCTCGACGGTCCTGCGGATCGAGAAACCGATCATCTCGGCGATCAACGGCCCCGCGGTGGGCTACGGACTCTCGACCGCGCTGCTGGCCGACATCAGCATCGCAGCGGACGACGCGGTGCTGATCGAGGGCCACACCCGGGTCGGGGTGACCGCCGGGGACCACGCGGCGCTGATCTGGCCGCTGCTGGTGGGTATGGCCAAGACCAAGTACTACGTGCTCACTTCGGAGAAGCTGACCGGTACCGAGGCCGAGCGGATCGGGCTCGTGAGCCTGTCCGTCCCGCGCGAGCAGGTATTGCCGCGCGCCCTGGAGGTCGCGTCCCAGCTGGCACGCGGTTCCCAGCAGGCGATCCGGTTCACCAAACGCGCGCTCAACGCCTGGCTCACCAACGCGGTGCCCCAGCACGAGCTGTCCGCTGCGCTGGAGATCCTCGACTTCGCCGGCGCCGACTACGCTGAAGCACGCCAGGCCTTCCGCGAGAAGCGCGCTGTCGACTTCCCCTCCGCCCGCACCGTCGGCGCCCCGGCGAACTGACCGGGGGACGAGCATGACCGCAGCCTCACACCACACAGCGCTCGGCGCCGTGCACATGTCGGCCGAGGTGGATGGCGTGATCGTCCTGACGCTGAACCACCCGCCGGCCAACGCGCTGAGCAACGCGCTCGTCAGCGAGCTGACGACCACACTGGAAATTCTCGCCGGGCGGCCCGACGCCCCCGCGGTGGTCCTCACGGGAGCCGGTGAGCGCTTCTTCTGCGCAGGCGGCGATCTCAAGGAGGCCAACGGCTACCAAGCCGAGTCGATGGTCGAGCGGATGACGGCGTTCCACGCGCTGCTGCGCGCGCTGGAAGACTTTCCCCGGCCGTTGGTGTGCGCGGTCAACGGCTGGTGCGTCGGTGGCGGCATCGAAATGGCGCTGTTCGCCGATGTCGTGTACGCCTCGGCCGTGGCGCGGTTCGTCTTCCCCGAGGTGAATCACGGGATGCTGCCCGCGGTGAAGGGAATCGCGCGGGTGCGCGCCGTCCTGGGCGATCGCGCGGCCCGGCGCCTCCTGCTGGGCGGCGAGCCTGTCGACGCGTTCGAGGCGCAGACCATGGGTCTCGTCGACCACGTGGACGAGCAGGGCGACCTGCTCACGGCGGCTGTGGCGTACGCGCGCACGGCAGCGGCGAAACCGCCAGCCGTGTTCGCGGCGCTCAAACGGGCGTTGTGCGCGGACATCGCCGGATTGCCTGCCGAGGAACAGTTGCGCGTCACGGCCGCTGACGCGCGCACGATATTCACCGACCCGGCCGCTCGAGCCGCTCGCGAGGCATGGAATGACTGATCGAATGCACGAGCTGGACCCAGCCACCTTCCGTTCCGTGCTGGGCCGCTTTCCTTCAGGCGTGACGATCGTGACGACGCGAAGTGAGTCCGGCACGCTGCACGGGTTCACCGCGAGCTCGTTCGCGTCGCTGTCGCTCGACCCGCCACTGATCCTGGTGTGCCTGGACCGGCGAGCCAACTGTTTCCCCGTCTTCCAGGCGGCTGAGCGGTTCGTCGTGAACATCGCGACGCCCGCGCACGCGGACCTCGCGATCAGGTTCGCGACGAAGGGGGAGAACAAGTTCGCCGAGGGGAACTTCGAGTTCGACGAAGAGGGGCATCCGCTCCTGCCCGACGCGGCGGCGGTCATCCGGTGCGAACTCGAGCAGGTCGTACCAGGCGGAGATCACGTGATCCTCATCGGCCGGGTGCACGACGCGCGGGCAGGCAGCGACGAGCCGGTGATGTGGTACCGAGGTGACTTCCTTCATCTCGGAGAGAGCGCTGCATGAACATCACCGCGCGGGGGCGTGTCAGCTCCGGAAGAGAGGCCGTGTCATGGACCTGACCAATTTCGAACCGACCCGGACCTTTCCGGGGGTGCTGCTCGATCGCGCGCGCAGAGAACCGGACGCCGTCGCGATGCGTCACTGGCGTGACGGGGTCGTGCAGGAGATCACCTGGCGGTCCTATGCGGACCATGTCCGTGATCTCGCGCTCGGGCTCGTCGCGCACGGGGTCAAGCACGGTGACCGTGTCGCGGTGATGTGCAGCGCTCGCCCGGAGTGGGTGTTCGCCGCGCTGGCCGTGCAGAGCGTGGGCGGCGTCGTGATCGGCGTGTACCCGACCAACTCGGTCGCCGAGATCGAGCAACTACTCGCGCACAGCGAGGCGGTCGCGTTCATCGGCGAGACGGCGACGGAGCTCACCAAGGTCGCGAACGTCGCCGCACGCACCCCGTCTCTGCGACTCGTGCTCGGCATCGACGACGCTCCGCCGGCGCTGCCCGATCCGGTCACAGGAATGACGTGGGACGCGCTGCGCGACGAAGGAGCGTGGCACGCCGGCGACAAACCGGATCGACTGTCCGAGTTGGTCGCCGCCGGATCCCTCGACGACGCCGCCGTGCTCTTTTACACGTCGGGGTCCACGGGAGCTCCGAAGGGCGTCACGCACTCGCACCGGACCCTTCAACATTCGGTCCAGACCTTCTCCGGGTTGTACCCGGACATCACCCGCCGCCGATACGACGTGGTGGGCTTCCTGCCGTTGGCGCACGTGGCGCCGGCGCTGGTGGTGGTCTTCGCCCCGCTGCTCACCAAGCTGATGGTCACCTACTGCCGCATGGACATCTACGAAGAGGTTTTGCGCTCCGTGCGGCCGACGTCAGTGCTCTGGCCGCCACGGTTCTACGAGAAGATCGCCGGTGAACTGATCGCACGAACCAAGTCCTGGCCCTGGTTCCGGCGCCGCGCCTACGACGCCGCCATGTGGGTCGGCCGCAGGGTGGCCGAGAACCGCTGGTCCCACCGCCGGCCGTCGGCGCTGCTGCGGATCGCCTACGCCGCGGCACTCCGCGGGGTCTTCCTGCCATTGCGGGCGACCGTCGGTATGGATCGCATGCGCGTCGCCTACACCGCATCCGCCGCGATGCCCGAGAGCGTCCTCGCGATCTGGCAGATCTGGGGCCTCGATCTTCGCGAGAACTACGGTCTCACCGAGACCGGGGGATGTCCCATCGCGCACTTCGACCAGCCGTTCCCTCGTCCGGGCTTCATCGGCAGGGAGTTCCCGGACCCGCGTTTCCAGGTGAAAGTCGCGGACGACGGCGAAATGCTGATCAGCGCGCCCTTGCTGTTCACCGGATACTGGGGCAACCCGGCGGAAACCGAGGCTGTTCTGCAGGACGGCTGGTTCCGCACCGGTGACCTGATGGAGCGGGCACCCCGCGGCGACATCCGGCTCATCGGCCGGAAGAAGGACGTGATCATCACCCGCGGCGGCAAGACGATCAATCCTCAGCCCATCGAAACCCGGTTGAAGGAGAGCTTGCTGATCGACGAGGCGATCGTGGTCGGCGATGCGCGCAAGTACCTCACCGTCCTGCTCGAGCCGAGCGCGAGCGCGGACGCCCCGTCTGCTGAGGCCCTGGCCGAAAGCCTGCGAGCAGAGGTCGCCAGGGTCAACGCGGACCTTGCGCGTGTGGAGCAGTTGAAGGACTTTCGTGTGCTGCCGCGGTCCCTGGAGGTCGAGCGCGGCGAGCGGACCGCGAACGGCAAGATCAAACGCACGGCCGTCGTGAGCTCGTTCGCGGCGCTGATCGACGACATGTACGGCGTGAACGATGACGCTGCGATCGCGGACCACGTGCGTTCGAAGCCGAACTAGGGGAAGGGCCGGGCCGGCCGCGGCGGTGCCCCCTCCGGGCCGCGGTCGGACCCGTCACCGCCACGTCCATCCGAGCGTGCGCGACAGGAGGTGGAGCCATGCCGATTCCTGACTTGACACTGCAGCAGCTTCGAGCGGTGCAGGCCGTCGCCGCATCCGGAAGCTTCACCAAAGCGGCCGCGGTCGAACACATCTCCCAGTCGGTTCTCAGCCGGAGGATCAAGGAGGTCGAGCGTCTCCTGCGGGTGCGGTTGTTCGATCGCACCACTCGGCAGCTCGACACCACCGCAGCGGGCCAAGCCTTTCTGCTCATGACGGGCACGGTCCTGGACGACCTCGACACGCAGTTGCAACGTTTCATGTCCTACGTGGCGGCCCAGTCCGGAACCGTTGCCCTGGCGGCACTTCCGTCGCTGGCCGCTGTGGTGCTGCCGGACATGATCCGTGGTTTCATGCCGGACCACCCCGAGGTGACGTTTGAGATCAGGGACGGGGACGCCGCCGAGGTGCTCGGGAACCTCGGAGCGGGAACTGCCGAACTCGGCTTGAGCGCCAACGGGGACCTGCCGCACGATTTTTGCTTCATACCGTTGCTGCGGGAACAGTTCTACGGCGTCGCGCACCACAGCCATCGTTGGTCGATGCAGGGTTCCCTCTCGTGGTCGGACTTCGGAGGCGAGACGGTGGTCGCGACGCCGCCTGGGACCAGTATCCGAGCGATGACCGACGCAGTGTTCGGCGAGCACTCGATCCCGGTGAGCCGGCATTTCAACGCGCCGAGCGTGGCGGCGATCGGCGGGCTCCTGCGGGCGGGCGTGGGTGTGGCGGCGTTGCCCGCGTTGGAGTTGCAGGGCTTCGGCCTGGAAGATCTCGTGGTGGTACCCGTGAAATCGCCGAATGCGACGAGAGTCACCGGTGTGGTGTACCGCTGCGGTCAAGACCTCTCGCCGGCCGCGGCTGGATTTCTGGACTTCGTGCGTGCGGCTGAGATCGATCCCCCGCGAGGGTGTCTCGCGTTCTCGGCGAAGCGGCCGACGTGGCCGGCCGCGCACCCGATGTGACTGTCTGAAAGGGACGGTTTCGTGTTGGAGGGCGCCTTGAGTGAGTGGCCCGCTACTGCGGTCCGTACACGACGAAGGTGTTTCCCCAGGGGTCGCGCGCGACGGCTCGCACCTCGTGCGGGCCCCGCTCCGGTTGCCGGACAACGGATCCGCCGCTTTCCACCAGTGTGGCCAGTGCTGCGGCGACGTCGGACACCTTGAACGACGCCGCGGGCGCGCCACCGGTGATGTCTTCCGAAGGGCCGGCGAGGGCGAGCGTGGTGCCGCCCGCGTCGAGGGCGGCGTAGCGGTCGCCGTCGACGAATTTCGTTGCCAGGCCGAAAGTTGCGGCGTAAAATTGCACGGCCGCGTCCACATCCGCCACCGGGTGCAGCACATTTCCCAATTTTACCGGCTCGATTTTCGTGGTGTCGTTCATACGGTCAACGTAGTCGATTGGTTTTCCGGATCCGGGATTCTTGCGACATCGGCAACAATCCTGGGCAGTCGGAGCGTTGCGCGACGGAATGGAAACGGGCAACGATGTGGAAGTTCCTGTCGAGAGCCAAGGTGTGGGCCGGCGTGCTCGGATTCCTCGTGGTCGTCGGAGCATGCAATCAAGTGACCGGGAATGACACCACAACGCCCGGGAACACGCCCAGCGCGTCGAGCATCGGCGCAACGGTGCCCTCCGCATCAGCCACCAGTCCCGCGACCACAAAAGCCGCTGCACCGTCGGTGACGTTTAAGTGCCACAGTAGCGACACCGTCTACGACGGCCAACGTACCTGCCATCCAGGCGGCGAACTGGTCACTGTGACCCGGGTGATCGACGGCGACACCCTCGAACTAGCCGGCAGCCGCCGCGTCCGCCTGCTTGGCGTCGACGCCCCGGAAGCCGACACCCTGCAGTGTTCCAGTCGAGCGTTGCGAGTGGTGCGGACAGCCTGGAACTCAAAAGTGAGGGTTGGTGTCGTGAGCAGGCGCGTAGCGCGTTCGCCAAGGTTGTTCCGGCGATTCGGAAGCCAAACCTGCCGGATGCCAACGGGATGATGAGCCGTGTGTTGCGCGAGATCGCCGATCAGGGCCTGGTTGAACGGATTTTGACGCTGGCGATGGGAGGAAAGTGGGAGGATTTGTGCTGTCCCGGACTGTGCTGTACTGCGCTCAACGTCAGCGATCTGCAGCGATTTGTGCTGCAATTTCCGGATTTTCGCTGGCCGGTGTCTCTTGTGGACATGTCTGGGGGTCAAGGGGTCGCAGGTTCAAATCCTGTCAGCCCGACCGTGAAGAGAGCCCGCTGACCTGTACATAAGCGCAGGTCAGCGGGTCTTTTTGCATTGCGGTGTGGATCTTTTGTTGATCGTCCATTGTGCCTGGTGAACTGGTTTTTGGGAGGATTTTGGGAGTCGTGATGTTGTGCGGGGTGGGAGGGGGTCGCGTCCCGGCGGGCTCAAGTTGATCGGGTGCGAGATCCGTTTTCTGGGGTTTGTGGATCATGAGTTTGCTGTTATAGCAGGTCAGATTGGGTGTCGCTGGTTGCGGCTGGGTTGGTTGCGCTCGGTTGGAGGCGGGGTTGTGCGGCGGCGTTGTCGGCGCTGGTGGTGGTGGGTTTTTACCGCTGGTCAAGGGGTCGCGGTGGGGCGTGCTGATGGCTGGACGCGCGGTGTCTTCAGCCGTGTTTGGGGTCAGCGGGGCGGATGCGTTCGGTGGTGTTGCTGAGGTCTCCCAGCGGTGTTGGAGGCTGTCGAGGAGTTGTTGTTCGATTTCGGGCGTGTAGACGTCTCTGATCTTGTCGGCGAGGCGGTGGCCCAGGCGCCGTGCTTGTGCGACTTCGGGTATCCCGTCGGTGATGAGCCAGGTCTTGTGGCTGTGGCGTAGTCCTTGGAAGGTCAGGTGTGGTGCGGCCGGTTCCAGTCGGATGTCGGTACCAGGTTCGGTCGTGCCGTCGCAGGCGGGTCGCATGACGCGTCGGTCGAAGTTGCTGCGCCGGAGCAGGTGGCCGCGGGTTGTGGTGAAGACGAAGGCGTGGTCGTGGGTAGCGAGGTGCTGGGCCAGGAGTTCGGCGAGGAAGTCGGGCAGGGTGATCGTCCGCGCGGATTCGTCGGTCTTGAGTGGTCCTAAGTGGAGTATGCCGTTGATTTCGTGGAGTGCCCCGGTGCCGGGGTCGATGACGATCGTGCCGTCGTCGAGGTGGGTGTTGGTGCGTTGTAGTCCGGTGAGTTCGCCCCAGCGGGCGCCGGTGTAGGCGGCGGTGATGATCAGGGTGGCGGCGGTGTCGCCGCCGAGGAGGCGGGCGTGCGCTGCGACGGCGTTTACTTGGTCGGGTGTGGCCCAGACCGGTTCGGTACGGGGCTGGTGGCTTCGGCGTCCGCGACGCCACCGGTACTGGAGGGGGTTGGCGGGATGAGGCGGTCGTCGGTGGCGTCGTCGAGCATCATCGACATGATCTTGAGGATGGCGCTCACGGTGGTGGATGCGTAGCCGCTATGGCGGAGTTGTTTGGTCCAGACCCGGGCGGATATCGCGGAGATGTCGGCGAGTGGGGTGGTGCCCCACCGGGGAAGGATGTGGTTGCGGGTGAGGCTGCGGTACTGGGCTTCGGTGGCCGGTGCGACATCGAGAGCCTCGAACCATGTACTCGCCCACTGGAAGAGCGGGATCCTGCCGGCCTGGGGATCCAGCCACAGCCCGCGGTGTCGGTCGGTATCCAGGTCTTGGGCGTAGTGCAAGGCTTCCGTCTTGGTGCGGAATCCGGACACAGACCCGAGGGATCGGTCCGGTCTTGAGTACCGGACTCGCCAGCGCTTCCCTTGCTTTTCGATGTAAGCCATGACCCCACGTTGCCCTCGCCGAAAACCTCGTCCGCCCGGGTCATGCGGTATGTCGGTACTCGTGGAGGGGACTGCCCAGACGTTCAAGCCTCCGTAGGTCGAGTTGGGCCTAACCCGTTTGTGGATTGCCAACAGTCGTAACTCTCAGGCGTACTGGCGCACGATGCGGACTTTCGACGTGCAGTCCGCCGTGTGGCGTTCCAGAAGTCGGTCATCAAGGTTGATCAGCAGATTTACGCGACGCGTTCGTACTCGTTGATCAAGTTACCCAGCACAGGTCGCGTCTTGATCCGCTCATGGCTGAGGTTGGCAATGGGGTGACTTGGTGCGGCTCGGCGGAGGTCGAGGACAAAGATGCCGAGCTGGCCCGGTTGCGTAAGCGGGTCGCGGAGTTGGAGACCGAGAAAGAGATCTTGCGCAAGGCAGCCGCCTATTTCGCGTTAGTGCGAGAGTGATCGGCATCCGGTGGGGTTCGCGGCGTGACCGTGGGCGACGCCGCGAGGAAGCGGTCTTTGACCGCGGAATTGTTGTCGGTTGGGTCGTGTGGGCGGGGTCTGCAGTGCAGGCGGTGTCTTGGTGCGTGCAGGTGCGCTGCGGCTTCGCTGTAGCGTTGTCGTGCATGGTACTTGGGGCCGGTGCTGGCCTCGGGTGGTGGCGTTGGCGATTGGGGCGGTGGTGTGCATAAAGATAGGCGTCTTCCAGCGGGACATTGTTGCGATGGTCATGATGTTCTCCCGTTGCCTGGATGGATCCGTTGTGGAAGCTCCGTTCCACTGCGCGTGCATGGTCCATCGCGCCTTGTGGGTCCGTCCCGGCGCCTGCAGTGGTGACTCGTCGTGGTTGGCGCTCATCGGTGCCCGAGCGTGTCGGCACGTGGGATTGAGAGAACTATAAGCTGAACCGCATCGGCTGCATGAACCGTCCACAAGAGAATCTCCTCAGCATGAGTTCTACACGTGCAGCAACCTGAGCGTTCGTTTCTAGCTGGCGTGCGGGGTGTTGTCGTGCTCGGTGGCCCAGGCTGCGATTTGGGAGCGTGAGGTGAAGCCGAGTTTGACGAGGATGTTCGCGACGTGGGCTTCGGCGGTGCGCTGGGAGATGACCAGGTTGCTGGCGATTTGCTTGTTGCTCATGCCTTGGCGCACGAGTTCGGCGATTTCCCGCTCGCGTCGGCTAAGGCGTGCACGCGGCTCTTGCCGGGGAGCGGGCTCGGTGCGTGGTGGTTTGCCGCGGGCGTAGGCGATGGCTTGTTCGAGGCTGACGTCCGCGCCTTGGGCGTAGCGGCGGCGGTACTGGTCGTCGCCGAGAGCGTGGCGGGTCCGTTTTTCGCATTCGTCGTGGTAGTGGCGGAAGAAGGTCAGCAGTGGTGCGCCGGCTTCGCGGCGGATGGTCTCGGCGGTGCCGAATAGCTGGGCGGCGTCGTCTTGGCGGTTTTCGCTTGTGGCGACCCATGCGAGCGTTTCGGCGCACAGTCCGGTGCAGTGGTGGTCGTTGAATTCCTGCTGGAGGTCGAGGCTTTCGCGGGCGAGTGCAGCGGCTCGTTGCTGCTGGCCTTGCCGCCAGGCCTCGACGCCGAGGCCCCAGAGGGCGTAGGAGCAGCGCCAGCTCTCGCCGTATTCACGTGCGAGCGCGAGAAGTTCCTCGTATGCGGCGGTGGCGCGTTCTGAGTCGCCGTGCAGTGAGGCGCTGACGCCGAGGACGACTAGGGCGGTGGAAAACCAGGGCAGGTCCCGGGAAAACCGCAGCCGGGGAATCACTTCTTCGCAGAGCTCAATCCCATTTGAGAAGTCGCGTTGCAGTGCCGCAGTGAGGGCTTCGGCAACCCGGAGCAGTGCGGCCGTGTCCCCGTCGTGGTCGGCAGTGAGCGTGCGGGCCTCGCTGATGAGAGTGGATGCTGCGGGAACATCGCTTTGCAGAAGGGCGAGGTAGCTGGCACTAATGAGCAAACGTAGCCGGTCGCCGTCGTTCTCGGTGCCTTGCTGAAGAATTCGGTCGCACCAGCGGCGACCTTCACTGGTGAGTCCGCTGACGCGCCAGTAGTCGTGGAGGGCGTCGGCGATGCGCGTTCCGGCGACGGTACCTGTCGGCTCGTTCAGGCAGAATTCGAGTGCGGTGCGAATGTTGGCGTGTTCGGTTCGCAGGCGTGCAAACCAACGGGCTTGATCGGGGCCGAACCAGTGCTGCTGCATCTGCTCGGCCAGGTTCAGGCACCAGTCCCGGTGCCGTTGGCGGACCTGCGTCTCCTGGCCGGAATGTCGCAGCATGTCGCGGCCGTACTGCCGAACGGTCTCCAGCAGCCGGTACCGGGCCTTGCCGTCACGGTCATCGCGGATGAGGATCGACTTGTCCACCAATCCTGCCAGCGTGCCTAGAACGTTGGCTTGGGTCAGGTTTTCGTCCGCGCAGACCCCCTCAGCACCGTCGAGATCGAAGCTGTCGGCGAATACAGAGGTACGTGCCCACAGCTCCTTCTCCTTGCTGGAGCACAGATCGCAACTCCATTCGATCAGGGCACGCAGCGTCTGATGTCGCGGCAGCGCGGCCTTGTTGCCGGTAGTGAGCAGGCTGAACCGGTCGTCCAGCCGTCGCAGGACTTGCTCGGGGGACAGAACTTTCAGACTCACCGCCGCCAGTTCGATTGCCAGGGGAATGCCGTCCAGTCGCCGGCAGATACCGGAGGCGATATGTCCGTTGTGGTCATCGAGGACGAAGTCCGGCAGGACCGCTTTCGCACGGTCCGAAAACAGCGCGATAGCGTCGTAACCGGCCAACGCACTGGGCGTAACACCGCTGTCGGGATCCGGGCATTCCAGGGCGGAGACCGGCAGGATGGACTCGCCGGCGATGCCGAGCGCCTGGCGGCTGGTGACCAGGATCCGCAGTTCAGGACACCGTTTGAGCAGGGCCGCCACGGTGAGCGCGCAGGTGTGAAGCACATGTTCGCAGTTATCGAGCACCAGCAGCAGACGCCGGTCCGCGACACGCTCGGCTACTGTCTCGGCGGTCCAGCGTGTGGACTGATCGTGGATGCCCAGTGCGGACACGATCGCTTGTGGAACGAGCCCTTCGTCTTCCAAGCCCGCGAGTTCGACCAGCCAGACACCGTCCGGGAAGGCTCGCCGCATGTTCCAGGCGGCGTGCGAGGCCAGCCTGGTCTTGCCCACGCCGCCCACGCCGGTCAGGCTGACCAGCCGGGAGGAGGACAGCGCCTGCCTGACCTGGCTCAGCTCTTTGCGCCGGCCGACGAAGCTGGTGACCTCGGTCGGCCATTTTCCCTGCAAGCGCTGCGCAGACACGTCGGTCATAGCAGTTCCAGGCTAGCTCGGCGGCCCGTGAGAAACCGGCCGCAAGCACGCAGGTGGTCTGCGGGCTGGTCAGCCGTGCACGTGCAGCGGTTTGCCGGCCAGGGCGAGGTGGCCTTGCCGAGGGCTTCGGTCTGGGTGGGGTGGGTGTGTACGAGGGGGGCGACGTCGTCGGGTTGTAGATTAGCTGGGCTTCGTCGATGAGTTCGTCGATGCGGTCGCCGACCAGGTGCAGTCCGAGGACCGGGCCGTCGGCGGTGCGCACGAGCTTTACCGCACCGGCGGTCTTGAGGATCTGCATCGCCAGGTGGTCGGCTACCCGCCACAGCAGGGGTTCCATCGCGCGGCGACGACGGTCAGGTCCGCCACGTGCTGCGCGGCGACGTGCGAGTGCTCGACGGTGTGGCCGCTGCGCTGGAGGTAGCGCCATAGCTCGTCGGGACGGCGTCCAGGTGAAGGCGAAGCTGCTGGGCGGCAGTCGCACCAGGTTGTGCCGACTGCGGGTGATTCCGCCAGCGGGCCTGTAACCGGGGCAGAGACAGGTCCCGGCGGAGACTGGAACCGGCCAGCCACAACTGCGGACGCCCGTGATCGTCGGTGAGAGTGACGATGTAGCCGGTCAGGCGGCCTGCACGGCCGGTGCGTGGGCGGAAGCGCACGCGGCGGGCGTGCAGCTGCTCGACAAACTCCAGCTCGGTGCGGGCATGCGCGGCAGGGGAGTGCACCAAGTGCCGCAGCTCGTATCGGCCGGTCACGTGGTGCCCTGCCCGCTGGGCGCGGTCGATCCTGGCTCGGCTGGTGGCATTGCGGCCGGCCCCGGCGAGCTCGGCGTCAGGTTCATCCGGTGTTCGGTCTGCTGGCACCAACTCCGCCACCGTGGCCAGTCCCGATACGTGTTCGCGACGGTGAACATCGCGAGCGACTCGGCGACCGTGCGGTTGAGGTTGGTCTTGGCGAAGCTTTCTGTGGCCGAGGCGAACACGGCGATGTCGGTGACGCCGAGGTCGAGCGCCCGCTGCAGGCCTCGCTGGTTGGGCACGAGTACGAGGTAGCGGGCTCCGGGGTGGCGGTCGAGACGACGGAGGACCTCTTCGGCGTCGGCGAGCTGTGGCACCACTTGGGATGGACCGTGCTTGTTGTCTCGATGACGGTGTGCCCGGTGTCGGCAAGGCGTTCGATGAACTCGACCTTCACGTCGGCGGGCACCGGTGTGGACTCGTTCTGGAGCCCGTCGCGGGGCTGACCTCGCAGATGGTGACGGCTTCGGGGAGGCCAGTGAGCCGTTCGGTCCCGTAGTCGCTCATCGTCTGGCCCGGAGCTCGGCGAGGAGTTGCTCGGCGTGGTCGGCACGGACCTTCTTGTCCGCGATGAGCCGGGCGACGACGGCCGGGACCTCCTCAGCGGTCGCGCCGACGGCGGAGGCGATGTTGCGGGCGTGCAGGGACATGTGGCCACGCTGGATCCCTTCGGTGGCCAGCGCTCGGATGGCGGCGAGGTTCTGGGCGAGGCCGACGGCCGTGATGATCTCCGCGAGTTCGGCGGCGGTGCGGACGCCGAGCAGGGTGATCGCGGCCTGCGCGGCCGGGTGGACCTTGGTGGCGCCACCGACGAGACCGACGGGCATGGGTAGCTCGAGGGTGCTGGCGACATTGCCGTCGGCATCCTTTTCGAAGCGGGACAACGAGGTGTAGAGCCCGGCGGGCGAGACGGCGTGGGAGTGGGCGCCGGCTTCGACGGCGCGAGTGTCGTTGCCGGTGGCGAGCACGACGGCGGTGATGCCGTTCATGATCCCCTTGTTGTGGGTGGCGGCCCGGTAGGGGTCGGCTTCGGCGAGGGCGGCGGCATGGATGATGTTGTCGACGACCTCGGCGCCGCCGAGCGCGTCCGCGTCGAACACCGCGCGGGCACGGGAGAGCCGGAGATCGGCCTTGTTGGTGAGGATCCGCAGCAAGCTGCTCCCGCGCGCGATCTCGGCCGCCCGGGCGGCGACGGCCTCGGCCATCGTGTTGACCGCGTTGGCGCCCATGGCGTCGCGCACGTCGACCTGAAGGTGCGCGACCACGTAGGTGCCGGCGCGCGAGGGGACCAGCCGGACAGCGATGTCACGGACGCCGCCCCCGAACTCGACGAGCTTGGGGTCCTGGTCGTTGGCGAGCGCGATCAGCTCGTCGCGGGCTTCGAGTAGCCGTACTCGCCCGGCCTCGGGGTCAGCGACGCCGACGATCTGGACCTGGGCCTGCATGACGGGTGGGGTCGAGGACGTGGTGAACCCGCCGTGCACGCGCGCGATCTTGGCGGCGTTGCTCGCAGCCGCGACGACGGAGGCTTCCTCGGTCGCCATCGGCACCAGCACGTCGGTGCCGTTGATCACGAAGTTCGTCGCGACACCCAGCGGGATGCCCACGATCCCGGTCACGTTCTCGATCATGTGGTCTGCCAGCCCGGTGCCGAGACCGTGCGCGGGGTCGAAGGCGGCGATCGACGCGGGGTCGATGCCGGCGGCTTCGGCGAGGGACTTGCGTCGGGCCTCGACGGAGAGGTCCCGGAGACCCTGGATGCGACTGGTGCGCGGCATGGCGCCCCTCCCACCTTGGTGTGGCTGCGGTACGGGGGAGGACGCTAGTTCGCGGCGCATCGGCCGGGAATGGGCCGATCATCCACCATTGACTGGGAGGCTATGGACTTTTGGCCAGGTTGGCGAGGCGGACCGCGACGGTGATCCGGAAGAGCCGATCGGGCTCCTGCCAGTCCTCGCCGAGCAGCTCGGTCGTGCGTTCCAGGCGTTGGAGGACGGTGTTCTTGTGCACGTGGAGTGCACGGGCGGTGGCGACCGGGCTCATCCGGTTGCCGAGGTAGGCGGCGAGGGTGGGCAGGAGCTTGCCCGCGTGTTTGGCGTCCCAGTCCAGGACGGGCCCGATGATGCGCCGCACGTACCTCGTCACGCGTGCTTCCCTTGGGCCGAACAGGGCCGTGTACGGGAGGTACTCGTCGGTGGTGACGGCGGTGTCGTTCAGCCCGAGTGCGGGCAGGATCCGGACGCACGCCGAGGCCGCGTCGACCTGGGTGCGTAGGTCGTCGGTGACGTCGGCGATGCCTGCGCCGACCGCCAGAACCGGTGCCCGTACGGTGCGGCGCACCATGGTGTGGATGAGTGCGCTCGCGGTGGCTGGGTCGGGATAGGAGGTGATGGCCACGACTCGGTCGGCATGTTCGCCGACCGGGCCGCCGGTCCGGCGCAGGGCGCGGACGGCCCCGCGGCGCAGTTCGGCCGGCACCGAGATCACGACCACTGACCGCAGCTCGTCGAGCCGGATGCCCCGTGCGCGGGCGCGGGTGGCGATGTCGGCGCGGCGGTCGGGGTCGTCGGAGAGCATGTCGGCCAGCAAGTCGCCGCGGACGCGCTGCTCGGCCTCGAGCATGGCGTCCTGCTTGAGGTTGAGCAGCGCGGTGATCTGAGCGGCGCGTTCGGCGGTGCGCAGCTCGACGGGGCCGAACTCGACCTCGCCCTGCTCTAGCAGCAGCGCGCCCAGAAGGGTCGGCCCGGCGAGGACGGCGACGGCGTACGTGCCGTCGCTCGCGGGCGTGCACCGACCACTGTGGCGGCTGCGGTCGACGGCGTCGGCGACGGGGCCGTCGAGGTGTTCGGGGTCGCGAAGTGTGACGTGGCAGCGCAAAGCACGACCGAGCGCGGTCGCGACGTCTGGTGCTTGACCGCCTTGGAGCACGAGGCTGGTGAGGTCGCTGTGCACCTCGCTGGCCCGTTCCATCGCTTCGACGTGGCGGGCGAGCTCGCCGTAGGCGCGGCGGGCGTCGTCGGCCGAGTCCTGGGTGCGGGCGAGCAGGCGAGCGGTCTGCAGGACGATGGCGGCGTGGTCGGCAAAGGCTGACAGCAGGGAGATCTCCTCAGGGGAGAAAGCGTGCTCGACGCGGTTGGCGGCGAACAGCACTCCGATCACCTCGTCGCCGGCGAGTAGCGGGACGCCGAGCAGGGACACGAGGCCTTCCGCGGCCACGGCGGCGTCGATCGCGGAGTCGTGCGGGGCTTCGGTCATCGCGGCGTACTTGGACGTCCAGTAGGGACGGCGTCCTTCGACCACCTGGCTTGCCAGGCCCGCTCCGGGAGGCACTCGCAAGCCGAGGAACGACGGTGCGACCGTCCCGAGCGTGGTGCGCACGCGGAGTTCGCGGCTCTTCGCGTCGAACTCGGACAGGTAGGTGACGTCCGTGCCGACGAGGTCGTGCGCTCGTTCGACGAGCCGACCGAGCAGTTCATCGACGTCGCGAAGCTGGGCAAGCTCGCGCGCGGAGGAGAACAGCGCCGCGAGTTCCTGACCGCGGCGCCGCCAGCGCTCCGAGGTGGCACGCAGGCGGCGGATCTCGTAGCGGATTCGCGCGGTGTCCTGTTCGGGCAGGGTCACGCCGGTGAGCAGGCTGTCCACATCGATCTCCTGCTCGGCCGAAGCCGCCTGCAGCAGACCGACGACAACGTCGCTTGGGAGCGTCTCCGTCACGGGATTCACCTCGATCCGATGTGCCGATCGCCTAGGGCGACCTCGGGAATCCTGGGCGAATAATACATAGTCTGGACGGGTTCGCGCTCGTACTGTCCACACCGCGGGTGAGACGGTGTCTCCGCGAAACGAACCTTTCGTGCATACCATCCGTCAGCCCGGAACGATTCGCCCCGACGCAGTCAAAGGAGACAGCGAGCATGACGCTTCACGTGGGCATCGACGTCGGTGGCACGTTCACAGACGCCGTGGCGATCGTCGACGGGCGCGCAATCCGTGGTAAGGCGTTCTCGACCAAGGACGTGACCACAGGGATCCTCGGCGCGCTGGGCGTGCTGCGGGAGCGCGCAGGGATGACTGAGGCCGAGTTCTTCGCCGCGGTCGACCGATTCGTCCTGGGCAACACCATCGTCACGAACGCCGTGGATGAGCAGAAGTACGCCGCCGTGGGGCTGCTGACCACTCAGGGCTTCCGCGACACCCTGCGCATCGCCCGCTCGGCCCGCACAGACGAGCGCGACCCGCACAAGATGTCGGCGCCGCCGGACATCGTGGAGCGTCGCCGCATCGTCGAGGTCGCCGAGCGGGTCGACGCGCACGGCACCGTACTCGTCCCGCTCACCGAGGACGCGATTGCCACGGCCGTGGACGCGGTGCTGGCGACCGGCGCCGAGGCCATCGCGGTCTGCCTGCTGTGGTCGTTCCGCAATGCCGCCCACGAAAATGCGATCGGCGAGTACCTCGACAAGCATCACCTGGGCATCCCGTACACGCTCTCCAGCAGGCTGACGCCGGTCTACCGCGAGTACGAGCGCATGGTCACCACCGCACTGGACGCCGCGGTGAAGCCGATCGTGGCGTCGCACTTCGACCGCCTCGCCGACGAGCTACGGAGCAGGGGGCTGCGAGCTCGGGTGCAGATCATGCAGGTGCACGGCGGGTTCCTGTCGGTGGAGGAGACCGGCAAGGCCCCGATCTCGATGTTCAACTCCGGTCCGGTCGGCGGCGTCGCCGGTGCGCGGCTGCTGGCCAAGCAGCTCGGCCGCCAGCGGGTGCTGACCGCGGACATGGGCGGCACGAGCCTCGACGCGGCCGCCATCATGGACGACGAGTTCCGGCTGCTGCCCCGCGCCGAGATCGGCGGCCTGCTCACCAGCCTGACCGCCGTGGACATCGAGACCATCGGCGCCGGCGGCGGCAGCCTCGCCTGGGTGGACGGACGGAACCTGCTGCGCGTCGGCCCGCACAGCGCGGGTTCCTTGCCGGGCCCGGCGTGCTACGGAAAGGGCGGCACCCGGCCCGCGGTCACCGACGCCGCACTCGTGCTCGGGCTGATCAACCCGGACTACTACCTCGGCGGCACCGTCCCCCTGTACGAGGACCAGGCGCGGGCCGCCCTGCGCAAGCACGTGGCCGAGCCGCTGGGCATCACCGAGGACGCGGCGGCCGAAGGCGTGTACCGGCTGGCGACGTCGCAGATGTCCAACGCGCTGCGCAAGATCACCGTGAACCGCGGCCACGACCCGCGCGAGTTCACCCTCGTCGGCTTCGGCGGTGCGTGCGGGCTGTTCGCGGCCAGCATCGCCGCCGAGGCCGGGGTCCGCGAGGTCGTGATCCCGCGCGACGCCGCGGTGTTCTCGGCGCACGGCCTCATGCACGCCGACTCGGTGTTCTCCGCGGTGCAGACGAGCCCGTGGACGATGGACCAGCCCGCGTCGGCGCTCGACAAGGAGTTCGCCGCCCTCGAGGAACGCGCACAAGCATGGTTCGAGGCCGAGGGGATCCCCGAGGACCGGCGCGAGCTGCACCGCGAGGCGGACATGAAGTTCGTGGGCCAGATCTTCGAGGTCACCACCCGCCTGCCGGCGGGCACCTTCGGCGAGGCGGACAAGGATACGCTGCGCGCCCAGTTCATCGCCGACTACGAGCAAGAGTTCGGCGCCGGCACGGCCTGGACCGAGGCCGAGATTCTGCTGGTCAACTCGCGGGTCCGGGCCATCGGCCACAGCGACATGCAGACGGTGGAGCAGATCGCAGGCACCGGCGAGGAGCGTCACGAGCTCACCCGCCGCGGCGTGATCGAGCCGCTCACCGGCGAGCGCGTCGAGATCAACGTGCACCGCGGGTTCGGTGCGCTCGGTCGGGCGACCGGTCCGTGCCTGCTGGAGGAGCCCGACACCACGGTCTACGTGCCCACTGGCGCCACCGTCGAGCTCACCGACAGCGGCGACTTTCTGCTGCGCCTCGCCGACCGCTGACCCCCGCCCGTCAAAGGAGACGACCATGACCAGCACCCCGCGCACGCTGCCCGACGGGTTCGACCCCGTCACTCTCGAAGTGATCCGCATGCGCCTGGACTCCATCGTGGAGGAGATGGGCATCGCGATGATCCGCTCGTCGGGCTCCCCGGTGATCACCGAGGCCGGTGACTTCAACACCGCACTGTTCGACCCCACCGGCCGCATCTACGCCTACTCGGACTATGTCCAGTTCCACATCGGCTCTGGCAGCGTCGCTGTGCAGAACCTGGTCAAGGCGATCGAGGGTGAACCGCTCGCACCCGGCGACGCGTTCATCTGCAACGACCCGCACACCGCGGGCGCGAGCCACCCGCCGGACACCAACGTGATCTCGCCGATCTTCCATGGCGACGAGCTGATCGGCTGGGCTCAGTCGCAAGCGCACCTGGTCGACGTCGGTGGCATGACGCCCGGCGGGTTCGCGCCCGGCGCACACGACTGCTACGCCGAGGCGCTGCGGCTGCCGCCCGGCGTCAAGATCTTCGAGCGGGGCGAGCCCGTCGAGTGGGTGCGCCGGATCCTGCTCAACAACGTCCGCGTGCCCGCGCTGTTCTGGAACGACGTGCGCAGCCTGGTGGCGAGCAACAACACCGGCATCCGGCGGCTGCTGAGCACGATCGAGGAGTTCGGGCTCGAGCAGTTCCGTGACTACACGAGGCTGTCGTTCGAGCTGGCCGAGCAGGTCGTGCGCGACCGGATTGCCCGCATCCCCGACGGCACCTACACCGCCGAGGAGTGGACCGAGCACAACGGACACGTCGACGAGCTGTACCGCGTCGCGTGCACCATGACCAAACGCGACGACCAGATCACCTTCGACTTCACCGGCTCCAGCGAGCAGACCGATGGTTTCGTCAACTGCAGCTACGGTGCGCTGGTCGGCAGCGTGGCGACCGCCATCGTGCCTATTCTCGCGTGGGACGTTCCGTTCAACGAAGGCGTCATGACCGCGTTCGACATCGTCGCCGAGCCCGGGTCGATCGTGAATCCCCGGCCCCCGGCACCGATCAGCAACGGGCACCTCACCACCGGCGCCCGGGTGAGCCGCGTCGTCACGAAGCTGATGAACGACGCCTGCCGTGGCAGCGACGACGACACCATCCGCGACCGCACCCAGGGCGTGTGGGGCGACTCGTGGACCGGCGGGATCTCCGCGGGCACCACCGATGACGGCGAGTACTTCGTGCTGTTCAACATGGACGGCGGTGGCATGGGTGCCGGCGCCCAGCCGGACCGTGATGGCCTCGACTGCGCGGGGATGATGACGCAGGTCAACAACATGCTGCCGGACGTCGAGATGAACGAGATGCTGTACCCGGTGCTCTACCTGTGGAAGCAGCTCAACATCGACAGCGCCGGGCACGGCGCCCACCGCGGCGGGCTGGGCCTGCGCTTCGCGTGGACGCTGCACGGCGCCCGGGAGGTCACGCAGACGGTGTTCGCCCCGAGTGCCCAGGTCGTCGCCGACGGTTTCGGCGGTGGGCTGCCCGGCGGCGGCAGCGGCCACGAGGTCTGGCGCCGGACCGATGTTGCCCCGCTGCTCGCCGATGGCCTGGTGCCCGCCCCGGACAAGCTGAGCGCGGCGGACCGGGAGTTGCTGGCGATCAACCAGCAGTCGGTCAGGGTCCGCGCCGGAGATGTATTTGTGCAGTGGATCGCCGGCGGAGGCGGTTACGGCGACCCGCTGCTGCGCGACCCGCAGCTCGTCGCCGCCGACGTCCGCGACGGCTACGTGACCGGCGAGACCGCGCAGCGCACCTACGGCGTGATCGTCACCGATGGCACCGTCGACGAGGCCGCCACCCGGCGAGCCCGCACCGCGCTGCGCCAGGAACGCCTCGGCGGCACCCCCGCCCAGCAGGTCCCGCCGAAGTCGCCGGCCGGGTCCTCCGCGCCACGCCGCGACGCCGACGGCTGGTACGTGCCAGCCAGCGGCGCTCGCCTGGGCACCGGCGAAGACTGGCGCGGCAAGGCGCGGAAGGTCACCTACGTCGCCGCCGAGCGGTTGGCCGAGTACGGAGTCCGTGTCCGCCCGCGTACCGAGGGCCGCCGCGTGTTGATCGACGAGTTCTACAGTCCCTCGTGCGGCACCCTCCTGGAGGCCCGCGTTCGGGTGGATGCGGCTGAGAGCTGACGAGTCACCTACGGATCAGGGGCGAACATGACCATCAACGACGACGGCACGATTGTGGGCATGCTGCCTGGCGGGCTGTCTCGGGGCGCGCTGCGCGGCATCGTGGTTCTGGACATCACCCGGGTCGTGGCGGGCCCGTTCTGCTCGATGATGTTGGCCGACCTCGGCGCGACCGTGATCAAGATCGAGAACCCGAAGGACCCGGACTACACCCGGGACTTCCCGCCGAAGCTGACGTCCTCGTCCGGTGAGCCGGGCGGACCGGACGCGGAGTTCAGCGCGTTCTTCGCGCAGTACAACCGGAACAAGTTCGGCCTCACCCTCGACCTATCCACTGAGGACGGTAAGGACCTGCTCAAGAAGCTGGTGCGGCGCGCCGACGTCCTGGTCGAGAACTTCCGGCCGGGCACGATGGAGAAGCTCGGCGTCGGCTACGACGTGCTGCGTGGGGAGAACCCGCGCCTGGTGTACACGGCGATCTCCGGTTACGGCCAGACCGGACCGTACCGGCGCCGGCCCGCTTACGACAACAGCGCGCAGGCCACCGGCGGCCTGTGGTCGATGAACGGGTTGCCGGACCAGCCACCCGCCCGCATCGGCACCATCATTGGCGACCTGTCCGCGACGCTGTACGCCGTCATCGGCACCCTGGCCGCACTGCGGCACGCAGAAAAGACAGGCGAGGGACAGCTGGTCGACGTGTCCCAACAGGACTCAGTGCTCAGCCTCACGGAGAACGCTGTCGTGTCCTACACCGTCGACGGCAAGGTCCCCGGGCCGCTGGGCAACGAACATCCCTTCGTCAAGCCCTACGAGCTCTACCCATGCAAGGATGGGTTCGTGTTCTTCGGCGGCTATACCGACAAGTTCTGGCGTTTGTCTTGCCACCTGTTCGGACAGCCCGAGCTCGCTGACGACCCCGAAATCGACACCATGGCGAAGCGATTCGTACCCGAGGTCTACGAACGACGGGTCCGGCCGCTGCTGCACAAGTGGTTCGAGGACAAGACGAAGACCGAGTTGGAGGAGATCGTCGGTGACTCCGTGCCGTTGAGTGCGATCAAGAACATCGGCGAGGTCGTCGAGGACCCGCAGATCGCCGCGCGCGACATGATCGTCGACGTCCAGTACCCCGAGTTCGGGCAGCTGCGCATGTTCGGCTCGCCCATCAAGCTCGCCGGCACGCCCACTCAGCCACGTGGGCTCGCGCCGAAGGTCGGTGAGCACGCCGACACGGTCCTGCGGGCACTCGCCGACCTCGACGACGAGCGCATCGCCGAGCTGCGCGAGAAGGGGGTGATCTGATGAGCGGCATTGCCCTCGACCGCGACGGCGCGGTCGCGATCATCCGGTTCAACCGTCCGGACAAGCTCAACGCGCTCACACTCGCAATGTACGAAGAACTCGGCGAGGCCTTCGCCGAGGTCCGCGACGACGACTCTCTCGCCGTCGCGATCCTCACCGGCAGCGGAGACCGAGCCTTCTGCGTCGGCGCCGACCTCACCGAGTCCATCCCCGCCCTGGCGGAGGGGCGTTTCGACATTTCCGAATGGGATGATGCGCACCAGAAGCACACTGCGCTGTTCAAACCGGTGATAGCCGCGATCAACGGCCTCTGCCTCGGCGGCGGGTTCGAGATCATGCTGTCCACCGACATCCGCATAAGTGCCGACACCGCCGAGTTCGGTCTGCCCGAGAGCGGTGTCGGCGTCGTGCCCGCCGGTGGCACGCTCACCCGGCTCACACGGCAGATCCCGTACGTCTGGGCGATGGAGCTGATGCTCCACGGTGACCGGATCCCGGCTACCCAAGCTCTGCGGTACGGCCTGCTCAACGACGTCGTCCCCGCGTCGCAGCTGCTCGAGGCCGCGCTCGACCGCGCTCACCGGCTGGTGGGCAAGAGCGGCACCGCGCTCGCGACGATCAAAGAGGCCGTCCTTCGCCTCGGCGACCTCCCGCAGGACCAGGCCTTCCACAGCGAAGCCCTCTACGGTCAGAAGGCCTTCACCTCACCCGACGCCCGCGAAGGCCTCAGCGCCTTCGCCGAACGCCGTCCGCCGGACTTCCCGTCCCGCCACGGCACCATGCCCCCTCCTAACTGAGAGGGACCAGTGATTAGGGCGCTGCCCGGCCCCGCTCGCATCGAATTAGCTGGTGATGATCGCGGCGTCCGGGTGCCGCTCAAGAATACAGTGTTGTATTTCTTCCGTGTCCACTCGATAACTCCAAAGTGGACAGCGACGAGCTGAGGAACCAGTGGGAGCGCGAAACCGTCGCCGCTGAGCAGGCTCTCGCCGACCCCAAGATCACGCAGCTGTTCAAGGTGAGCGGCCAGCGTCTCATCATCGGGGTTATCGACGCGGAGTCGCATCATTCGAGAGGCCCTCCTGGTAGGGGGCATGGCCTGCGGCAAGTGTTCTTGATTCGCTGGGCGGGCCGAGTAGCGGTGACGGTGCATGGATTACGCGTTGCTGCGCTTGCTGTTTGTAGTGCAAAACAAGGTCCAATTAGCGAATCGGCAAGTTGATTTCCAATTGAAATTGCGGCCCAGCGGAGGGTACCTGGTCCGCGGCTGCTAGCGGTTCGTGGCCTGTTCGGGGATCCGGATGCGGTATTGCGCCATCTTGCGGTAGATCGTCGCTCGACCGACGCCGAGTTCGGTCGCCGCCTGCGCCACGGTCGTCCCCGGCTCGGTCAGGCATCGGATGATTTCGTCGCGTTCGACCGCCTCGAGCCGGGTGAGCGGACGGCCTGGGCTGGTGAAGACCTCGGCCGGAAGGTGGTGCAGGTCGATCGTCGTGGCACCTGCGGCCGCCTCGCGCATCACTTTCCGGAGCTGGCGGACGTTTCCCGGCCAGTCGTAGGAGGTCAGCGCGCGCTCCGCGGCCGAGGTGAGGGCCGCGGCGCGGCCCCGGTCCTGTCGAACGAAGTGGCGGGTGAGGGGCAGGATGTCGTCCGGACGGGAGCGCAGGGCGGGTGCCTCCACCACGGTGTCGACTAGCGGGCGCAGCTCCTCCGGGATCGCGCCGTCCGTCCGGGCGGTGATGACGAACGACTGCAGCCGTTCGGCGGCCCGGTGCACTGTGCCGAACAGCCGAGCCAGTTCGGTTGTGGCCCAAGCCGGGAGCGCGTCCACGCCGGAGACGATAATGCAGGTGTTGTCCTTGCCGAGTTCGGGAGTCCACAGCGTCAGCCACACATCGATGTCCTCCGGTGCCGGAGGTCGGGCGCTGAGCACGCGTTCCCGCGCCAGCTCCCGGCGGGCCAGGGACGCCAGAGCGGTTTTGCCCGCACCAGGCTCGCCCACGACTGCGACGCGCAGCCCCTGCTGGAATGCCGTGCGTGCTTGCGCGACAGCGTTGGTCCAGGTGGGCGAGAGCGCGGAGCAGGAGGGGCTCGCTTGTTGGAGGCGGTCGGCGTAGACCCGGAATACCTCGCCGCGCGGTATCGGTCGGATCTTGCGCCCCGTGCCGCGCGCCAGCATGAGCGCGGTGGTGTTGCCGGCCGCGGCTTGGGCCAGCGCTAGCAGGAGTTCGGAGGAGGAGTCCGACCAGGTGGTGAGGTTGATGCTTCCGGCGATCCCGCCGTTGATCGGGTCGAGGACGGGTGCGGCGGCGCAGGTGTAGCCGCGCAGGCCGGTGCAGTAGTGCTCGTTGGCCCGCACCAGTGATGGAGTGCGATCGGCGAGGGCGAGGCCCAGCCCGTTGGTGCCGGCGTTGCGTTCGGCGAAGTAGAACCCCGGGGCAAGGTATACCCGGTCGAGTGAACGGTTGATCGAGCTGTCGTCGCATATCCTGCTCAGCACCAGGCCATCGCTGTCGGTGACCATCATGCTGACCGGTTCGTTGGCCAGCGTTGCCTGCAGGCCGCGGAGCACCTCATGGCCGCATTCGTACAGCAGCGAGTCGGTGTCCACCGATCCGGTGAACGCCGGGCGCATCTCGTCCACCGACAGCCCGTAGCGCTCGCTGCGGCGCCAGGAGGCGCGCAGTCGCGGGGCGATTCCGGCGGCCTGGCTGGGGGAGGAGAGGCATTCTGTCGGGTCCGTGTGGGGTGCGCGCTGGGGTTCGTCCATTTCCGGCCTCCACGTGACGCGTCGTTGCGCCGACCTCGGCCACGGTACTGCTGTATGCGCTGATCCTGATAGGTCCGCGTGTCTCAAACTGAGACACGTGGGGGCTCCCCGGCACTTGCCGTCGTGGCTAGCGTTCCGACCCGACGTGCCACAGCCGCCACAAACGGGGAGGGTGCACACATGTATCGCAAGGACGGCGAGAAATACTTCATCGTCGACGCGCACATCGCACTTTGGGACGCGCGTCCCGAAAACCAGCTCAACATCCACGGCAAGCAGTTCATCGACTGCTTTTACGACTACCACCGCAACCTGAGCCCGGAGTCGGAGCTGTGGTCGTACGAGGAGTACCTCTACTACGGCGGTGAGCGCCTGATGCGCGACCTGTTCACCGACGGGTACGTCGACCACGCCATCTTCCAGCCAGCCCACCTCGGCGCCTTCTACCGCACCGGCTTCGGGCAGACCGAGGAAGCGTTCGCGCTCGCCCAGCAGCACCCGGACAAGCTGACCTACAACCACTGCTGGGACCCGCGCTTCGAACAGGCCGGGCTCGATCAGCTCCGGCGCGACGCCGAGCGGTTCTCGCTCAAGGGCGTCAAGCTCTACACCGCGGAGTGGCACGGCGACTCCCGCGGCTACAAGCTGGACGACCCGTGGACCTACCGATACCTGGAAGCCTGCCAGGAACTGGAAATCCGCAACATCCACATCCACAAGGGACCGACGATCCGGCCGCTGGACCGGGACGCCTTCGACGTCGCCGACGTCGACAAGGCCGCCACGGATTTCCCGGAGCTGAACTTCGTCGTCGAGCACTGCGGTCTTCCGAGGTTGGAGGACTTCTGCTGGATCGCGACGCAGGAACCGAACGTGCACGCCGGGCTGGCCGTGGCGATGCCGTTCATCCACACCCGGCCGCGGTACTTCGCGCAGATCATCGGCGAGCTCCTGTACTGGCTCGACGAGGACCGGATCCAGTTCTCCAGCGACTACGCGCTGTGGACGCCGAAGTGGTTGGTAGAGCGGTTCGTGGAGTTCCAGATCCCCGAGGACATGGTCGAGTACGCGCCGATCACCGTGTCGCAGAAGAAGAAAATCCTGGGGCTCAACGCGGCGGCCATGTATGGCATCGAGGTCCCGGAAGGCCTCGGCCTGGCAGAGCAGGCGGTGGCCTGAGATGCACCCGGTACTGCTGGAGCGGGCGGCGCGGGCGGCGCTGGACACGGTTATCGACCCGGAGCTGGACGAACCGATCACCGACCTCGGTTTCGTGCGGTCGCTGGGGGCGACGGCAGACGGGGTGGTCACCGCGCACCTGCGACTGCCGACGTCGTTCTGCGCACCGAACTTCGCCTACCTGATGGCATCCGACGCCAAGGACGTGCTCCGGGCGCTGCCGGGTGTCACCGACGTGGTGGTGGTGCTCGACGAACACCACGACTCGGAGCTGATCAACCGCGGTCTCGCCGCGGACGCGGGATATCGCGGCACGTTCCCGCGTGAGGCGAAGGACGACCTCGAGCAGCTGCGCCTGACGTTTCGCCGCAAGGCGCACGCCGCGGCGATGGAGCGCTCGCTGGGCCTGCTGCTCAAGGTGGATCCCGAGCTCACCGAGGAGGACCTGCACGACGTCACGATCGCTGATCTACTCCCCGACGCGCCCACGACGAGGTCGTTGCTGCAACGGCGGGAAGCGCTCGGCCTGAGCATCGCTGCGTCGGCTCCCGTGCTTGTGAATGACCACGGGCACCCCTGCTCGCGCGCGGAAGCTCCGCTGCGCCTGCGCTTCGCCCGCGCGATCCGGATCTCGATCGAGGGCAACGCGCACTTCTGCCGCGGCCTGCTGCGCACCCGCTACCCGGAGTCGGCCGCCGACCAGGCTCCCCACGCGCACGCGGCCGAGCACCTGCAGCTGAAGGAGAACGGATCATGAAGGCAGTCCAGGTCGTCGGCTACGACCAGCCGCTCCGCCTGACCGAAGTCCCTACCCCCGAGGTCACCGGCCCCTACGACGTGATCGTCCGGATCGGTGGCGCCGGTGTGTGCCGGACCGACCTCCACATCCTCGAAGGCCAGTGGGCCGAGAAGACCGGCGTCGCGCTGCCCTACACGATCGGGCACGAGAACGCGGGCTGGGTGCACGCAGTCGGCAGCGCCGTCACCAACGTCACCGAAGGCGACAAGGTGATCGTGCACCCCCTGATCACCTGCGGTCTCTGCCGCGCGTGCCGGTTCGGCGACGACGTGCACTGCGAGCAGTCGCTGTTCCCCGGTATCGACACCGCCGGCGGATACGCCGAGTACCTCAAGACCTCCGCCCGCAGCGTCGTCCGCATCGACGACTCCCTCGAACCCGCCGACGTAGCGGCGCTGGCCGACGCGGGCCTGACCGCCTACCACGCCGCCGCGAAGGCAGCCAGAACCCTGCGGCCCGGAGACCGCTGCGTGGTGATCGGCGCGGGCGGGCTCGGGCACATCGGGATCCAGGTGCTGAAAGCGCTGACCCCGGCAGAACTCGTCGTCGTGGACCGCAACCCGGACGCGGTGAAGCTTGCCGTGTCCATCGGTGCCGACCACAGCGTCGTCGCTGACGGCGACCACGTCCAGCAGGTGCTCGACCTGACCGGCGGGCACGGCGCGGAAGCCGTCATCGACTTCGTCGGCGAAGGCGGCGCCACCCGCGACGGCGTCCGCATGCTCCGCCGCGCCGGCGACTACCACGTGGTCGGCTACGGCGAGAACATCGACGTCCCGACCATCGACATCATCTCGGCCGAGATCAACTTCATCGGCAACCTCGTCGGCTCCTACAACGACCTGTGCGAACTGATGGTCCTCGCCGCGCAGGGCCGTGTCCGGCTGCACACCAGCAAGTACCCGCTCGACCGCTTCCAAGACGCCCTCGACGATCTCGACGCCGCCCGCATCCGCGGCCGCGCCATCCTCACGCCCTGACCCAGCAGAAACGACAGGAAAGCCGCACGCACCGGGAGCCGCAATGGAACGCATGCGAACAATGATCAGCCCAGGCCGTTACGTGCAGGGCAAAGGCGCTCTCCACCGCGTCGGGGACTACCTCGAGCAGCTTGGCTCGTCACCACTTTTCGTGGCGGATGACCTGGTTTGGGGATTCGTCGGGCACGACATCGAATCATCGCTTCGGAAAGCGGGCCTGCCGCTGGTGCGCGAGAAATTCAATGGCATTCCCAGCGCTCTTGAAGTGGACCGTCTCGTCGATGTCATCAAGCAGACCGGCGCTGACGTCGCCGTGGCGGTAGGCGGTGGGAGCACCATTGACGCGGTCAAGGCCGCAGGCTTCCTGGCAGGTGTTCGCTGGGCCAACTGTCCGACGGTCGCGTCGACGGATGCACCCTGCAGCGCGCTGTCAGTAATTTACACCGAGAACGGCGAGTTCGAGGAGTACCGGTTCTTCCCCCGCAACCCGGACCTCGTGTTGATCGACTCGCAGGTGGTCGCGAACGCACCCGCGTCCTTCCTGGTCGCCGGGGTGGGTGATGCCTTGGCCACCTGGCTCGAAGCCCGGGCGACCGCGCAATCCGGCTCGAAGACGATGGCCGGCGGTCTGCCCACCGTCACCGGCACCGCATTGGCGAAGTTGAGCTGGGATGTTCTCTGGGAGAACGCGCTTCCCGCCATCGACGCTGTCATGGACAACCAGGTGACGCCAGCGGTCGAAAAGGTGATTGAGGCGAACACACTTCTTTCCGGGCTTGGCTTCGAGTCGGGAGGTCTTGCCGCGGCCCACGCGATCCACAATGGCCTCACGGCGGTCGGTGCGACGCACGGACTCGCCCACGGTCAGAAGGTGAACATCGGGTCGTTGACCCAGTTGGTTCTCGAGGGCGCCCGGACCAGTGACATCCGTGACTTTATTGAGTTCACAACGCAAGTCGGGCTGCCGACGACACTCATCGAGGTCGGCCTCAAGTCTGATGACACGGAGTCGCTGCGCACCGTCGCAGCCGCGTCGACGGTGGAAGGCGAGACCATCCACTCGATGCCCTTCGACGTGACCAGCGACGATGTCGCCAGTGCACTGGCATCCCTCGACCGGTTCTCCGTGCAGGTCCGCGAAGCCGCGAAGTTGCCAAGCCCAGTGCCCTACACGACATGCCACTGACTGGCCCTGGCTCGGCGAGGTGGCCGTGCCCAGGAGTCCTGACCTCGCAATTCCACTACAGGTTGGAGAAAGCAATGTCCGAACAAGGTAAATCGCCGCGCGTCGCACTGGTCACGGGTGCCGCGCGAGGCATCGGCAAGGGCATCGCGCTGCGCCTGGCCGCTGACGGCCTGGACGTCGCTGTCAACGACATCGAGGCCAACACCGACCAGCTCAAGGGCGTCGCCGACGAGATCGCGGCGACGGGCCGGCGGGCAACGACGGTCGTGGCTGACGTGTCCGACCCGGACGCGGTGCAGTCCATGGTGGAGCAGGTGGCCGCTGAGCTCGGGCAGCTCAACGTCATGGTCGCCAACGCCGGGATCGCCAACGTCAAGCCACTGCTGGAAAGCACGCCCGAGGAGTTCGACCACCTGATGTCGATCAACCTCCGCGGCGTGTACCTCTGCTACACCGCGGCGGCCAAGCAGATGATCAAGCAAGGAGATGGCGGAAAGATCATCGGAGCGGCCTCGATCGTGGCCTACCGGCCGTTCCCGCTGCTCGGCCCGTACTCGGCCTCCAAGTGGGCGGTACGCGGGCTGACCCAGGCCGCCGCGATGGAGTGGGCGCAGCACGGTATCACCGTGAACGCCTACTGCCCCGGGATCGTGGGTACCGCGATGTGGGACTACATCGACGAGAAGCTTGCGGAGAACGAGGGCCTCCGCAAGGGCGCGGCCATCGAGAAGTACTCCGAGCTGATCCACCTTGGCCGGGTCTCGGTGCCGGAGGACGTCGCGAGCTTCGTGTCCTACCTGGCCTCACCGGACTCCGACTACATGACCGGCCAGTCGGTGATGATCGACGGCGGCATTCAGTTCTCCTGATCGCTGGCGTAGGCGGGCTTGTCGGCGAAAAGACCGCCGACAAGCCCGCACCCAGGGCGGCCGGATTCCCCGGTCGGCGAAGCCGGTCGTTCAATCGCCTCCATCGTCGCCGTTGTTGCTGTCCCACGATCCGCGCCGTTTCTTCTTCGGCTCTCACTGCCATGAGCACTGCGGCCCCGGCCATCGCCAACAAACCCAGTCCCAAGTATGAGGTCCAGCGAGCTCAGATCGCCTGGATGTGGCTTTCCGCTCCGGGGAGCTGAAGCGCTTATCCGAAGTGGGCGTCAAGGGTGCGGCTGCAACGACTGCCGCTGAAGTGCCGGGAGGTCGCCAGCCCGGCGGAGGTCGACGGGCCAGGTCTCGACCACTTCGTCGTCACCTTCGAAGGACGTACCCTCCCCGCCAACGATCAGTTACCCCACGCCCCACGCACGCATCGCAGCTGCACCGTTTCCCCTGACAGTCCCAGTTCTACACGGTCATGGCGCTGGCGCCCACTGAGTCCACGAGATCGTCGATCCGCAGGGTGCCCTCGGCCATGAGCAGCTCGGTGATCCTGCGCCGTCGATCCTGCTGCGTCCCGGACGGGCGGTTGACGGCAACGGGTTACCACCGAGGCGGCGACCCAGGCTCGGCGCCGTCGGCTCAGTGACCACGTGTTCCGGGTGTTCACCGAGGGGCGCGGCGCGTACGGCTGCCGCCGGGTCGCGGCCCAGCTCAACTGCGAAGCCGACCGCGGCACGCAATACACCTCCGCCGAGTTTTCCCCAATTTGCAAGGAAAATCGTGTTCGTGCCAGCGTCGGGCGAACCGGGTTGTGTTGGGACAACGCCGCCGCCGAATCGGTCTTCGCTTCGCTGAAAATGAGATGTACCACCGCGAACCGTTCCCCACCCGGGCCCGCGCCCGCTTCGCCGACTACATCAAAGTGTTCTACAACCGGAAACAACTCCACAGCAGCCTCGGCTACCGCACCCCAGCCGAGGCCCACCGAGACCACCGCACCGCGACCGCGGCCTGAGGAAACCCACTGAGGACCGTCCAAGACCCTTGACACACCTCACCCCTGGGGCGTCGGGTCAGCTGCCTTTGGCGATGAGTTCGGTCAGTTTGTTGGATTCGGCTGGGGTAAGGTTCCGCGGCGGGGTGCGGACAGGGCCGGCGGGTCGGCCGATCGCGCGGACTCCCGCCTTGACGATGCTGACCGCGTAACCGTCACCGCTGTCGCGGATATTGCGGTAGGGAAAACGAATTCGTTGAGATCGTGGTGGATGCGTTTCCGGTCCTCGGCGCGGACTGCCTCGTAGAACTCCACGGCGAATCGTGGAGCGAAGTTGAAAATTGCCGAGGAGTACGTGGTGACGCCCAGCTCTGTGTAGGGCAGGGCGAAGGTCTCGGCGGTGGGCAATCCGTCAAGGTAGGTGGGGCGGTCGCCGAGCCGGGTGTGGATCCGGGTCATCAGTTCCAGATCGTCGACGCCGTCGTTGATCCCGACCAGTTCGGGCAGGTTTCGGTGAGTTCGGCCAGGGTGTTCTCGCGGTAGACGGCGTTGGCCCGGCTGTACACGATGACACCCAGATCAGTGGCCTCGCATACTGCGCGGACGTGCGCGGCGAGCCCTTCCTGCGGGCTGCCGGTGAGGTATCGCGGCAGCAGCAGGATCCCGGCCGCTCCCGCTCGGGCGCAGGCCTTCGCCATCTCCGCTGCGGTCGCGGTGCCGTAGCCAGCAGCCCCGGTCACGGGGATGTCGTCCGGGGCTTCCGCCACTGCGGCGGCGATCACCTGATCGACCTCGTCCGAGGTGAGTGAGAAGAACTCTCCGGTGCCGCCGGCTGCGAACAGCCCTGTCGCGCCTTGTTCGGAGAGCCAGCCGATGTTGTCCCAGTAGGACCTCTCGTCGAACGAAAAGTCGTTGTGGAACGTCGTGACAGGGAAGCACAGCAGACCGCTGCCCAGTCGCAGCATGACGTCCTCGGGAGACCCCGTCATCATGTGATTACGTTCCTTTGCGCGGTGTTTCAGCGTTGCAGCTTCTTGTTGGCGGTTTCGGGGATGGTGAGTGTTGCGATCAGGGTCCCGATCGCGGTGGCGATGATGTAGTAGGCCGGGACGCGGTTGTCGCCGGTCATGTCGATGAAGTAGGTGAGGAACAGCGGAGCGGCGCCGCCGAAGATCGCGGTCGAGATGTTGTATCCGATGGAGTAGGCGGTCACCCGGATCCGAGTTGGGAACAGCTCGACGAGTACACATTGGATGATCGAGGTGTACATGGCGAAGCAGGCGAACATGATTGCCATGCCGGAAGCAGGGGTACACCGCGATGCACGTCGCGATCGACGAGGTCAGCAGTACCGGTTTGCGGCCGACTTTGTCCGACCAGCGGGACGCCAATGGCACGGTGCACAGCAGCACGATGATGCCGACCGCTGTGGTGCCGAACGAAGTCGTGGGATCGAAGCGCAGCGACTTCTGCAGGTATGACGGCATGTAGCTGGTGAGCACGTAGTAGCCGGAGCTGTTGAGCAGCGACAGCGTTGCGCAAATCAGGATCGCTCGGCGGCCGACCTGAGAGGTCAGTGCCTCGCGCAGCGGCTGGCTGGCGATCTCACCGGCTTCGGAGATCTCCTTGTACGCCGGGGATTCCTCCACCTTCTTACGGATGTAGAGGCCGACGATGCCCAGTGGGAGTGCGACGAGGAACGGGATGCGCCAGCCCCAGCCGTACAGTTGCTCTTTGGCCAGCGCTTCCGTGAGCAGCAGGCCTATCAGACTTCCGGTGAGCAGCGAGGAAAACGAGCCGATTTGCGCGAAAGACACTACGAAGGCGCGTCGATTTGCCGGTGCGTGCTCGCCGGCGAACGACATCACGCTGCCGAGTTCGCCGCCCGCGGACAGGCCCTGAACGACGCGCAACAGCACCAGCAGCAGCGGCGCCGCGATGCCGATCGCTGCCGCGGTGGGCAGCAACCCGGCGGCCGCAGTGGCCAGCGACATGGCCAGCAGCGAGGTGATCAGCACCTTGCGGCGACCGAACCGGTCGGCGAAGACCCCGCCGACGATGCCGCCGAACGGTCGGAACACGAACGTCACAGCGAACACTGCGAAAGTGCTGATCAGCCCGCTCGTGTCATCGCCATGGAAGAAGTTGGCCGCGACCGGGGACGGCGAGAAATCCGTAGATCCCGTAGTCGTACCACTCGACGAACTGGCCGGCGGCGGTGCCGGCCATGACTCGGCGCAGAGACGATTTGTTCGTGGTCGCCGAGGCGACGTATCTGATCTCGGGGTCGGCAACTGGCTGGCTCACGCTGGGGACTCCGTTCATCCGGTATCGCGCGGCTGGGGTGGCGGTTACTCGGCGTGCCAGACCTTGAGGAATTCCTGCGTTGGGTCGGCTGCGGCTTGGATGCCGAGATCGTTGAGCTCGTAGGCGATCGCGGCGATGGTGTGCAGGAGCGGCCCAGGCCGGGCGGACTCCGCCATGTGCGCGATCCGGATCACGGTGGAGGCGTCGCCGTCCAGTCCTCCCGCGATGTACACGCGGTGCCGCTGCGCCAGCCGGCGGCGCAGTGTCGGGGAGGCCACTCCAGGTAGCCGGAATGCGCCCACGGTGTTCGACTCCGTTCCTGACGGCGCCACCGGGTGCATGCCGAGTGTGGCCATCGCCGCCCGCAGACCTGCACCGCTACGCCGGTGGCGCTCCCAGCGTTCCTTGACGCCTTCCTCGGCGGTCAGTTCGAGCGCCCGGCGCAGCGCGACCACCAGGTTCGTCGGCATGGTCCACGGCAGCCTGCGGTATCCGGACTTCAGCTTGCCGCCCTTCTCCCGGGGAACCCACTGGTCCCACCACCGGAGGAGGTCGAGGTAGTAGCCGACCGGCGGCCGCGTGCGGCCTCCGATTTCGCCGAGGGCGCGCTCGCTGACGGCGACGAAGGCCACTCCTGGTGGCGCGCCGACCGACTTCTGGGCAGCGGAGGCGCAGAGGTCGACGCCGAGGTCGTCGAAGTCGATCGCGGTGCCGCCGAGCGAGGACACCGCGTCGACCAGCATCAGCCCGTCCCGTCGGTGCACCAGATCGACGTACTCGGCCAGGTCGTTGACCATGCCTGTGGACGTCTCGTTGTGCACGATGCCGAGAATGGGCCTGTCGTGTCGTTCGAGTTCGGCCTTGATGTCACTCAGCGCGAACCGGGCGCCGGAATCGTGCTTGAGCTCCACGACCTGCATCCCGAGCGACTGCCCGACAGTGGCCATCATGCGGCCGAACGTGCCGTTGGTCGGGACGATGAGGGGTCTGTCGATGGGGTCCACGCTGGCCAGTGCGGACTCGACGGCTCCTCTGCCGCTCGTCGGCAGCACCACGACTTCGTCTGTGGTGCCGTAGAGCTGCTTGAGCAGGGCACAGGTCTCGTCCAACGCATCGGCGAAGTCGGCGCTCTGGTGGTACATCGGTGGCGCGGCTAGCGCCTGGATGACCCGGTCGTCCACCAGGGTCGGGCCTGGCTCCATCTGCAATGCCACTGCGGTCATGGGAAATCCCGTGCTTTCGAGGGTGGGCGGATGGATCAGGAGCTGATGGCGTACGTCGCGTCGCGGCCGATGTACCAGAGGTCCTCGGAAGCGATGGAGTGGTCGTGATAGGGCCACTGGATCTCGCAGGCACCGAACGATCCCTCGCCCAGCATGTAGGTGTGGCCGGGGCGCAGCTCGGTCAGGAAGGACTCCTGCTTGCCCATGAGGTGGCCGACGTTGCGGCGCCCGTAATCGGCGTGCAGGTCGATGCCCGCGGGCATGATCCCCGACTCGACGAGCTCCGCCTCGTGCTCGAGCACCAGTTCCACGCAGCCGTGGTGCACCTTCTCGCACACCGTGCCCGGACGTATGCCCGGAATGACGCCATTGCGGATCACGTCGGTGAAGATCCGGTACGCCTCCTGCCCTTCGGCGGAGCGGACCAGGGAACGAGCGATGTCCGAAGTGGCCAGGACGACGCCGTCCACAGTGATCTTCAGGCCAGCGTCGAACTTGAGCGTTTTGGTGTCCGCGGTCAGCGGGTGCTCCGTCGGGATGGCCGGGTAAATCGTGCGGTCGGCGGCATGGCAGTTCGCGAAGTACGGCGCGATGGCGAACGGGATGTCGAAAGCGGCGCGGAATTCCGGGATCAGCTCGAGGTACCGCCGGTATACGTCGCGTTCGGTGAGCACGGCGCCGTCGTCGAGGGCCTGCTGCGCGTGCTGGAGCGCGCCTTCGATGCAGTACCGACTGGCCTGGGCGGCGATCACCATGAACGCCAGGTCAGTGCGGTTCCGCTCCTCGCGCCACAAAGACGCGGCCAGGGACGCGGGGGCGAGCTCGAATCCCGCGTCGCGCAAGGACAAGGCGGCGCTGGTGTCGAGCCATTGCTCCTCGATGGCGAGCCGGCCACCGTCCGTGACCGAGCGGACGGCCTCCGTTGCCGAGGTGTGGATGCCCACCACGTCGCCGGGGATCGTGTGGTCGTCGGCAGGTGCCACGCAGTGCAGATGCTCGGCGGAGCGGGTCCACAGGACGGCGAGACCCGTTCGTGGCGCCAGGCCGGTCAGCTCACTGACGTTCGGTGGCGCGGCGGAAAGCACCGCATCCGCGTTCAGCTCGGCCAGCTTGTCCGTCAGCAGGTCGAAGCGGGTATCCGCCGGGGCACGATCGACCTCGGTGACCAGAGCGCGTAGATGCGGGCGGTCGCGGAGCACCCGCGCCGCCGCTTCGGCGCCACCCGAGCGCAGCCGCGCAAAGCGGTCCTGTACGTCGCGTACGGCGAGCCGGTAGAGCACCACCGGACCGCTTGAGGCGGATGGTTCGACGCGCAGCCGGTCGCCGAACCGCTGGTGCAGGTGCAGGTAGCGGCTGTAGGGCAGATCTCCACCGACAACGATCGGGTCGGATCCGGCCAGTTGCGCGACCGCATCGGCCAGCGACTCGACCGCGGACGATCCGTTCACGATGTTGTCGAAGCTGACGTACCGGTCGAAGAAGCGAAGGCGCTCGGCCGGTACACCGTGGGCGCGGAGGTTGCCGGTCTCCTGCTCACGGGCCAGCAGGAACCGCTCGCCGTTGCGGTCTGCGATGACGGGCGTGACCATTTTCGGCGCGTCCATCCGGATACCGGGGGTGAGCAACTGCCTGATCGGATGGAATTCGAACTCGCTCGCGATTTGATCGCAATCACTGATGAGTCTCACCTGGCACTCCTCGCTTTGCTGCGGAAGATGTTCTTGGTGGAACTGTCGATGTCCGAACGGTGTGGAAACACGTTAGGCGAGTCGATTCCGAGGTGTCCAATACTTCATTTGGATGATCGGATTCAACGCTTGAATCCACTATCTGCGTGGCAAATTATCGAGCAGCGCCGCAAGCGCGGGGTTGTCGTTGTTGCGTCGCCAGACGAGGCTGAGTTCGACCTGGTTAGACCCGGGTAGCTCGATGGTTCTGAAGACGACGTCAGGATAGCGGAGCTGCGTGGCCGCGGCCGGGACCAGCGACAGTCCGAAACCGGCATTGACCAGCGCAAGAACGGAGTGGATCTGGCTCAAGTAGTGCGAGAAGACCGGAGTGGATCCAGCATTTCGAAAAATGCTGGTGAGTAGGTCGTGGAAGTATCTGGATTCCGCTGGGCGATACATGATGACGCTTTCTCCGTCGAAATCGGCGACCGTGATCGGTCCCGGTGACTTCGCGAGCGCATGCCCCATCGGAATAGCGGCTATCAGAGGTTCTCGCACGTAGATTCGGGATTCGAGATCGTCCCGCCTGATAGGTGGGCGGACCATCATTCCGAGGTCGAGGCTGCCGTCGGAGAGTGCGTCCAGCTGTTCGTTCTTCCTCATTTCCCGCAGGATGATCTCGACGCCGGGTAGGTTCTTCCGGACCACTTCCAGCACCGCGCCCAGGGTGCGGTAGGCGCTGGCCGCGGTGAATCCGAGCGCCAGGCTGCCGATCTCCCCAGTGGACGCGGACTGCGCCGTCCGCGCGGCCTGCTCGGCCTGGTGGAGCAGGCGCCGCGCCTCCACCAGGAAGGCCCGGCCCGCCCTGGTCAGCCGGACGGCGCGGTGGCCTCGCGCGAGGAGCGTGACGCCGAGCTCGTTTTCCAGCAGCTGGATCTGGCGGCTCAGCGGTGGCTGGGTCATGCGGAGTCGCTCGGCGGCACGCCCGAAGTGCAATTCCTCCGCCACGGCGACGAAACCGTTCAACTGGAATAGCGAGAACATGTCTTCCTCCGCCGCCCGCCGACGGAGGCGCCTGCTGAAGACGGATTGGCGAGAGCAGCAGCGCGTGGGGCTTCGACGGGCCGTTCTCTTCGCCCCTCCGGATGACCTTGCTTGCGTGCTAATATCGCACATGCCGTGCGTTATATGACAATAGCAAACAGTGGCGATTTCAGGGAAGTCTGGCGGATACGGTCGCGGCGGCGGCGGCGACGCGCGCCCCGACTCGCTCGATCTCCTTCTCTGCGCGTCCAGAATCGTCGAACAGGGACACGCCCAGGCTGGCTACGGGAGCCCCGTGGGCGCACACGGCTGAGGAGATTCCGACCGTGCCCGGGGCGATCTCGCCCTTGGTCACGGCGTATCCGGCGGTGCGAGCGCGGCCCACCTCCGCGCGCTCGGCATCCAGTGGCGGGCCTGCCGCCAGTACGGCCAACCCGGCCGCGCCCCGCGACAGCGGATGACGCTGTCCGACTCGGTAGGAAATGTGTGCGTCCGAGAGCTGGGGACTCATGGCGGCTAGTACGACGATGTCGCTGCCGTCCACGACGGCCAAGTTGACCGACGCGCCGATCTCATCGGTGAGGGCCTCCATGACGGGCTGTGCCACCACGCGCAGGTCCTGTTGCACCGTGGCAGCGAGCCGAACCAAGCCGATTCCCGGCGCCCAGCGAAGGTGCTTGTCCCGTGCGACGAGGCCGTGTGCCTCGAGAGTGCGGAGAAGGCGGTGGACGATCGTGCGGTGCAAGTCCGCTCGCTCCGCTACCTCGGTCAGGGTCAGCGGGAGACCTGCGTCGCCGAGGAGTTCGAGGAGTGAGAGGCCTCGGTCCAGCGTTTTCGAGAGCTCGCTTTTCTCCAGCAAACCGCCCGTTCTCCTTGTGCTAGGAATTGCTTGGTGGTGATCTAAAGATGTCATTTTGATCCGATATTAGGTTGATATTTGCGATATTAGCACGTTGCCAGCTGGCCGACCGGGTCTGGGTGCAGACGTTGCGGTGGTCCCCCGCGCATTTGGGGCACGCTCCGCACGGGGTTACGGGGTGCACTGCGACCGGGTGCCAACAACTGGAGCGTCCACATCGGATCCTTCGGCGAGGACGTCGATCGGGCCCACTTGTTCCTTGCTTGGGCGATTCCTTCGGCGACGGCCGCGGGTTCGGTCACGTTGAAGGGCTGGGCGTGCACGGTCGCGTCGGTGATCTCGCCCAGCTCCGCACTAGCCTTGTTCAGTGCGGAGGTTTCCGTCTATTGAGGACGGCCGTGCAACCTGCTTCGAGCAGGCCCCTTGCCAGTGCGTTTCCGATGCCTTTGCTGGAACCCGTGACGATCGCGACCCGGCCACTGACGTCGAAGACCGGGTGGTTCATCGCGCGGTTCCTTTGCTGCCTGGCGCCGCTGCAGTGCCGGGACGGGTGGTGCGGGCGCGCTCCACGAATATGCGTGCCGCACGCCGGTAGTTCTTACGCGCTCCTTATTTTTTGCCTTGTGCTACCAGCGCGGCGATCTGGCTGCGCGAGGTGAAGCCGAGCTTGGTGAGGATATGTTCGACGTGGGTTTCGGCGGTGCGCTGCGAGATGAAGAGCGTTTCCGCGATCTGCTTGTTGCTCATTCCCTGCGCCACGAGGTTGGCGACTTCCTGTTCGCGTTTCGTCAGTAGGTGTTCAGCCGTTTCCTCTCGGTCGGATTTCCTGCGTGCGGCGGGTTCTCCGAGGAATTGGGTCGCTACCTGATCGAACGTCAGCTGGGTACCTTTCTTGAAGGCCCGGGCGTATCTCTCCTCGCCGAGGGATTGCCGCACCTGTGCTTGCGTGCGGTCCTGGTACTCGGTGAGGAAGGGGAATTGTGAACGTGGGCCGCTGCGGTCCCGGCGGAGGGTGTGGGCGGCTCCAGCCAGCTGGGCGGCTTGCTCACTCCGCTCCGTACTCGCCGCGATCCAGCTCATCGTCTCAAGGCAGTTGGCCGCGCAGGTCGTGTCGTCGAAGACGCGTTGCGCGTCCATGCACTGGAGCTCAAAAGCTTCTGCCCGGTCCCAATCGCCTTCGCGCCATGCCGCGAATCCGAGGCCCCACAGGGCCCAGGTCCGGCGCCAAGTCTCGCCGTGGTGCACGCACAGATCCAGCATCTTGGTCCAGTTGGCCATTGCGCGTTCGCCGTCGCTGAGGACCGAGTGACAGATGCCGAGGTTTAGCAGAGCAGAGGCGAGCCAGTCGAGCTCTTCGGTGTCCTGGTGCCGCGCCACGAATTCCTCAAGCAGCACAATAGCCTTGGAAAAGTCGTGTTGCTGCATAGCCGCGACTGCTTCGCACACCTGGTACAGAGTCGCGGACTGCTCCTGGCCAAAGTCCGCGGCCAGCTTCCGGCTTTCTTCAAGACTGCCCTTCGCCGTCGCCAGGTCGTTTTGCATCAGCGCGAGGTAGCTGGCGCTGGCGAGCGCGCGGATCCTCGGCACGCTGGGTTCGACATCCTTGTCCAGCAGGCGGGCGAACCAGCGTCGCCCCTCACTGGTGAGTCCACCGACCCGCCACAAGTCGCGGTAGGCGTCGGCCAGGCGCAGCCCTTGGTGGGATTCATCGGATACGGAGAGGCAGAAGTCAAGCGCAGTGCGAACGTTGGCGTCATTCAGACGTGCCTGTTGGGCCAAATCCAGTTGGGCGGGACCGAACCACTGGCGCCGCGTTTCCTCCGCGATTTTCACGTACCAATCCCGATGCCGCTTCCGGAGCTCCTGCTCTTGCCCAGCCGTGTGCAGCACCTCGCGGCCATATTGCCGGATCGTTTCCAGCAACCGATAACAAACACCGGTTTCCCGCGCATCGCGGATGACGACGGACTTGTCCACCAACCCGGTCAGTGCTGTCAGTATCTCGCTGTGCGGCAATGCGGCATCCGCGCACACGGCTTCCACCGCAGCCACGTCACAACTCCCCGGAAAGATCGACATCCGAGCCCAGAGAGCTCGTTCGTGCTCGGTGCAAAGAGCAAAACTCCAATCGATCGACGCTCGTAGGGTCTGGTGCCGCGGCAGCGCGGCCCGATTGCCCGAGATCAACACACGGAACCGGTCGTCGAGACGCCGCAGGAGCTCGTCAGGCGAGAGCACCCGCAGACTCGCCGCGGCAAGTTCGACGGCCAGCGGGATCCCATCCAGCCGCCGGCACAGCCTTGCCACTGCTGGCCCGTTGCGGTCATCAACTTCGAAGTGCGGTACTGCTGCCGCCGCGCGGTCCTCGAAGAGCCGGATGGCCTCGAATCGACGCAGTTCCTGGACGGGACATCGCATGTCGTCGGGGGGCACACCAAGAGCCAGTACGGGCAGCACGCGCTCTCCCTGGGTGCGCAACGGTTCGCGGCTGGTGCCGAGAATCCGCAGTCCGGGGCACCGGGGCAGCAGCGTCGCCACGAGTTCGGCACACGAATCCAACAGGTGTTCGAAATTATCCAGCACCAGCAGCACTCGGCGCTCCCTTAACCGGTCCACCAGCGTGTCCGTGGTCCATGCCGTGAACGGGTCCCGAATCTCCATCGCCGTAGCGACGGTCTGAGGCAGCAGGCGTCCGTCGTCCAAGCTCGCAAGCTCCGCCCAGTAGACGCCGTCGGGAAACGAACGCCGCAATTCCCATGCGGCGCGCATGGCCAGCCGTGTCTTGCCCACCCCGCCCACACCGGTGAGGGTCAACATCCGGGAAGCCGACAACCCGCGCCTGATCTCGCTCAGCTCCGCGCGTCGCCCGACGAACGACGTCACTGCGACTGCTTGCAGGCCCTCTGCTGAGACGAGTGCCATGGATGCCCATCCACGCTGATTTGACTTGACGCAACAGTATCTAAATGGTACATGCGCCAACCAGCGTGTGCGCCTCTCAACCATCACGTGGCATTCCATTCCGCACATTCACTGCCGTTGCAGGCTGCGACGTCTGACGGGAGCCGTCGGTCACCTCGACCACCAGGTCTCGGACGGCGTGCAAAGCGGGGTTGTCGTCGTTCGCCCGCCACGCTGCGATGAGCTCCACTGGCTCACCGTCGATACCCGCCACAGGGCGCTGCCTGATGTTTTTGTCAAGCAGCGGTAGCCGTGTTGGTCTTGTAGTCGGGTTGGTAGGGCTGGCGGGTGCGCAGCAGGGCGAACAGGACGTTGATGCGGCGTCGGGCGAGTGCGATGAGGGCTTGGTGGTGTCGTTTGCCCTCGGTGCGTTTGCGCCGGTAGAAGGCTTTGCTGGCGGGGTCGGTGCGGATGGCGCAGAACGCGGACTGGTAGAAGACGAACTTCAGGGTCTTGTTGCCGGCGGTGGCCCGGCGCAGGTAGTGCATCTTGCCGGACTGCTGCAGCACCGGAGCCAGGCCGGCGGCCGAGGCGAGTTGGTCGGCGGTGGTGAATCGGGTGAGATTTCCTGCCTCCGCGAGGAATTCCGCGGTCAGGGTGGCCCCCATCCCCGGCAGGCTGCGGATGAGGGCCGCGTCAAGGGTGGCGGTCGAGGTCCTCGGCGATCTGGGCGTCCAGCTCCCCGATACGGCGCCGGACCGCGATGGCCTCGGTGGCGAACTCGCGGGCGAACTCGGCCATCCGCGCCTCGCCGGGCACGACTGTCTGCTGGGTTTTGGCGGCTGCCAGTGTCTTGTCGGCCAGGGCTTCGGCGTAGGGGCGGCGGACACCAGCGTGCAGCAGGTGCTCGGTGATGCGGCGCCGACCGGCCCTGCGGATCTCGGCCGGGGTGACATAGCGGGGCACAAGCCGCAGGTCGCCGAGGTTGGTGACGTCCACGGCGCGTTCCAGGCCGGGGAAGAAGCCGGCGAGGGTCTCCCGCAACCGCGCCAGGCGGCGGGTTTGGTCCACCACGAGTTCACGGCGGCGGCTCACCAGCATGCGCAGGTCCAGCGTGATGTCGTCGCTGGTGGTGACCTCGCGCCAGTCGCTGCGCAGCCGCAGCTGGTCGGCGATGGTCTGGGCGTCGCGGGGGTCGGATTTGGCCTCGCCGCCCTTGGTGGCGCGGCGGGCTCGGTTGACCACCAGGCCCGGCACGTGCACCAGGTGGATACCGGCATCGAGGAGCATGGCGGTCAGCAGGCTGGCCACACCGCCCATCAAATCGATCGCGACAGTGAGCTCGCCGTGGTCGGCCTCGGCCTGCCGCAGCTGGCCGATCAGGACGTCGATACTGTCGGGATCGTTATCGATGCGTTGGGCGACAAGGACTTTCCCGCTCTCGGCCACCACGATCGCGACCCAGTGGAATTCTTTGGCGACATCGATTCCCACCTTTACTGCCACCGATCCTCCGATGTGTCGGACGGTGCGATGCATCCCCGTTCCGCCGTCAACGCCCTACATAGCGATCGATCGCAGTGCCTAATCAGCGGTCAGAACAAGGGGGCGGGGCAGAGGGCCCAGCATCCTGAACCATCACGGGCAGCCAGCATGAAAGCCATCTCTGCCCCGCCTGCACACCCCGATCTTTCCGGACGACCGGGGGCACACCAGAAAGACATCTCACGGTGGTTAGAAGTCAAGCCGCAGCGGCGAGGGGAGGTGGAAGCGCGCGGTGTTCGTCGAAGAGTTGACCGGTCTGGAGGCAGTGGTGGAGTTGGCCGAGGAACTTGTTGAACAGGTGGCGCTGGGCTTGGTGGTTCCAGTCGCCGGTGGCGCGGCGGGCGTCGAAGTGGCGGCGTGCGCCGGGGCTGGCTTTGAGGGAGGCCAGTGCCCAGATGCTGCCGACGGCGGCCAGGCGCCGGTTTTTGATGTGCCGGTGCATGACCACGGTTTTCTTGCCGCTGGCGCGGGTGATGGGCGCCGATCCGGCGTAGGCCTTCAGGCCGCGTGCGTCGGGGAAGCGGGAGCGGTCGTCTCCGATCTCGGCGAGCACCCGGGCGCCGGCCAGCAGCCCCAGGCCGGGGAAGCTGGTGATGATCTGGGCGTCCGGGTGCTGTTCAAAATGGGCTCGGGCGGCCTCTGCAAGCTCGTCGGTGGCATTGCAGGCGGCGGTGAACTGGGCCAGCAACGCGGTGAGCTGGATCCCCATCGCCTCTTCGATTATGCCCGGCTGGCGCAGCTGTTCAGTGCGGAAGATGCTGTGAAGCCGGTCCATATCGGACTCGACATTGCGGCGGCGGCCGGCCTTGACCAGCAGGCGGCGCAGTTGTGTTCGGGTCAGCTTGGCCGCGGCGGCCGGGCTGGGGGTCGCGGCCAGGACGGTGCGGGCATCAGGGCGGGCCAGGCCGCCGTCGGGGAGTTTGGCGAAGGCTTCGATCGCGGCGGGGAAGAATTCTTTGAGCAGCGACCGAATCTGGTTGCCGAGCGGGTTGCCGGCACGGTCCTGGTGGCCCTCGGGCTCCGGATGGCGCTCGACAACCGCTGATCGGCCGGCGAAAAGCCTCCGAGCCGGCGTGCGCATCGAGGCGTACGCGCGAGCCTGGTCGTGCTGGCGCCGAAAACGCCCGCACGACTAGGCTCTACCGCGGACTACGAGGCTGTCCGCGGACCGGATTTCCGCCCGAGGAGTTTGACCAGCCCCGCAGAACTTCACCGGGAACGCTGGGCGCCAAGGGTTGCGGTTACCCGAAGACCGTCACCGTTTTCGAGGAGTGTTTCTCAGAATCCGAAGTCGCTGAGGCTGGGGTGGTCGTCGGGGCGTCGGCCCAGCGGCCAGAAGAACTTGCGCTCGGATTCGGCGATCGGGAGGGTGTTGATGGAGGCGTGGCGGGTGTGCATCAAGCCGAGCTCGTCGAACTCCCAGTTCTCGTTGCCGTAGGAGCGGTACCAGTTGCCGGCGTCGTCGCGGTGTTCGTAGGCGAAGCGCACGGCGATGCGGCTGCCGTCGTAAGCCCACAGTTCCTTGATCAGCCGGTAGTCCAACTCGGTGTTCCACTTGCGGGTCAGCAGTGCGACGATCTCGTCGCGGCCGGTGGCGAACTCCGAACGGTTGCGCCACCGGGAATCCACCGTGTAGCCCAATGACACCTTGTGCGGGTCGCGGGTGTTCCAGGCGTCCTCGGCCAGTCGAACCTTCTCGATGGCGGTCTCCCGGGTGAACGGCGGCACCGGCGGACGGGTCGTGTCGGTCATGTCAACTCCCGTTGAGTCCTGGGACTCGCCGCAGGTCCGGCGAGTCCGAAAAGACAGGGAGAACGATCGTTCTCACCATGCCTGCTAGAGTAGAGAACGATGGTTCTCCATGCAAGGGGGCGTAGATGCTGGATCAGGAAACGGCGCAGGAGCGGGTACTCGAGGCGGCCGAGGAGCTGTTCTACGCGCGGGGCATCCAGTCGGTGGGGATGGATGCGGTGCGCAACGCCTCCGGGGTGTCGCTGAAGCGTCTCTACCAGCTGTTCCCGTCCAAGGAGGCGCTCGTGCTGGAGTTCCTGAAGCAGCGCGATGCTCGGTGGCGGCGATCCCTCGCCGACTACGTCGACGCACTGGCAACGCCCGACGAACGGATCTTCGCGGTGTTCGACTGGCTGTACAAGTGGTTCTCCGAGCCGGACTACCGCGGGTGCGCCTTCATCAACTCCTTCGGTGAACTGGGCGCGGTCTCGGCCGAGGTCGCCGAGCAGGCCCGGCACCACAAGAAGGCCTTCCACGAATACCTCGCCGGACTGGTGACGGCATCTGGCCGGCCCGTCGAGCTAGCAGAGCACCTCGCGCTGCTCGCCGAAGGAGCGATCACCACCGCGGCGATCTCCGGCACCCCCGGACCAGCGCACCAGGCACGAGACGCCGCCCGCCTCCTCATGCACGCGCCCGGATAGGCGATGTCAGGGTCAGTTCGACCGCCAGCAGAAGTACCAGGCGCGGGCAGGCGGCGACGGCGATCGCAAAGGCACTCAGATCGAGGGCAGAGGCGATGTTGGTACACAGTGGCAGCCCGATTCCTAAAGCCTGTCCCGTAATCGTGGCTCTGGGTGGTAGCGGATCATGTACGGGTGCAGGTGATCGGGGTTGACCAGCCGACGTGGATACCGACGTTCACGGGGCTGTCGGTGCGGCAGTTCAGCAAACTGGTGGGCATCGTGCGAGGTCGTGGCGCCGAGCAGACCGGCGCCGGTCGTCGGTGGGGCCTGTCGCTGGACGACCGGGTGCTGCTGGTCGCGGTGTATTAACGCACCAACCTGACCTTGCGGCAGGTCGCGTTGCTCTTCGATGTCTCCAAGTCCGCGGCCGGGCGGGTCGTGGACCACCTCGACCCCTATCCCGCGTTGTCTGCGACCACGCGCAAGCACAGCCCGGAGACGGTGCTGATCGTGGACGTCACCGTGCGCCACGAGGCGCTGGATGATCGAGCGGGGGTAGTCGATCTCGCGGCCTCCGACGCCGATATCTCCTGCGGGGACGTCGGTGTGCGGGTCGATGTGCCGGTGCAGCTCGGTCATGAACGCCTGGCAGAACCGCATGATTCGCCGTCCGACCGGCCGGCCGGGTCGAAATCGGAACCGTCCTTGCCTCCGCCGATCCTCAGGCCGGTGAGCGCATTCTTGAAGACCTGCTCGAAGGCGAGGAACTTCACGACGCCGAGGGTGACGCTGGGGTGGAAACGCAGCCCGCCCTTGTACGGGCCCAGCGCCGAGCTGAACCCCACCCGGAAACCGTGGTTGACCTGGGGCTTACCGGTGTCATCGGTCCACACGACGCGGAACATCACCTGGCGTTCGGGCTCGCAGAGCCGTTCGAGCAGGGCGGCGTTACGCAGCCGGGGATCCCGGCGCAGCGCGGGTTGGATGGCGTCGAGTACCTCGAAGACGGCTTGATGGAACTCCGGCTCGGCGGGGGTTGCGCCGGGCTATCTCGCTGTACAGCGATGAGGATTCGGTGTCGAGGGTCATCGTCTCGGTCCTTTCAGGGCTGGACGGGCGGGTGGTACGCGAGAGTGGGTGAGAGCAGCGTGAGTAGGCCGAGCACAACTGGGAGCAGGACCAGCAGGTAGAGGAAGGTGTAGCCGACGATGTCGCGCGCCTTGAGCGAGAGCACGCCGAGCAGTGGCAGCATCCAGAACGGGTTGATCAGGTTGGGCAGTGCTTCTGCGGCGTTGTAGATCTGCACAGTCCAGCCAAGGTTCACACCCACGTCGGAGGCCGACTGCATGACGTAGGGCGCTTCGATGATCCACTTGCCGCCGCCGGATGGGATGAGGAAGCCGAGGACCACCGAGTAGCCGCCGATTAGGAGCGGGAACAACCCGGGTGAACCGACGCTGGTGAAGGCCGACGCGAGGTAGTGGGAGAGGGTGTGACCGCTGCCGTCGTCGGCCTTGGTCATGATCGCGGCGATACCGGCATAGAAGGGGAACTGGATGAGGACACCGCCAGTGGCAGGTACTGCTTTGGTGACCGCGGCGAGGAACCGGCGGGGCCGCCAGTGCAGCAGTAGGCCGAGAGCGAGGAACAGCAGGTTGTAGGTGTTGAGCCCGGAGATCGCGACGATCGGGTCCTGGCCGGCGAATTGCTGCACCGCCCACCCGCCGACGAGCGCGACGACGACCACGGTGAGGATCGGGCTGTATTCGAGCCATTCGCCAGGCCGCGACCGTGGCGTGTCGTCCTCGATCGGGTCACGCGGGTCGATGCCGAGATCAGTGGCGGTGCGCACAAGCTCACCCCGCGGTGCGGACAAGAAGGCGATGATCACACAGACGACCACGATCACTGTGGCGACCAGCAGTGACTGCCAGGTGAAGATGGTCTCTCGGAAGGGAATCACGCCTGTGATCGGCAGTAGTGACTTGGGGATGCTGGCCGGGTTGGCCTGGAGCTGGGCTGCCGAGGAGCTCAGACCGAGCGCCCAACTGCCACCGAGGCCGAGGTAGGCCGCCGCGGACGCGGCGCGGTAGTCCACGCGCAGTGAGTTACGTTCGGCCAGCCGCCGCACCAGCAGGGCGCTGAAGATCAGGCTGAAGCCCCAGTTCAACAGGGCCGTGAGCAAACTGACGGTGGCCACCATGGCCACGGCGCCGCGGGGTGTCTTCGGCAGCTGGGCGAATTTGGTGATGACGCGGCTGATCGGGCGAGAGGTAGCCACTACGTACCCGCCGATGGCGACCATGGCCATTTGCATCGTGAATGGGATCAGGTCCCAGAACCCGTTGCCGAAAACCGAGGAGACCGTGGTGGGCGACGACCCGATGCACAGTGCTGCGATGGCCACGACCGCGACGGTGAGCAGTGCGAATACCAGGGTGTTGGGGAACCATCGTTCAGACCAGGCGGCGCTGTGGGTGGCGATCCTGGCCAGCAGGCCGGATTCGTTGCTGCGTGAGGTGGGAGTGGTATCGGTCATCACGACTCCTGGTGGGTTCTTTGCACGGGCTGGCGCGAGGCGCGGTAGACGAGTGCCGCGGCGGTGAGGTCAGCCAGGGCGGTGCCGACGGTTTTGAACACGGTGACCTGCTCGTCATCAGCGCGGGCGGGGAGCTCGCCGCGGCAGAGCTCGGGCAGGGTGCCGGCGACCGAGGCGGGATCGAGGACGCCTGCGGCGATGGGCTGGGTGAGGTCGCCGGACTCCTCGAGTGCGACCGGGGAGTCGAGGTAGACGGTGCCGCGGCGGACGCACTCGTCGTCGGCTTCGCGCATGGTGGGGCGGAAGCTCCCGATGAGGTCCAGGTGGGTGCCAGGGCGGAGCCAGTCGCCACGGATGACCGGGCTCGTGGCAAGGGTGGCGCAGGTGATGATGTCGGCTTGCGCGACGGAGGCGGACAGGACGGTGGCCGGGCGCGCGTTGATCCCGTCGTTGGTCAGCTGGTTGATCAGCCGCTCGACGGCCGCGGGATTCTGGTCGTACACCAGGACCTTTTGAAGGTCGAACACGGCCGAGTAGGCCGCGGCGGCAAGGCTGCCGATGTGGCCGGCGCCGACGATCAGGTGGACGCTGCTGTCCTTGCGAGCGAGGTAGGACGCGGCCAGCGCCGAGGTCGCCACGGTACGTCGGCGCGTGAGCTCGTTGCCGTCGATCACCGCTAGGTGCTTGCCGGTGGTGGCGCTGGCCAGGACGAACGCCGAGGACAGGGCCGGCAGGCCGGAGGTGCTGTTGGCGGGAAAGACGTTCACGAGTTTGACGCCGAGGTACTCTCCGTCGCTCCACGACGGCATCAGCAGCAGGGTGGCGTCGGTTGTGGCGTCGATGGTGTGGTGGTGGCGGTCGGGGGTATGCGCGCCTCTTGCGAACCCGTCCCGCAGCGCGGGAATGAGTGCGTCGAAGGTGAGGGCTCGGGCGGTGTGCTCGGCGTTCACGGTCAGCATGGGCTCTCTCTTCTGGTCAGGCGTCGAGGACGAGGTCGGATGCCGGCACCGACTGGCACGTCAGGCAGTGGTCGTCGGGCAGGTCGTCAGCCGGGGCGACGAGGTGGGCGACACTGCCGCTCAGTACGGGAACGGCGCAGCTTTCGCACTGCCCCAGCCGGCATCCGCTGGGCAGGGAGATTCCTTCCCGTTCGGCCAGTTGCAGCAGGGTGCCGTCGGCCTTGCGCCAGCGCAGTTCCTGGTTCGAGCGGGCGAAGCGGACGGTCGCGGTGGCATCGTCGGGAACGACGACGTCGCGCGCCGCCGAGTGGAACTTCTCGGCGAAGATGTCGAACCGGGGGACTCCGTGGGCGAGCAGTCCGTTGGTGATTTCGTCGAGCATCGCCTCGGGTCCGCACAGGTAAAACCGGGCGCGGCGGCAGATCAGGTCGGGATCGACTGCTGCGGCGGTGATTCGGCCGCGCACCGCGTAGTCTCTGCCGACGAGGTCGCCGGGAGCGGGCCTGCTGTAGTGGTCGACCACGCGCAGGGTGGGTATCGACTGAGCCAGGGCGTGGATGCGGTGCGCGAACACGTGGCTCGCCTTGTCACGGCTGCCGTGGTGCAGAACGACCTCGGGTATGTCTGCGTCCGAGATGGCCAGCGTCTCCAGGTAACCGAGGAAAGGCGTGACCCCGATTCCCGCGGCCAGCAGCACGATCGGCTGGGAGTGCGTAAGCGGGAGGGTGAAAAGACCGCCGGGCGATGTGACCAGTACCCGAGTACCGGGCCGGAACCGTTCGTGGATCACTGTGGACAGTTGGCCGTCGGTGACTCGGCGCACCGCGATGGAGTAGCCGGTGCGCTGTTGTTCGCGGGCCGGGCCGGTGAGGGAGTAGCTGCGGGCAGTCGCGGGGTCGTCGTCGGCGGCGACCGTGACGTGCTGGCCAGGCCTATAGTCCGGCAGCGGGAAGCCCTTCGCCGGGCGAAGGCGCAGCGAGACGACTTCTGGGGTCACCGGCAACGCTGTGTCGACGACGAACTCGCGCTGACCGTGCCAGTCAGCCGCGGGTACCCGCCGCACCTCGCATGGGGTCGAACGCATCGGCACCGAACCGCTGACCGGGTCATGGCTGTCATCGTCGATGAGCAGGTTGTAGTTCGTTCCGCCGGAGTGCAGCGGATCCGACCCGGGCAGACCGAGATCGGGTGTCTCCTGCCACCATCCGTACTCGGCGACCACCACATCGGAGTGCAGTGAGTCGTCGATGCGGGCGCGCATCCGCACGGTGTCGTTGCGGGTCCTGATCTCGATCCAATCGCCGTTCTCGATGCCACGCGCGGCGGCAAGTCCGGCGCTGATGTCGGCCGTCGGCTCCGGAAAGCGCTTGCGCAGCGAGGCCAGCCCTCGATGCTGGCTGTGGCAGAAATAGCCGTTCTTGGCGCAAGTGAGGACAAGCGGGAAACGCGGGTCCGAGGCGGCCGGGCGGTGCACGGGGACCGGTGAGTAGCCGTGTTCGACCAGCCGCTCGGAATAGAACTCGACTCGCCGGGTCGGGGTCGCGAAACCGGTCACCCCACCACCGGCGTCGCGGTCGGCATACTTGCGATACCGGGTGCGCAGTGGGATGCGAATCCCGCCGGGATGCAGGCGCAAGTCCGCGACACGAACTCCGAGCGGGGCCAGCTGGTGATCCCATGCGGCTTCGATGTCGCCGCCAAAGAACTGTTTCCCCATGCCCAGCCGTCGCGCGAGGTCGAACACGACCTCGGTATCCGAACGTGACTCACCGATGGGCTCGACCATCCGGGGCCGGAGCTGCACTTGTTCCTGCGCCCGTGGGGTGATCTCGAAGCCCACCTTGATCGCCTCATGTTCCCAGGGGCTGTTGACAGGCAACAGGATGTCGGCGAAGCGGGCGGCAGTGGGGTTTTCGAACAGGTCCAGGTGGACGCAGAACTCGAGAGCCCTTAGCGCGGCCGCGGTGCGCACGGGATCGGGCTGGGAGAGCAGGAGGTTCCCACCGAAGGAGAACAGCGCCCGGATCGGGTAAGGGTGACCGGTGAGCATGGCTTGACGCAGATCGCGCATGTTCACCCAGCCCTGATTAGGCGGACCGAGCGGGAACCGTTTCGCGCCAAGGGCTTTAGCGCGCTGATCGGCCGACAGTTGGTCGGGCGTGGTCACCTGGTTGACCGGATGGCGCGGCAGGACAACGTTGCCGCCGGGGACGTCATAACTGCCGGTCAGGGCGTACAAAGTAGCGATAGCGCGTTCGGTCTGGGTGGCGTTGGCGTGCTGCCCGACGCCGGACCACGCCGCGTATGCCACAGAAGACGCGTGTGCCAAGTCGTCGGCGAAGGCGGCGATCTGGCCTGACTCGACGCCGGTGACGGCCGCAGCGCGGTCCAGCGGCCAGGCTTTGCACGCTTCGGTATAGCGCTCAAACGCCGGCACGCAGTCGACCTGGCCGGTGTAGGTCAGAACACGCTGCTTTCCGCGCAGCGCGAACCGCTCCGGCGACACGGCGGCTCTTGCCGGGTCATATGGCTCGGCGCGTCCGGACTGCTCGTTCCACACCACGTAGCCGGTCAGCTCCGGATCTAGTTCTCCCGCTCGTAGGAACCGGCCGTTGTCGAGCCGCACGAGCAGCGGAGCATTGCTCCATGTACGGACGAACGCCTCGTCGTAACCTTCAGTCGCAAGCAGTCGCCCGGCTACGCCAAGCGCCAGCGCCGCGTCCGTACCCGGCCGCACCCGCAGCCAGTGATCGGCCTGCATCGCACTGGTGGACCGGCGCGGGTCGACCACGGCCAGGCGGGCACCCCGGCTGCGGGCCTCAGCCAGTGCTGCGGACTGTGCCAGCCAGGACTTGGCCGGGTTGTGCCCCCAGAGCACAGCCAGGTCGGTGCCCGCGTAGTCGGCCGCGGGCAGCCCGCTGCCGAAGGTGAATGCGTGCGCGAAGTCCTTGTGCCAGTTGCAGATCTCGGTCGAGTAGCACGTGTTGGGGCTGCCGAACAGCCGAATGAACCGCTCGACCCAGTCGATCGAGTCCGACATCGGGGTGCCGCTTGGGGAGGTGACGGAGAAGGCCACGGCCTCAGGCCCGCTTTCGTCTCGGATTTGCCCCAAGCGGTCGGCGACCTCACTGAGCGCCTCATCCCAGCTGATCTCGCGCCAACGCGGGTCGGGATCGGATTTCGGGGTGGTCCGGCGCAGGGGACGGGTGAGCCGCCCAGGGCTGTGCACGATCTCGCCAGCAGCACGACCCTTCGGGCACATCGCTGCGCCGGTCGGGTGTTCGGCGTCGGGGCGGACCGCGAGCAGTGAGCCGCCTTCCACCGTGTAGATCGCGCCGCATCGCGAGCGGCACAACGTGCAGTAACCCCGTACTTCACCCATCAGCTACTCCTGTGGCCGGTAACCGGTTACCCATCACCGGTTAGCGAGTAAGATGCATCTCGTTGAGAGAGAAGTCAAGGGCTCATAACCGGTGAAGGGGAGCTGAGTTGGCGGGACTGCAGTACACGAACCTGCGCGACCAAGCGCTAGAGGTGATCCGGCAGGCACTCGTGTCGGGTGAGATACGTCCGGGAGACATCTACTCCGCGGCCGCGCTGGCCAACCAGCTCGGAGTGTCCAGCAGCCCGGTGCGAGAGGCCATGTTGACCCTGGTGAACCAGGGGCTGATGGAGCCGGTGCGCAATCGTGGCTACCGGGTCGTGGCGATGAGTGAGCATGATCTCGACGAGGTCTACGAAATGCGCCTGCTGGTCGAGGTGCCGGGCACGTTGCGGGCTGCCGAGAACGCCACTCAAGAGGATCTCAGCCGGCTGGCCGCCGTGGCCGCCGAGATCGAGGAGGCGGCGAAGGAGGGCGACATTGTGCGCTTCCTCGATGCCGACCGCCGCTTCCACCTCGACTTGCTCGCACTCTGCGGGAACCAGCGTCTGGTCAACACCGTAGCGGCCTTGCGTGACCAGACCCGCCTGTACGGGCTGGAAAGCCTCGCGGATGCCGGGCGGTTGGTCGATTCGGCCGGTGAGCACCGCGATTTCCTGGCCGCCATAGCCGAACGCGACACTCGACGACTCGAGACCATTGTGCAACGTCACCTGCGTCATGTCCGGGCCGACTGGGCGGGTGTGGACGCGGACAACTGACTCATACCGGTTCCAGGCCGTCGCCGACGGTGCCGTTCGGCCTGAGGCTGGCCGCATGCCCATGCGATCTCATCCATCTTGCAGTGCGCTCGGTGGCTGGCGTCGACTCACCGATGCCAGGCACCAACAGTTCCTCGAACACCCGGAAACGGGCGCTTCATCTGTTCGAGGGCTACGTCGGGACCTCCGAATCCGAGTTCCGCGCGGAGGTCGAATCCGAGCAGGCCCTCGCCCGCGGCGGACACCTCCTCGCCATGATCGACGCCCACGGACACGGCCATCTGAACGGGCCGGCCGCCGACGAAGCAGGCCCGCCGGCTCGACGAGCGCCGGTCATCCGGCGAGCTATCGGCTCGAAGCGCCCGCGACCACGTCTTGGCGCAAGCCCAGGCCGCCGGTCGCCGCCCCAGCGTTCTCGCGGTCGCGCGACAGCTCGGCCTGTCCAACACCACGTTTCGCCACCACTTCCCCGACATCGCCCGTGAAGTCAGCGACACCCGACGCACACACCACGACGGCATGCAGGCACCGATCGGCGACCGCGAGCGCGTTCGGCCGAGTCGGAGGCTGGTTTTGAGCGTGCGGTGATGGGTTGAGCGCAGTTGTCGTCGCTCATCTCTGTTTTGCTGGTCGAATTGGCGTGACGTATGCGCCCCGATGCCCAGCATGGGTAGGCGTGAAGGTCGGCTCTTGTCAAGGGGATGGGAGTCGTCTTCAGGTGATCCGTTTTGACGCTGGTGGATGGGAGGAAAGTGGGAGGATTGTCCTGTCCTGGACTGCGTTGTACTGCGCTCAACGTCAGCGATCTGCGCCTATTTATCCTGCGGTTTCTGGGTTTTCGCTGTTGAGTGTCTCTTGTGGACATGTCTGGGGGTCAAGGGGTCGCAGGTTCAAATCCTGTCAGCCCGACCGTGAAGAGAGCCCGCTGACCTGCACATAAGTGCAGGTCAGCGGGCTTTTTCGTGTGCCGGTGTGGATCTTGAGTGATCGTCCCGATGGGTGCCGTCTCGATTTTTCGGCATTTTTGGGAGGATTTCGGGAGGATCGGTTTCGCGGGTGCGAAATGGGGTCGCGTAGTGGGAGGTGCCGCCGTTCACCCGCGCGGGTGGTTCTGGTGTGCCGTGCGCTTGGTGTTGATCGAGCGGAGACCAGGTCGTTGTCTGCCGCTAGCCCCACGGTGCTATACGGCTGTGATCAGTCGTCACAAGGGCCTCTTTGGTTCCTCCTCCTGGTCGACCGCTCCCCCTCGCCGATTCGTCTCCGCTCACAGCAGGCTGATCGGCCTGTTCTTCTTCGAAGGTCATGCTCGTATGTTCCTCAGCGAAGTCTGGTTCGTCGTCGGGTTCGCCCGCTCCGGTTCCCCGTCCAGTCAACTTCACTCCTGGCTTCGACTAGGTTGACCACATCCCTACTCGTCGCCCGCATCCCGAACATGCTTCAGCTCTTCCCCGAGCTCTTCCCCGGTCACGACCAAGAGCCGTTCCGCGCCCGGCTGGCGGAACGGACGCGCTAGCTGCCAAGTCCTGTACAGGATGCCAAGACGGCTCGCAGTGCTCGTCGTCACTGAGCTGGCGCCGATTCAGTACACCTTGCTGCCTGAAGTCGGCCCGCGCACCCGGGGATGTCGCCACCGGTTGGGACATGGTTCGGTGGGGTGCGGCGATGTTGATCTGGAAGCGTGGAGGTGTTGCGATCGGGGAGGGGTACCACGGGCATCGCGAGATCCTGCGCTGGCGCTCCCGGGCCTAGGTCGGCCCGGTTCTTCGACGGCCTCGAACAGGTCGAGCCCGGGATCGTCCAGATTGACAGGTGGCGCCCTGACGACGGTATCGCCCTGAACATCCCGGATGCGGACATCGCCATGTACGGCGCCATCGCCCGCAGCGATGAATCGGTGGTGCCAGCCGAGCAAGGTACCCGGGATGATCAGCGATGCCGAGTTTGCAGACCGGGCAGGGAATTGAACTAGATGCCGGTCCGTCGACTCTAGTGGACTGGGCGGGCAAAATGTTGGAACAGGCCTGCCTTTTCGTACCGTGGCAGGAGTAACTCCGCCCTTTTTCGCGGCATCGTCGCGGTCGTGCTGTCGATGGCCGGTGAGGAAAAACCCTGGCTTGGGGAATGGTCTGCCCAGGCAGTGGTTGCGGCTGGGCGTGGATGTCCAGAATCGCGGTGGCATCTTCCGCCAACAATGTCGGCAGGCGTCCCGGCGGTTGGGGCGGCCTGGAGCGCGCTGCTGCAGGGGAACAGAGGCTCATGTCAGTACCTGGACCATCTTCGAAACGATGGGCGGCCGTTCCGCGCGATGCGGTTGAGAACACCGAGGGCAGCAGCCTGGTGTTCCGGTGGCGGGGATCGATCGGCCTGGTCGGTCAGCGCGGCGAGGCGGCCGATACGTGCGAAAGGGGCGTGTTCGACGCGTTGCCGCAGGCCCCGGGCGTCGCTGCACTGGTGATTTCCGGGGCTGCTGCCAGTGATCCGGGGCTGACGACGGCTTTGCGGCAGGCATGCGGGAAGCTCTTCGGCGGCCCCGTGCCGCATCGGATGCTCTGGTTGGTCATGCCGGGGGCGGGGCGTCCCGACGCGTTCGGGAACGTTTGTGCGCAGGTGCTGGCGGACTCCTTCGGGGTTGAGGTCATCGCGCCCGCCGGTCAGCTCGCTGTCATTCCGCCCGGGTCCGCGTTCGTGGTCGGCGCTGCTGGCGCGGCGGGTTGGAACCGCTTCCGCCGAGGCGCGCCGAGCGCTCCCTTCGGGTATCGGCTGCCGCCGCCGAGCTGGGAGGCGGTGCTCCCCGGTCTTCCCCTGGTCGAGAAGGACCTAGTATTCGAACACGTTCCCGCCGGGCTGCTGGTGCGGAACGTGCGCTCGCGGCCTTCCTGCCTGGGCGATCCCGCGTGGGACGTACCGGTGGACGCGCGCCGACCGCGCGTGGTGCTGGGACGGCCCGGGGAGGACGAAATCCCTCACGAGCAGCTCGTGGCCGGATTGCGCCGGCTGCCACCGCAATTGTCTGACGCGGCTTGGTTCGTGCCGGGCGCAGCAGGTACCCAGGTTGCGGCTTGGTCGCAGGGACTTGCCGAGTCGCTGGGGCGCGGTGTCGTCGTAACCCCCGGGGTCCCGATGGCCGATGGCTCGGTCGTCGTCCGAGAGGTGCCTGGCGGAAGAACGTGGCCCACGATGCCCACCCTGCTCCGGTATTCGCCTGGAGCGCCCGCTGAAGTCCTGGCCGCCGCACCACCGCCCCTAGGATGGGTCGCGGATGGTGCGCTGCGCTACCGCCCGGCGGCGGGACAGCGGGTTGGGCTTCGCGTGGTGCCGGCCGGCCTGGTCATGACGGGCCCCGATGACACCGCCGGCCCCCTGGACGGACCATTCGAGCCGCATCGGATGACGATCGCGGTGACACCATCCGCTGCGGCTGAGGGGATGGACCTGCTGCGGGATCTGCTCGGCTGGTTGGCGCAACGGTGCGGCGGCTGTGTTCGGATCCTCGCGATGGGTGCGCAGGAGGAGCGCTTGCGCGATGAACTCCGCTGCATAGCAAGAGAATCCGGTGTAGAACTCGATGTGCGCGGCGCGCTGGCCGTGGAGCCACCGCGTGCGAAGACCAAGTCCGGTGAAGAGTCCACCGTGGTGATCCCGACTGCGGCGAAGGCTCGGCCGGTCACACTGAGTTCCGGACCATCGGCTTCGCCGTCTTCGGAGCGTACCGAGCCGACGACCGCGCGGTTGGACGCACGAATCACCGGTGTCCGCTCAGCTCCGCATGTTCCTCCTCTGGTCCCCAGCGGACATAAGAGCCGCGAAGGCGAGCGGGCGGCATTCCTTGCATGGGCGGTCGACGAGTTCAACGACGCGGTGGGTGTTGTGAACGCAGCACTCGCGCTCACGCCGGCGCTGCGGGGCGACGATGAGACCGCCGCGCGCGTCGACCTCGTCGCGGTGCGCCTCTACCTCGGTGCCGGTGCGCGTGGCGGTGCGGCGATCAACGAGGCACTCAGGGAGGATCGGGTGCTGCCTTGCCCCGAATACCTGGCGTGCCTGACCTCCGGGCTCCGGCGACTGCCGGTGCGGCGCGGGCCGGTCTTCCGCCAGGCAAGTTGGTCGTGGCAGCAGGACGTGCGGGATGCTTACACGCCCGGCGAGCTGCTGTCGGAGCCGGGCTTGCTCAGCGCCGTGCCCACGGGCGAGCGCGTCGCCGTGGACATGGCCGTCGATTTCGGCATCTGGTCCAGGACCGCGCGCCGCACGTCGGCTCTCGCTACCCCCGGAGAGAACGAGGAGCTGGTGTTCTGCCAGCGCAGTCGGTTCAAGGTGCTGGCCGTTGACGACAGCGCAGACGCTCGTCCGGCCGTGCTGCTGGGAGAACTCGCCGCAGACGAGAAAGGCGGTGCCGGCGAGCTGACCGACCACGATCTTGCCGTAGCGGAGAAGCTTCGTGACGCGTTGCGGCTTCACCGTGCCACCGAGCCGTCTGAGATGGGTGAGGTGCAGGCGTCTCGCTTCCAGCGCCCCGTGGGGCTCGTCGCAGGTGCCGTGGCGGGGCAGTCCATTTCCGCAACGGCCTCGTGAGCACCGCAGAATTCCGTCAACTCCTTCGGAGCGAACCGATGAACGCTTTCGCCAGCCGTTCCGCTCGCACCGCCGCCGTGGTGTGCTTGGCGTGCGCGATGTTGGGAGGTGCGGTGCAACCGGCGCTTGCGGCGCCGAACGCGGGACCGCCCGACAGGTCGTCGATCCAGGGCTGCGCCCCGCCGCCGACCGTCACCGACGGGGCCATCCCGTGGGCGCAGTTGCAACTCGCCCCGCAGCGCGTTTGGAAGGTCACGCGCGGGCAGGGGGTCGTCGTCGCCGTCGTCGACTCGGGTGTCGACCCCAACTCGCCGCAGCTGGCCGGTTCCGTGTTGGCGGGCAAGGCCGTTGCGGGTGCGGCCGACTCCGATTGTTCGGGGCAGGGCACGTTCGTCGCCGGGATCATCGCCGCGAAGCAGGTGCACGGCATCGGCTTCGCCGGGATCGCGCCGGAGGCACGCGTCCTGCCGGTGCGCGTCCTGGACGGCCCGGCGAACGGGGATCCCGGCACGCTGGCGAAGGGGATCCGCATCGCGGCGGATTCGGGAGCCCGCGTCATCAACGTCTCCACCACCACCTCGCAGCCCAGCGCCGACCTCGAATCCGCGGTCGCATACGCGCGATCCCGCGACGCGCTGGTCGTCGCCGCGGCGAAGGGCGGCGACGACGGCTCGGTAACCTACCCGGCGGCCTACCCGGGGGTGCTCGCGGTGGGAGCTGTCAACGAAACCGGGCAACCCGGCGCTTATGCGGAGACCGGTGCGTCGGTCGAACTCGTCGCGCCCGGCGAGGGCGTCGTCAGCATCGGCCCCGGCGGGCCGGGGCATTGGCAGGGCTCGGGGACCGCTTACGCGACTCCTTTCGTCTCCGCCACGGCGGCGCTCGTCCGCGCGTACCGCCCGGAGCTCAACGCCGACCAGGTCGCGCAACGCCTGCTGGCGACCGCGAATCCGTCGGGAGGAACCGTTCCGGACCCGAACACCGGTTGGGGCATGGTGAACCCGTACGCGGCGGTGACCGCCGCGGTCGCCGCGGGCGCCGATGCGCGACCGGGCGGTGGGACCGCCGAACGGGTCGAGCACCCGGTCGTGCCCGCGCCCGACCCGACGCCCGGACGCATCGTCGTTGTCACCGCCGCCTCGGCGGTCGTGCTCGGCGTCGTCACGTGGCTGATTTCCATGCTCGTCCCGGCCGGGCGTCGCCGGGGCTGGCGGCCCGCCCGCAAGGTCGTCGTCGCGGACGGGGCCTCCGAACACCGCTGATCAGCTCCGCGCCGGGCCCGCCACCGGAGCGTTCCCAGATCGATCACCGTCGAGCAGCGGCGTCTGCACCAGCCGGACCACGCGTCGGCGGTTGACGAACTGGGCACGCCCGGGCGGAAGTTGCCTGGGCCGCAGGTTGCCCACGAAGCTGCCTTCGTCCTTGGGGCACGAGAACAGCAGCACCGGCGTGCCGAGCTCCCACAGCCGGCGCATCACCGGGTCCATCATCGCCCGGCCGCCACCGGAGGTGCTGCGCGCGATGATCAGGTGCAACCCGATGTCGTGGCCCTGCGGGAGCAACGAGATCAGCGGCTGCAGCGGATTGGTCAGGCCGTTCTCCACCAGCTCGGCGTCGTCGACGACGATGAACAGCCGGCCACCGGACCACCAGTCGCGCTTCGGCAGCCGGTCCGGTCCGACCTCCGGGCCGGGCACCCGTGCGGCCAGCGCTTCCGCCGCCTCCGCGATCTGCTTCGCGAGGCTCTCGGCGGTCACCGAGTACCCGATCTGGTACTCGGCGGGCACTGCGTCGTGCATCTCCCGCCTGGGGTCGGCGAACAGCACCCGGGCCTGCTCCGGCGAATACCGGCGGGTCACCGCCTCGGTGAGGTAGCGGAGCATGTTCGTCTTCCCGCTCTCGGTGTCGCCGAACACGACCAGGTGCGGGGTCTGGTCGAAGTCGTGCCACAGCGGCCCGAGCTCGACGTCGTCGAGGCCGAGCGGCACCTGGAACACCGCGTTCTCGTGCGCCACGCGGAGTTCGGGGAGCTGCCGCGCCGGGACCTCCGGCGGCAGCATTCGAACCGGGGGCGCGGGCACCGCGCCGGGGCCGCCGACGGCCTGCACCAGGTCGGCCACCGCATCGGCGAGGTCCTCGGTGGACGAACGGCCGTCGATCCGCGGGAGGGCGGCGAGGAAGTGCCGCCTGCTCGTGGTGATGCCCCGGCCGGGCGCGGCCGGAACGGTGGCCGCCAGCCTGCCGTTGACCTCGGACTCGACCGGGTCGCCGAGGCGCAGCTCGAACCGCGTGCCCAGCACGTCCCGCAGCCACGGGCGCATGTCGGACCACCGCGCGGAGCACACCACCAGGTGGATGCCGAAGCCGAGGCCTCGTGCGGCGATGTCCTGCAACCGGGTCTCCAGGTCGTCGAACTCGTTGCGCAGCGTGTACCAGCCGTCGATGACCAGGAAGACGTCGCCGCAGGGGTCCTCGTCGAGGAACCGGCCCTGGGCGCGAGCCCGCCGGTACGCGGCCATCGAGTCGAGGTTGTGCGAGGCGAACAGCTGCTCCCGGCGTTGCAGCAGGTTGGTGATCTCCTGCACGGTGCGGGTGATGCGGTCCCGGTCCAGCCGGTTCGCGACGCTGCCGACGTGCGGCAGGCCGGACAGCGCGGCCAGCGACCCGCCGCCGAAGTCCAGGCAGTAGAACTGCACCTCGGTGGAGGTGTGGGTCAGTGCGAAGGCGCAGATCAGGGTGCGCAGCAACGTGGATTTGCCGCTCTGGGGCGCACCGACGATCGCCACGTGCCCCTTCGCGCCGGACAGGTCGGCGGCGAGCAGCTCGCGGCGTTGCTGAGCGGGAAGGTCGACCAAGCCCACCGGGACGACCAGCGTGCGCGCCGGATCCCGGTCCACCGCGTGCAGACCCAGCTCGGGGTCCTCCTGCAGAGCGGGCAGCAGGTCGTCCAGCGCTGCGGGTTCCCGCAGCGGCGGTAGCCACACTCGGCGCGCCGCCGGGCCGTGGCCTGCCAGCCGGTCGAGGATCACGTCCATCGTGGACAGCCGTTCCTCGCCGGTTTGCGGTTGTGCCACAACAGGTTCTTCGACGTCGAGCCGGCGCTGGGCCACGTGCTCGCCGGTGAATTCGGCCAGCTGCTCCGCGACGACCTTCTGGCCGGCGCGTCTGCGCGGGGCGCGGTAGGGGCCGGAGACGTAGGCGGCCTTGAAGCGGGTCAGGGTCTGGGTGTCCGAGCGGAGGTAGCCGTTGCCCGGTGCGGTGGGCAGTTCGTAGGCGTCGGGTACGCCGATGACGCTGCGGCTCTCCATCGCGGAGAAGGTGCGCAGCCCGATGCGGTAGGACAGGTGCGTCTCGACCTTGCTGATGCGGCCCTCGTCCAGCCGTTGCGACGCCAGCAGCAGGTGCACGCCGAGGCTGCGGCCGAGGCGGCCGATCATCGCGAACACGTCGATGAATTCCGGTTTGGTGACCAGCATTTCGCTGAACTCGTCGACGACGACGAACAACGCGGGCATCGGCTCCAGCGGCGCGCCGGATCGGCGGGCCTTCTCGTAGTCGCGCCGCGACGCGTAGTTCCCGGCCGAGCGCAGCAGTTCCTGCCGGCGGTTCATCTCCCCGGTCAGGGCGTCCTGCATGCGGTCGACGAGTTCGATCTCGTCGACCAGGTTGGTGATCACGGCGGAGGTGTGCGGCAGCCGGTCGAAACCCAGGAAGGCCGCGCCGCCCTTGAAGTCCACGAGCACGAAGTTGAGTTCTTCGGAGGAGTGCGTCACCGCCAACCCGAGCACGAGGGTGCGCAGGAGCTCGCTCTTGCCGGAGCCGGTGGCGCCGATGAGCATGCCGTGCGGGCCCATGCCGTCCTCGGCGGACTCCTTGATGTCCAGCTCGATCGGGACACCGGAGGTGTCGATGCCGATCGGCACCCGCAGCCGCTGCCGCGCGGGCCGGCCCTGTCGCAGCTCGTCACGGTCGAACCCGTGCGCGTCACCGATGCCCAGCAGCGTGGTCAGCTCGTAGTCGGTCGCCAGCGGTTCGCTGGTGTCGGTGGCCGCGCCGATGCGGAGCGGGGAGAGCGTGCGCGCCAGCGCCGCCGCTGCCGCACCCCCGAGCGCGTCGGGGACGCCGAGCCGGGTGGCCGACTCCTTGCCCGCGCGGTTGAAGGTGACGCTGCTCAGCTCGTCCTCCGCGACGTCCAGGTGCAGGGTGTCGCGTTCGGGCCGCCAGGGAAGCCCGCCTCCGACGTCGATGACCACGGTGTTGCGGTAGCCCTCGTCGGCGAACCGGTGTCCGGTGGGGACGGTGACGCCGTCGAGCACGACGACGACGAGCGGCTCGCGGGCGGTGATGGGACTGGCGCCCTCGAAGCGCGGCCGTTCGGTGAAGTCCTCGCCCAGCAGATCCTCGACCTCGGTCACGTTGTCGGCCATCAGCCGGACCGGCCCGGCGCCATCGCGGCGCTGCGCGTCCTGGGCGTGCGGCAACCACTTGACCCAGTCCCAGGCCGGGCGCTCGCGATCACCGGCGCAGACCGCGATCACCAGGTCGTCGGGGGAGTGGAAGGTGGCGAGCTGGGCGACCATCGCGCGGGTCATCGCGCGCGCCGCTTCGGCGTGGCCGCGCAGCTGGATCCGCGCCAACCCGCGCAGGTAGACCGGCACCGGTGCGGCGGGCAGCCTGCTGTAGGCGCGCAGGAATCGGCGAAGCCCGTGCGCCGACAGCGGTTCCAGGTCTTCGACCGGTTTGGTCTCCGGGGGCACCAGTTTCAGCGCGGAGTGCTGCGGTCCGACGCCGATGCGTACCTCGCCGAAGTCCTCGTGGGTGCCGCGACGTTCCCAGAGCCGGTAGCTCAGCGCCAGCGACCACAGCGACCCCGGGTGCGGGTGCGTCCAGGCCGCCGAGGCCTGCTGCTCGGCCAGCGAACGACGCACCTTCTGGCGCTGCTGCGAGAGGTAGCGCAGGTAGTCCCGGCGGTCGCCGCCCATCTTGTGCTTGCGCTCGCTGGCCGCGCGGATGAGCTGGCTGACGACCATGCCCACCATGGCGACCACCATGACACCGCCCGCGACGTAGGTCATCGGGCCGGGGCGTTGCAGGAACGTCAACGTCATGCTGCCCGACATGAGCACCATGGGCAGGTAGGTGAGCACCGTGCTCAGGCTGTTGCTCTTCGACTCCGGTACCGGCGGCGGCTCCTGGAGGGCGAGTTCGCCCTCCGGCATCTTCGGTCCCACGCGGCGCGCGGGCCGGTTGAACAACGTCGTGGTCAACGTGATCGCCCTTCTGGTGAAACGTTCCCCTACGGATTCCCCGCGCGCCCGGACAACGGGTTCGCGAGCGGTTCGACGCGGCTACTTTTCGCCGTGTCGCGGTTGCGGCCAGCCAGCCAGAGAGGAACCGGACACCGAAATGAAAGGCACTGCCAAGGATGTCACAAGCCGACTCGTCCGGCTACGGCTGACGATCGGATCCAGATCGGTCGAACTCGCGGTCCCCACCGAGGTTCCGCTGGCGGATCTGCTGCCGGCGATCCTGCGGCACGCGGGCCGAGACCTGGCCGACCAGGGGGTGGAGCACGAGGGGTGGGTGTTGCAACGCTTCGGGCAGCCCCCGCTGGACGAGAACCGGACGACCGCCGAACTCGGGCTCGCCGACGGCGAGACCATCTTCCTCAGACCGAGGTCGGCAGCCTTGCCGGAGATGGATTTCGACGACCTCGTGGACGGGATCGCAGCGGAGATGCGTGCCCGCCGCGACCGCTGGAACGACCGGTTGACGCGATGGATGTTGTTGGCGTTCGCGGGGTTCGCGCTGGTGCTGGGCTGGATGACGCTCGCCGTCGCGGAGAACCCGCTGCTGTCCACCGTGCTCGCCGGAGCCGGCGCCGTCGGCCTGCTGGTGGCGGGGGGAGCGCTTGCCCGGGCGAAGTCCGCAACCGTCACGGGATCTGTCCTCGGCGTCCTGGCCGTGGCCTACGCCGTGCAGTCCGGGTGGTTCCTGCCGGTCGCGATCTACCCCGCGGCGCCACCGGCAATGGGTTTGGTGTGCGCGGCGGTCCTCGGCATGCTGCTGGCCGTCCTCGCGCTGCTCGCGATCTCCGACGCCGCGCTGCTGTTCGTGGGAATCCTGTTGCCGGGTGCCCTGATCACCGTGGTGCTGCTGCTGGGCGCCGCCTTGGCGTGGCGCGCCGACCAAGCCGCGGCGTTCGGGCTCGCGCTCTGCATGGTCGTCATGAGCTTCGTGCCGACCATGTCGTTCCGGTTCGCGGGGCTGACGCTCCCCGCGTTGCCCAACAGCGCCGACGAACTGGACGAGGACGTCGAGCCGGTTCCGCACGAGACCGTGGTCGAGCGTTCGGCGGTGGCGGCGCAGTACCTGGTAGCCCTCAGCATCGCGCTCACCGTGACCGAGGTGGTGCTGTTCACCCTGGTCGTCTCCACGTGGCAGCTGTGGCAAGCGGTGCTGGCCATCGTCACCGCCGGGTTGTTGCTGCTGCGGGCCCGTTCGCTGGAAGGCGCCTGGTCGCGGTGGCCGGTGCTGATCGCCGGTGGTTACGGGGTCGCGGCCTTCTGGGCGTGGCTGCTGGTCGGTGCGGATCCCGTGCTGCGGTTGGCAGTGCTGTTCCCGGTCGCGCTGGTGCTGGTGCTGGTGCTCCTGCTGTGCGCGCGGACCATGCCAGGACGGCGGCCCAAGCCGTACTGGGGGCGTGCGATCGACATCTTGGAGGGCTTGGTGGCGGTGACGCTGATCCCGTTGCTGCTGGCGGTCCTCGACGTCTACGTCCTCGTGCGTGGGCTCGCCGGCTAGCGGCCGCGGGCAGCGCATTCCTTCCATCCGAACCGGTTCTGAGGCGAGCGTTCATGCGATCCCGACGTGACCAGGTCCAGGCCTACTTCTTCGTCGTGGGCAGACTGATCTCCGCACTGTTGTCCGGACGCCCGGACGACCCGAACCCACCCACCCGGCGATTCACCGTGAACGCGATCATCGGGTGCCTCGTCGCGGCGCTGGTGGTCGTCGTCTTCGGCATCTCCGGGATCATCTCCCCGGGCGCGAACAAGTCGTGGCGCGCGCCCGGAAGCATCATCGTCGAGAAGGAGACCGGCGCGAAGTACCTCTTCCTGGCCGGGAGCCTGCATCCGGTGCTCAACTTCGCGTCGGCGCGGCTGATGGTCAACAGCCCGCAGGCGAACGTGGTGTCGGTGTCGAGCAACTCGTTGCGGGACGTGCCGCGCGGGCTTCCGGTCGGCATCCCGAACGCGCCCGATTCGCTGCCCGGACCCGACGCGCTGACGCGCGCGCCGTGGTTCGTCTGCGCTGACACCAGCTACGACAAGTCGAACACGCCGTCACCGGTGACGGCGTTGCAGGTCCGCGAGATCGCGGGTGTCCCGCTGGGCCCGGATTCGGGCCTGCTGGTGTCCACACCGGACGGTTCGAAGTACTTGGTGTGGCGGGGAAGCCGGTTCCGGATACCGCAGCAAGCAGTGATCGACGCGCTCGGTTACGGTGCCGTTCGCCCGCTCCCGGTGGCCTCGTCGTGGGTGCAGGCGCTGCCGAGCGGGCCGGACCTGACCGCGCCTGACGTGCCCGAGTTGGGCAAGCCGGCGCTCTCGGTGAAGGGGGAGGCCGGGCGGGTCGGGCAGGTCTACGAAGTGCACAACCCAGTCCTCGGGGACGATCGGTTCTACGTGTTGCTGCCGGACGGATTGGCGCCGTTGAGCCGCACCGGGGCGGGACTGCTGCTGGCGGACCCGGACCTCGCCGCCGCCTATCCCGGCTCGAAGCCGGGCGCGGTGGCGATCGACGCGGCGGCGGTGGGCTCGGTGCCGCGGTCCGCACTGGCGGCGGTGCCGCCGGAACTGCCGGTGGACCCGCCGAAGATCACCCCGGTGGACCGCAACGACCGCGACGTGCCGTGCGCGCGGTTCGCCGTCGGGTCAGGGGGCGAGGTCCCGGTCGAGGTGGTCATGGTGCGGCGCGACGACGCACGCTTCTCCGGCATCGTCCGGTCGCCGCAGCCGACGGGGGCACTGGCCTGCCAGGTCTCGGTCCCGCCGACATTCGGGGTGCTGGCCCGAGACCTGCCGGCGCCGGGGGCCCCGACGGGGGCCCACTACGTGATCACCGATCTCGGGATCAAGTACCCGCTGCCCGGCCCGGACGCGGTCGGGGCGCTGGGCTACGCGGGAGTCGATCCGCTGCCGGTGCCCAGCGAGCTGTTGGCGTTGCTGCCCAACGGCCCCGAGTTGGCTCCGGGGACCGCGACCGAGGTGCGTCCCGGGAGCTGATGAGTAATCCCCCTACCGGCAACGGCGACATGCCCTCACCAACACCACCGGTGTCGCGGGGGTGCTGTCCTGAACAGGGTGCTGGAGCACCCGAATCGACGTGAAACCCGTTGATGCGACTGAGAGAACAGGAGTTCGGGCGAATGTCTGACCAGACCCGGTTGGTCGCGGAGCGGCTCAACGCGTACTCGACCCAGCACGACAACACCGGTGAGGAGGTGAAGAGCACGCGGACGTCGCTCGGCGTGGAGATCGCGACCGTGGCGTCGCAGAACAAGGGCGCGATGATCCAGGCCCTCAACGACGTGCACATGGAGTGGGACCGCCAGTGCCTGACGGTGGAGAACGAGCTCCACGCGATGGCGCAGGCGATCCGCGACGCCAGCGCCAAGTACCAGTCGCAGGACCAGGACATCGCGGAGCAGGTCCGCCGGGTCGGGACGCAGGACGCCGGGCGGGTGGATCCCGTGGCGCCGCAGGACGCCGGGCGGGTGGATCCCGTGGCTCCCTCCGACATGAACCGCTTCCTCAACTAGTCGGCTGGACCAGCCCCGAAGCACGGAAGGACGCACACCAGTGGACGACGAGATCCAGTACCAGTACGCGGCGCTGAGGGCGGGCGTCGACAAGATGCGAGGGGCGACCAAGGCGCTGTCGCAGAAGATCGACGACCTGAAGAACCAGACGGGCAACCTGCTGCAGTCCTGGGACGCCCAAGCGTCGCAGACCTACCAGACGAAGGCCGGCAACATCAGCGCCGCGTTCACCGCCATGAACGAGACGCTGAACCGCGTCACCTCCGCGGTGGACACCGGGCAGGACCACATGCGGCAGATGGACGGCAAGCTCGCGTCGAGCTTCGACTGAGCGCGCGATGACCGACGACACAGCCATGCGGGTCGACGTCGTCGAGCTGGGCAAGGCCGCGTCGGTGGTCGCCGGCATCGCCGGCGAGTGCGCCGGATGCGCCGAACTGGCAGGGGTCGCACCCAGCCCGGGCGACCTGCCGGCGGGGAAATGGTTGCAGGACCTGCTCGCCGAACGACGCGACGAGATCGCCGCGCACTGCGCGCGGCTGGAACGGGTCTTCCGGGAACTCGCCGACCGGATGGCGCAGTTCGCCACCGACGTCCAGGCGCTCGACCAGCACAACGGCTCAGCGGTGAAGTCCCTCGGCGACGGGTTGGCCGAAGCGTTCGATGGTTCGGTGCGGGGCTTCTCCGGCATGCCGGGCGTTCAACAAGTCTGAACTCGACCACTTTGGACCATGGGAGGAGGTGCGATGACCAGCTCGGCTGCCGACGCGGACGATGTCCCGGGCGATGTGGACGCGGCCGTGCGGGCGTTGTCCGGTGCCGATCCGCACAGCTTCTACGACGCGGCGCAGCGGTTCGAGCGCACCGACGCGCGCCTGCGTTCGGTGGCCGAGCAGTTCCGCAGCCGGCTCCGGCACCTGGAGCAGGCTTGGCAGGGGCCCGGTTTCGAGATGTTCGCGCAATCGGCGGACCGGCTGCTGAACCGGGTCGAGCAGGTCGTCGGGGTGCTCGCGGAGCCGAGCTACGCGGGCCTGCTCAACGAGCTCGGCGATGCGCTGGCGGAGGCCAAGCGGGAGGTGGAGGACGCCCGGTCGCAACGCACCGGAGACGGTCTCCCCGCAGATCCCGGGGTCCGTGCCGAGCAGGATGCCAGGGCGCAGGAGGTGCTGCGGCGGCTGGCCGGCTTCTACCAGAGCACGGGGCGCCGGTTCCGCGCGCCACCGGCACAACAGTCCCACGTGCCCGGCGGCTCGGGGCAGGCCGTCAACGCGAGCTTCCACGGCGGAGACGGAACGGTCGGACCGACTTCCGCTGACGGCGGGGGAGCGGGGTCGGGAGGAGAGAACCAACTCGCCGAGCCGGGACAACTTCGACCGGGCGGCGCGGGCGACTCCGGGGTCGATTCGGCCGCCGGTTCGGACGGGACTTTGGCCGTCGAGGGGCCGGGCGAGGGCTCGGCCGGTTCCATCTGGAGTTCGGTGCTGCCGGCCGCGGCGCTGCCCGCTGCTGGGGTGCTCGGGAAGAGCAGGCGGAGCCGGAAGAAGCAGGGACGGCAGGAACGCAGCGACGAGTCCGACGAGAGTCGCAACAGGAGTGAGGAAAGGGACGACAAGCACGGTTCGGCCGACTATCGCGAGGATAAGGACGGTGAGCGCCCAAGCCATGACTCCGTTCAGGAAGAAGAAATAGCAGTCAACAACGCCCCGAATAGCCGGACGCGACCCGAGATGTCCACATCGGACTTGCGCGGCGAACCCGGCTCGCAGCGCGATTCGGCGCGCGACGGTGTCGATCGAATGCCTGAAGCGGCACCGTCGGCCCGTACCGACACCGCCGTAGCCCTGCCCTCGGCCGCGCAGACCGCACATCCCCCGGCGTCCGGGACAGCTGCGTCGGCACTGGGGGCATCGCGATTCTTCCCCGGTTCGGCGACGGCTCCGCCGCCACCGTCGCCGACCGGGCTGCGCAGCGACGGCAGTGCGTTGACCGCTCCGGTGGAGACCGGGCCCGGGCTGGCCGGACAACCAGGCACCGGGCCCGCGACCCAGGGAGCGGGCGGACCGCAGGGCGGGATGCCGCCGATGAACCCGCGCACGATGGGCGGCCCGGGACAGAAGGAGCAACAAGAACCCGGCCACCAGGAACGCGAGCGGAACGTCGCGGAGCGCGAGGACCCGAGCACCTGGCAGGTCGGCGCCGGATTTCCGGGTGCGCTCGGTCGAGCGCACCCGGAACGAGAGAAGGAGGACACCTGATGAGCTCCGATGCGCCGCGCCCGCCGCTGGACATGAGCTCGGCGTTGCAGGCATTGGAAGAGCAGCAGGCGAAGCTGGTCGAGTTCCAGCGCGAGCTGGCCGAGACCACCACGCGGGTCGAGTCACCGGACCGCGTGGTCGCGATCGTGCTCGACGGCCAGGCGGAACTCCGCGAGATCAAGTTCCTCAAGACCGACTACCGCACGATGGCCCCCGCCGAGCTGGGCGAGCTCCTGCTGCGCACCATCCAGCAGGGTCGGGCGAAGGCGGCCGCGAAGGTGCAGGAACTGCTGCCCGCCGAAGCCTTCGGCGATGTCGATCTGCACGGCCTGGCCAGCGGCGAGGCGGACCTGGGCGAGATGCTCGGGCAGATCATGCGCCCGGCGCTGGAGGATCCCCTCGGAGGCTTCCCGGGCCGGCGGCGCGAGCAGGGCGAAGCCGACGACGACTGGGACCGCACCAGGTCCGGATGACCGTGCGGCCGCGGGAGGCAAGGAGCCGTCAACCCTTCCGCAATGACTTCAAGGAGTAGATCGTGGCGGACGAGACGTATGTCAACGCCCCCGGCGTCAAGGCCGACGCCCAGAAGCTCGCGGAGGCGGTGCGGCGTTTCCAGGGATCGTTGGACGAGCTCAAGGCCGTGCTCCAGGCCGACGACAAGTGCTGGAGCGACGACGAGATCGGCGCGGAGTTCGAGAAGAACTACAAGCCGGCGGCCGACAAGGTGACCGACTCGCTGGAGAAAACCGGCAAGAACCTGCTGAGCGTGGCCGAGAAGACGCTGCCCGACTCCGCCCGGTTGTTGCAGGAGCAGGACGACTGCAACGCCGAGGGTATCCGCGCTGCCGCGGCCGATCTCTACCAGGCACCGCCGCCGGATACCAAATCCTGATCGGCACTTCACCGGTCGGCTGAGCTAGGACTCCCGCGGCCCGGGTTGGGCCCGTACATGCATGAGCCGGGGGATATCGGAGTCCGGACGGCGTCCGAGGTTCCGCTGTTCGCACCGCTGCGCAAGCCATTCCGCAATGACCTCCGACATCGAAGGAACGCGGTCATGCCCACAGAACTCCCCGCCGGGTTGCAGGAAGCCCTCCGCGTGGTCGGCGGACAGGCTTGGCCCGAAGGCGACGAGGACGGGCTCAACCGGATCGCGGACGCCTGGAAGAAGATGGCTTCGGAAATCGAAGTCCTCGACGCCGCCATGCGGGCTTCGGCCGCCGATGTCTCGCGCGACATGCGCGGGGACTTCGCGAACGCCTACCGCAACTACGCCGAGACCAAGGTCGAGGACAGCCTCTTCAAGTTGAAGCAGTACGCGCAGGAGCAGTCTGACCTGGCGCGCAACACGGCAGCGGACATCCAGGCGGCGAAGATCTCGATCTGCGTCCAACTCGGCTTCGTCGCGCTGGCGATCGCGACGACGTTCATCCCGATCATCGGTGGGCTGATCTCGGGCGGCATCGTGGCGACGGTCCGGTTCGCGATCGGTCAGATCATCAAGGGCGTCGTCATGAACATCGCCAAGAACGGCGTCAAGAGCGCCGCCACGTATGCCGCCAAGAACATCGCAGCGAGTGTCGTCAAGAACGTCACCGTGTCGTCCGCCAAGGCCGCGGCCAAGAACGTCGCCAAGAACGTCGCTGTGAATGGCGTTATCGGTGAAGGTCTCGCCATGGCGATCGAGGGTGGGACCCAGCTGGGCCAGATCGCGAGTGGCCAGCGCACCGACTGGAACGAGGACCGGCTCAAGGGCGCGGCGATCAGCGGGGCCTTCGGTGGTGTCGGCGGCGGGGTGGCACAGTCGGCGGCGGACGGACTGGGCAAGGCCGCCGCGCAGGGAGCGCTCGGCGAGGCGGTGAAGGAGGGCATGAAGTCCGCCACAGGTCAGGTGACCGGCGCGACGATCAACGCGGGCCTGCAGGGCGTCGGCGGCTACGCAGGCGAGAAGGCCGCCGATGCGGTGCAGGGGCACGATGCGGCCAACAGCTATTCGTTCACCTCCGCGATGGCCGGCGGTTTCGCCAAGCTCGGCGGTGGGGCGCACATCAGCGAGCAGAAGGCCAACGACCTGGCCAAGGCCGGGGAGGCGGCGGGCAAGGCGGCCGACGCGACGGCGGTCGGCTCGGTGAAGACCGAATCCCTCGGCCCGGTCTCGAACACCGAGACGAACTCGCTGAAGACCGAGTCGTCAGGTCTGGCGAACGCCACCGGCGGCTCGCCGACAACCGGCAAGGGCGAGGAACTGCCCGCCTACTCCGGGTCGACGTTGCCGGGTTATGGCGAGCAGGGAGCCGGGAACCACACGGGATTGGAGGCGCAGCAGCAGACCTCCGGTACCACGGAGACGACCGGCCAGCAGCCGGCCACTGAGTCGGGCATGACGATGGACAAGTCGTCGTCGATGTCGACCAGCAACGATGGCACGTCGCACTCGGGAGCGGACGGGGCTACGAAGACCGAAGGTCTCAAGACCGTGGCCTCGGACCTGGACCAGCACGCTGCATCCGAGATCACGAAAGCTGCGCAGGGGCTGTCTGATGCGCAGCACCAGGATGTTGACGCGCACCAGGACGCAGACCTCAGCCAGGGCGCTGGCTCGGAGCACGCGGGTCAGGTTCAGACTGGCTCGCAGCATGTGGGAACTGCGCAGGAGCACGGCGCGGCTGGCGATCAGAGCGTTGGTTCGGAGGGCGTGGGGCAGCAGACCGGCTTGCAGAACCAGGTAACCGCAACACAGCACGGTGGCAGCCAGCACAACGCATCGAACGGGCTACACCAGGAGATCTCCGGCGATCAGGGCACCGCCACGCAGCAGATGCAGGCTCACCAGGAGGCCGGAGCCCAGCACGGTTCATCGCAGCAGCAGACCATTAACCCGGGCGAGGAGCACCTCAGCAAGCAGGACACCTCGCATACCGCCGAACGCGAGGTGAAAACCCCCGCAGCCCACACCGATTCGACTCCCGATCAGCACGGAACACCGGTCCACTCGACGGACACCACCACTGCGAAGCAGGAAGCAGTCGGCGACACCGCGACGAAGTCGACGACCCAAACGATGTCGGACCCCTCCGGGACGAGCACACGCCCCGATTCACAGACGGAAACGGTGTCGCCGCAACACGTCACGCAGCCACTGGGCGCGACCAGCGAAGGCACGCAAAACCTGGGCACGAACCCGACGGCAGCCAAGCACGAGACCGTCACCCCGCCCCCGGACTCCACCCCGAAGGGGTCGACGCCGGCGGAGCGTTCCTCGGAGCAGGAGAACGCAACCCAGCAGACGACGCCGCCGATGATGCTGTCGCCACACGTTCAGTCGACCCCGCACCACACATCCCCCGACCAGCCGCAATCGACCGCGCAGCGAGGCCCGACTCCGTCCACCTCGCCAACTCCTGCAGCGCAGCGCCCCGCCACGACTTCCTCCGGCGTCTCGCACGCTGCGAGCCAAGGCAATTCCCACACCCCCGCCACCGAATCGCGCCCCACCGCGCCGACCACGCAAGAAAAGAAAGCCGCAGCCACCGCAGCTGCCACGACCGGCGACGCCCGCCCGCTGTCGGAGAAAGCCATGGGCAAACAACGGATGCGGGCGCCCCAGTCGTCGAGCGACAACGTCGTAGCTGGAACGCCGAAACCGGGATCCACGGGCACCGACGCGTCGTCGCACTCCGGTGTCTCGGGCCAGGCGAAGCAGAAAGCGCACGAGCTCGCGCGGAAGAAGAACCTGTACTACGGAGGGTTGGATCGGCAGAAGATCGCAGAGCACGAGCGGAACCTCGACGAGCTGGCAGCTCTGTACGAACACGGCGATGGGAAAGCCGCGGAGGAGTTCGTGCAAGAGCTGCGCGGCCCGAAGGACAACCCGAAGCCGCTGTACGCGGACTGGGCGACGAAGCCGCACGGGGTCGGCGGGGCGCCGGGCCAGCGAGAGCTGCAACCCCACGGGTCGCGGTGGTCGGAAGAGGCTGGTCCGTCGAGTTCGCACGACACGACGGCGGCAGGCCAGCCTGCACTCACCGCCGGGAGGCCCTCGCACAACTGGCGGATCCCTCGAAAGGGTACTCCCGAACGCAACGACCTGGCTCGTTTGTTCGCGTTGACGCGTGAGCTCGGGCTGAACGTCCGGGATGCCGCCGCGAAGTACAAGATCTCAACGCAAAGGATCTTCGAGGACAGTCTCGACGGCGGCTATCGACCAGAAGCGGGACGTCGGGGAGCCAATGACGGCGGCGGAAAAGCCGTTGTGTTCGCTGAGGATGTCCCCAAGGCGGATAGGTTCGAACTGCGGTCGCGGGACATCTTCAGTGAGCTCGGCCGCGAGCTGAACGGAACGAATCCTCCCGAGCTTCGGGCATGGCGGGAATACGCGGCTGCCCGGGCCGATCACGATGTGTTGAAAACGATTGATGGCAGGGCTGCTGCGCTCAAGCTGTCGACGGAGCAGGAGACGCTCAAACCACAGCTGCAAGACGCCCAGACCAAGTTGGACGGGGCCGCCGCTGCGCTTCGCGGCATCGGGCTCGATCCGGAGCGGCTCTACCAGGGGTATCTGGACAAGCTTGCCGCGGATGCGGGGCATCCGGCTGCGGGGAAACGGCCCATGACGGACGATGCCGGCCAACCGCCGGGTTCGGGAGCGCGCAAGAAGCGGCACGAGCCGTGGAATCCGACTCACGATGTCGTGGGCAAAATCTCCCTCGATTACGTGGTGAACGAGAAGAGTGTGAGTCAGATTGCTCTGGAGCACGGCAGAAGTCACGAAGCTGTCCGAAAAGTCCTCGAAGACCATGGCTTGTCGTCTCGTTCCGTAGAGGAGCAGACGAATCTCCGTTTCGCGCGGATGCGTGCGGTTCGCGAGGAGTTTGACCAGGCCAAGCGGCAGCCCGGGTTCGATCGGGACGGCGTGATCAGCGATCTGGCCGAGAAGTACGACTATCGCCCGGACGAGATCGAGAACATGCTGGACAAGAGTCGCAGCAAAGTTGTTGACGCGGCGCAGCGCGAGCAGATCCGAACGGATTACGAGGTCCACGGGAAGAGCCTGAACCAGCTCGTCGGCGAGCACCGCCTGGAATACTCGGTGATCAAGCAGGCGCTTCTCGATGCGGACGTGACGATTCGTTCCCCCAGGGAGCAGGAAAAGATCAGTCGCGCGCGGATTGGTGCGATTCGCAAGGAGTTTGACCAGGCCAAGCGGCAGCCCGGGTTCGACCAGGACAGCGTGATCAGCGGCCTGGCCGAGAAGTACGGCTATCCGCCGGACGAGATCGAGAACAAGCTGGTCAAGCGGGGGATCCGGTGGAAACGCGGTGAACCGCTGGAGGCGGGGCCCCGGCAGGACCACGCTGGTCGGTCGGAAGTGCTGGATGTTGGAGAGTCTTCCGGCGGGCCGAATGCCGTCGCACTCGATGCGGCGGCATTCGAGTCCGGTCCACCGCGGTCTGGTGGGGTGGATTCGGACCAGCTCACTCAGATCGTCTTCGGTTATTTGCACGATGGCAAGGCTGCGGGGCAGCTCGCCCAAGAGCTCGGACTCGACGTCGCCGCGGTCGAGCAGGTTCTTGCGGATGCGGGAATTCTTGATCGGCCCGGCGCGGCGAATTCCGGCGAGGTGGATCCGAACCTGCTTTTCCAGATCGCCGTCGGCCATCTGGAGGAAGGCAAGTCGCCGGAGCAGCTCGCCGCAGAGCTCGACCTGGATATCGAAGCCGTAAAGCAGGTTCTTCAGTCCGAATCCGATGGTGGTTTGGGGTCGTCGCATTTGGAGCGCGAGGAGATCCCCGCGAGCACATCAGCTGTCGACGCGACCGGCAACGGAAAGCTGCCCCCGAAGGGGAGTGCGGAGCGCGCGGACCTCGGTGTTCGGGTCCGGGCCGGGCGTGAGGCCGGTGCGGAGATCAAGGATCTGGCCGCGAAGTACAAGGTCAGTGAGAGCAGCGTCTACCAGCTTCTCAGAGAGCATGAGGCTTTGGATGCTCGGCGGGCGTCCGAGCGTCTTGTCACGTGGTCACAGCAGCGGCATTCCGGTGGTTCGTCGGGTCGGCCGGTGGAGATCGGTGGTTTCGGTGGGCACTGGCGGAACGCGCTGGGTGAGGTGCTTGGTCGTGGGCTGACTGATGAGCAGTTTGCGGCGGTGCAGGATTATGTGCGTGCTCGGGAGGCGCGCGATGTGCTTGCTGTGAATCCTGACCGGTTCGCGGTGGGTGGATCGCAGGATGCGCCGGGTGTGCTTGAGCGTACGGAGGAGGCCGATGCCCGGCTGGCGCATGCTCAGCAGCAGTTGGATTCTGCCGCGGGTGGGCTCGGGGGGTTGCTGCCTGGTCTGAATCAGGATGCGCTTTACGGCCGTTACCAGCATGAGCGTGCCAAGTACTACGCCAGTCACGGGCGTGCTCCGGGTGGGAGTTCCTGGCCCGTGGGATCTCAGGGTGCTGGGAATCTGGCGGAAACCCCGGTTTCTGGAGGCGAAGCCGGGACGTCGAACCTTGCAACGCGGTCCACTTCGGACATCGCTCACCAGGCCGACCACATCAGCATCGAGATGGGTTCGGGCGACATCGAGCTGCAGGAGCTCCACCACGACACACCGCCCCCGGCCAGTCCCGCGACGCAGCACAAGCAGGATCTGGTGGCCACCAACCTGGTCAAGGCAACCGATGTCGATGGGACGAAGTTGCGCGCCGATCTGGCCGGCGCCATGACCGAGCTCGGCATCGATGAGTCGGTCCAGAACGCGTTCCAGGCGGCTTTCTCGGACGTGCAGCTGAAGGACGACTTCACCACGCTGTCCGAGGAAGGCGTGACCAAGTGGATCGGGCACGGCGCGGGCTCCGTCGAGGTTACCGTGCGCACCCGCCTGGTCGGCGGTGAGTCGCCCGTGGCCGGGCCGGTGATCGACGAGCCGAAGCACGAGGTGGAGAACGCCTCCGGTGACTACGGCAAGACCTCCGACGAGAACGCCTCCACGGTGCGGCGGGAGAAGGGTGCCGACCTCACCGGCATGTTCGGGCTCGGCACCACGATCCCGATGGGCGCGGTGGAGGCGAATGCAAGTGTCAAGGCGTCCGCGGTGCCGGGGTGGAAGTTCGGCACCGAATCGGCGCTCCAGCACTCCTCGAAGGTCGAACTGCCCGGCGGTACCCGTTCGACCCGGCACGACCTGTGGCACGAGATCACCGTCACCCGCCACGACGGCGCTTCCGCCACGCGGAACGGCACGCAGGAATCCGGGATCGAAGTGACGATTCCCGAATCGCTGCGGCCGGAAACGGACACCACTCCGGTCATCGACACGCAGGTACCCCACCCGCAGCAAATGCACTCCGCGCACCTGCGCGGCGACAACGGCCTCTTCGACGAGATCACCAAGACGCTGCCCGCCAACCATCCGCTGCGACGTGAACTCGATGCCGTCGGCTCGACGGCTCGCGGGCAGCTCCGCGAGATGGTGAGCGGCTCCGGCCTGTCGTTGCGGGCGGGCGACCTGCTCGGCGGCCGCGAGATCACCAAGACGCTGGAGTACCAGCACCACGGTCGAACGCGCACCGCGACCGTCCACATCGGATCCTCGGTGCACTCGCCTACGCTCATCCACGAGCAGGATGCGACCGTCACCGGCACCGGCGGTGCGAAGACCGAGCACGCCGCATCGGAGCTGACCAAGCAGAGCACCGACGTCCGGTTCGGCGGCGGCGGCCTGATCGCAATACCTCGCGGGGAAGACGCGAGCTTCGCGGCCGGTGCCCGCGGCGACGTGAACGTCCAGGCCAAGATCGGCGGCGCCGGCAGCGACGAGCACACCATGAAGAACACCACGGGCTCCACTCTTGAGTCCGAGCACACCAGCACCGGACCGTTGCGGTCTTACCGGACGACGCTGGAATACGCAGTCCGCATCACCTTCGACGACGGCAACAGCCTCGACGTCGGTTCGCACCACGTCGAAGCGGGCGCGACCGTGTGGATGAGCCCCGAGGCCGCTGTCAGCAACGGCTGGGTTTCCGCGTCGCAGCAACTCGAAGCATCAGGCAGCACACCCGTGCACTCCGACACGGCCACCCCGCTGAGCGGCATTTCCCCGTTGAGCGTGCTCGGCGGCAAGGTCGAGTTCGGCGGCGTGGACCGGGTCGCCACCGAACTCCACCAGATCCTCGACGGTGACGTGCTGCCGCCGCACCACGGGGCGGGCCACCAGGCCCCGCACGTCAGCAAGAACGTCGATCGGATCAACGCGCTGATCACTCCGGATGCGTTCGCCGCACACGCTGCCGAGCTCGTCGGCGACGGGTGGTCCTTCCTGATGCCGCGCGATACCCACGTCGGCACCTCCACCGGCACCGAACACGTGTGGGTCAAGATCCGCGCCACTCCCGGGCGCTACGAGGCGACACCGGTGATGGTGCCGGGGGACGGTGAGCTGAAGGGCACGCTGACGGCATCCTCGCACGACGAGCACACCACCAAGATCAAGGGCAACTGGATCGGCACCGGTGGTTTCGGCGGCGTGATCCCCGTCGACCCGAACTTCCCGCTGCGCACCGCGCAGGTCTCCGGCAGCTACACCAGGAAGATCGGCGACTTCGAGCGGACCGTGACGGTGACCGCCGGGCACGAAAGCGCCTCCTCGTGGAAGACCGGCACGCACTACCGGAACACCCAGCGGATCCACTACACCATCGAGGTGTTCGGGCCGAACGGGAGCATCGGCGAGCGCTCCTTCTCCGCCGACGCCACCGCCGAAGTCCCCGTCGGATCGCACCCGCTGGGTGGGCAGGCCGGAGAGACCCCGCCCGGGTCCACAGCGGAGTTCCGCGACCATCGCAGCTCCGCCCCGACCCGGCCCGGCGGCTGGAAGCAAGCCAAGCTGCCCGATGACTACGCCGTGCACAGCCTCAACCTGCCGCACGGCATGGGCGAGAAGCTCATGCTGGAGATCAAGGCGTACGACGGCCTCGGTGACGAGGCGGCGGCCAGCAACCCGCTCGGGTACCTGGGCAAGGACGGCGTGATCGCGGCCAACCGGGTGCACAACTTCGCCGGTCCGACCGAGATCGGGGCGAACCTCGACCGCGCTGTCACCGGTACTTACCACGCGCAGGTCGAGCGATACCGCCAGGGCGAGCTGTTCACCGGGTACTCCGACAGCCTCGGCGAAGCCGCGATGCACCTGTCCCTGAGCAACCCCAAGGTGATCGACCACGCCGAATCCCTCGGCCTCGAACTCACCACGAAGAGCAAGGACTCCACCGGGCGCGGCGAGATCACCAAGGCATCGTCGGACACGTCGCTCGACGGCCGGACCAACGCGCGCCTCAACCAGCAGGGCACGATGGTGCCGCAGGGCACGCACACCACGACCGGCGAGTCCGGGTCGGGAACCACGCGCACCCATGAGCACGAGAACACCCAGAAGCGCGCCTACAAGGGGCCGGGTTACCTCGTCTCCTTCGACGCCAGCCTAGTCCTCAGCGGTCGGAACACCGAACACTTCGTCGGCCCCATCGGAGACAGCTACGGCAAGTCGCAGTGGACGCACTCCCAGGTGGACACGCACGACGCCGTCCTGCTGTGGATTCCGGCCGACCAGATCCACCAGATCGCCGGGCTCGATGACATCGAGTGGCACGTCGACCACCCCCAGGACGACGCGACCATGCACTACGAGGGCGGGCAGTTCGATGGGCCGAAGCTGGGCGATGGCTGGGTGAACGTGCGTCCCGAGGTCACCCGCAACCTCGTGTCGAACCTGGAAGACGCGCTCGGCTCGCTCACCCGTGATCAGCTCCCCGAAAGCGCCCGGGTGAGCTTCGTCGGACACCTCTACCACTCGCTCACCCACGCGGCCTCGTCGGCCTACTCCTGGCTGATGGACCCGAGCGCGGGCCGGCTCGACGCGATGGTGCACTCGCGGCTGTTCCCCGCGCTCTCACCTTCCGGGCTGGGCGCCCTGTACTCCGACATAGTCGGCGGAGGGATCCGGACCGTCTACCACTACGACGGGCCGCTCGGCCGCACCGACATCACGATCACGGTCAAGGGCACCGAGAAACCCGGCCGGTTCGAAGCGGTCTCGGACAAGTGGACGCTGAGCGAGGAGTCCAAGACCACCAGCAAGCTCACCGAGCAGCACATGACCGCCACGACGCACACCGTGCAGGGGCAAGCCGTCTTCAGCATCTTCCCGGAAGGTCAGATCCAGCACAATCCAGGAACGGCCGGGGCCGGTGAAGGCAGCTACAAATCGCAGAGCACCGTCGAAGACACGAAGAGCATCGAGGCCACCTACAAGAGCGAGCACACCGGGCGCACGCTGGCGTTCGTGCACGACCTGGACCTGACGATCACGATCGAGAAGACGTCGGGTTGGGGGCGGCTGCCGCAGGGCCTGTCGTTCGGCGTGCTGGACCGGTTCTTCCCGGCCACCACCTCCGAACCGATCAACGTGCACGCCAGCGTCAAGGACGCGGTTCGCCGCCACGTCCCGGAGGTAGACGCCCACCTCCTCGAACAGCTCCAGAACGCCGCCAACGAGTCCGAAGTGGACTGGTCTGCCCCGAAGCACGAACTTCCGACGGGCAGTCGCGGAACCGTGCAGGCCGACCGCGTTCGCGCGGAAATTGACGCGTTGCTCGATGGCGTGCTGCACGCGGCAACGGAGGGCAGGCCCGCGCCACCACTGCCGGCCGGGGCGACGGGAACGCGGCATCTGATCTCGGCGATGACCACCCAGAGCGCCCTGTCGTCGCAGCTCAAGTCGGCGATGAGCGAACACGGCTACCGGATCGGGGGCCTCGACGAGGACCGGTACTTCGAGGCCGGCGCGCTCAACCACGGGCCGATCAAGTCGTTGACCCTGCATGCGGAACTGCGCAATCAGCGCGTTACTGCCGTCTCCATGAAGGGCACCTCGTTCGAGGGCAAGCAGACCGGCAGCGAGACACTGAAGGTCACGCACGAGAAGACGCTCGCGGGCGGCACGTCCGCCCGCGCCGGGCTTGGTGGGCTGCTGTGGAATTCCAACCCGAGCGGTCCCGGACCCGGCCAGATCGGGCGCCTGGCCGGCGAGATCTCGATCAAGGGCCCAGCGGCGGAGAAGGTGGTCACCGACACCAGCGAGGTCGGTGGCAAGACCTTCGAGCAGGAGCACTCCTCGTCCGGCAAGATCTACCTGGTCCGCAGCGACGTGACCTGGCTGCTCACCCCCGAGTACCGCGGTACCAACGTGCCCGGGCACTGGAACGAGCCGCGGGTGGTGCGCGAACCCGGTGGATCGGTGTTCTGGACCGACGAAGCGGGCCTGCGCTCACTGGGCCTCGAACCGCCGGAAGACCATGCCCCGGCGCACGAGCAAACGACACCCGAAGAGCACATCGACATCGAGCAGGAGCCGGTGGTGCTGGACGATGAGCACACCGTCCAGCACCAGCAGACCGTCGCGGAATCCTCCGGCGCAGCGGCGAAGTCGGAGTCGTTGAGCGACTTCCTCGCGCCGAAGCAGGAGGACGGCGGATCGAGCAGTGAGCACGGCCCGCACCAGAAGCTGTCGGAGAAGCAGCGGGGGAAGCTGCCGTGGAACCAGGTGCACGGGGCCGGCGGGCACGGGCTCGGCGATGACACGGCCAGCGGATCCGCGGGGCACGGAAGCGAGCTGTCGCAGCAATCGAACCACGAAGAAGTCAAGCCGGACCTTCGCGGCAAGACTTCGCATGGCGCGCCGGGGCAGGATCAACTTGACGCATTGGGCGAGGCAAAGCCGCAGAATTCCAATGGACAGTCCGCTGTGGACACCGGCTCGGTCGTGGAAAGTTTGGAGGTGCCTGGTGAGGAGTCGGATCCGGCCGGGTGGTTGCTGGCGGAGCTGAACGCGGCGACGCTGTCGGACTCGTCGCCGGTTGGTGTGCTACCGGAACCGGACCTGTTCGGACTGCACAAGCCTGCCGAGCCGCCGGAGTTCCTGCGCGGTCACGATTATTCGGATATCACTGCTGGTCAGGGCCTGGACTTGTTGCAGCGGCTGGATCTGAAGCGGCCGGCGCCGGACTGGTCAGATCTCGCGCCGCACAACCTGCAGGATCTCGACGATTTCGTGCTGACCAGGGAGTTGTCCGAGCGGGAGCGGGGCTGGTCGGAGAACCAGCCGCCGCTGCCCGCCAAGCTGGAACTGGTGCGTGGTCGTGCCTCGATCTGGTTGGGTGGCTCGCTGGATGGCAGCAGCGCGGGGAAGCGCGAGATGCGCGCGAACATCGCTGACTCGCATGAGCAGGTGCGGGGTTGGGCGCCGATGGTGGTGTTCACCGATGTGCCGCGTGCGTTGTTCGAGCAGGCCGCGCAGTTCCCGGTCGGTGATGAGCCGGGCGTGCTGTCCGGTGTTCGCGAGATGCTGGGGTGGGCCGAGGACAACAACGTCACGCTGGTCAACGTCCACGAGGTCTTCCACAGCTCGTGGCCGATGCCGCACCAGGAGGCGTTTCTGGCCGAGCTGGCCAAGCAGACCAAACCCGGATATACGGCGGCCAGCGACCTTCTGCGGGTGGCGGTCGGGCAGCGTTTCGGCCTGCTGTACAGCGACGGTGAGTACCCGACGAGTTGGGGCCTGCTGGATGAGATGCAGCAGGTGCTGGACTCGCGTGAAGCGTATGGGGTGCACAAGCGTGGCGGGGCGGTCAACAACGACCTGCTCGTGCTGCCCAAGGGGCATCCGTTCGCCGACAAGTTCTTCGAGCGGATGCGCGACAATTACGGCAAGACGCAGGCTGAGATCCACAAGGCACCGGATTTCCTCCCCGCCGAGAGCTTCGTCACCAACTCGCAGCTGAGGCCGCAGCGCTATTCGGTCATCTCCCGCACTGGCCCGCTCAACATCGCGAACCTCGGCCATGAGCTCGGACATCACGGAGAGGAGCGAGGAGCCATCGCCGGAGCGGCGATGAACACCGGGGGCCAGTGGGTCTCCCGCCCGCACCCGACGCCGTCGATCTCGCTGCAAGATCGCGCGGCGACCTTCGAGTTGACCAAGAAGGTCGTGCAGACGCTGGTCCGGGAGTTGCACAACCGCGACGGTGATCTGCACCTGACCCTGGTGGCTGATGCTGTGCACCGGCACGAGGCACCGGATGTGATCTGGACCGCCGCGCTGGGTTACCTCGCGCAGCGGCCGGAACTGGCCGGGCTGGTGCGGACCGTCACTGACCGCGAACTGGTCAGCATCACCGTCGACCGGCACGAGGACCGCCGCGTCGAGCTGCCGGAACAGGCCCGGCGCTACCTGCGGCCGCAGCCGGGTGAGGAGATCCACCGGCTGGGCGAGTTCTCGCGGCCAGCCATGATGGAGCAGGCGCCGGCCGAACCGCACGATGCCGCGAACCAGGAGTCGCAGTTCCCGGCTCAGGCGAAACTGCGTGGCGGTTCGCGGGAGGCGTCGCAGTCGCCGGGCGGATCCGGCCATGACATGACCGGTGCTCCGGCCGAGTCGTCCGGCTCCCGAAGTCCCCAGCACACCGACATGGATGTCGATCTCGTCCCGGCGTACGCCGAGGTCGACGGCCTGTCCCGGTACGGGTTGGCGGGCGAGGATGCGGACACCTTCGGCTCGCTGTTCAACTCCGACGACTTCGCCAGCAGTGCGTACACGATCGGCAATTGGACGATTCGCGGTCAGTCGATCGACGACATCCACTTCTGGGGCGCGGTTTCCGGAGACGGCACGCGTATCGGGGTCGTGTCCGAACAGCCGGGCTTCCCCGTCTGGCAGTGGTACGAGCTCGGCAGGGGCCTGGTGGCGACCACGCTGTTCATGGGTGGCCCGACCGAAGCGGAACTGGCGAAACTGGAAAGCTCGTCGGCACCACCGGTTTCACCGGCCGCGGTGTCATCGTCGGACCCCACGCCGGAGGTGGTGGTCGATCCCGGTGAGCAGCACGACAATCCTGATTCGGACCCGGCCGTTGTCGTGGGCCCTGATCAGCACGGCTTGCAGCGTCCGCCATTCGGTGGGAAGGCGAACCACCTCCTGCATACGGATGACGTCCGCGGTGGTTTCGTGCAGACCGAGCCCGGTATCACCGCGTTCCGGTGGTTGGATGAGCATCCGGCCGTGGTGTTGGACTACGGACTTCTGCCTAAGGACGCGGTCTACCTCGATTCGATCAAAAGCCACGTCACCACAACCGGCCGATCGCAGTTCGTATCGACCACGATTGATCCTGATTACCGCCACAAAAGCCGCCGCTATCGCTATGAGATCCGCGCGTCGAAGCCCGGGATCGACGTCCGGAAGACCTTCGACGTGCGCGACATCGACTGGTTCGCCGCGGAACGGGAGAAGGAGGTGGCCTTCCTCGGAAAGATTCCCAAGGAGGACATCGTCGAAGTCATCGAGATGGTCCGCGACGACAGTGGGCGGTGGACGAAGAACGTCATCTGGACGGCGAAGGACGAGGCCGCGAGCATCGGTCCGGCGAACCACAAGCCTGCGCTCGGGAACCTCCGAGTGGGCTCGACCGAGGAAGCGATGACCATCGCCAAACAGGTGGCCGAGATGGAGGCCCGGGCGTACAAGGCCGAGCGGCGGGCCACGCAATCGGTGTACATGGTGGACGAGTCGCTGCCGCCGAAGTACCACGAGAGCCTCGCCGACGCCATCCTGCGCGGTGATGGCGAAAAAGTCGATCAACTCCGAAAGGAGCTGCACGACGCGCTGTACGGAAAGCGCACCATCGCCGCGGAGTCGTCGCAAGGCGCAGGCAAACGGGCACGCCTTCCCGGCGCAGGACAGGAGGCGCCGAGCTGGGGGTACCAGCCCACGGCAAATGCGCCCGCGACTCCGGCCGCGGCGTGGGAGGCGTATTACATCGCGCTGGTCCAGGAGAACATCGCGGCGCACGACCCGGCGTTGAGCGGTGTGGGCGGTTCGAACACCGTGCCTGATGCGATGCAGCGTGCCCAGGACGCGCTCCGGCAGGCCCGGGGTGATCTTGCGGCTGCGGAGCGAGGGCTGCGGGCCTGGGGACTGGATCCGACAGTGCAGACCGAGCCTGTGCTTGGCACCGATCACATGATGGCCACCACTTCTCAGGATGAAGTGATGGTCGAGCCCGGTGGCGCAGTGCCTTCAGATGCTCATGGCCTGCATTCGTTGTTGCAGGATGATCTGTCGGAGCTGCTGGACGTTGAGATGGACGAGGCGGCCGCGCTGCCGGTGGACGCTGGTGGAATTTCGCCGGGGTCGTTGTTCGGCCAGGTCTCCTGGCAGGACCCGCTGCCGTTGCCGGATGGGCAGATGGTGGTGCGCTTCAGCGCTGACGGGTCGCTGACCCAGCTGCTGCACCGTGATGGCACGTACGAGGTGGTGGACTCGGAATCCGGCGTGGCGTTGGACAGGGGGGTGCACGATGGGGCGCTGACCGGTCAGCTGTTGGGGCAGGTCGAGAGCTCGTTGCCGAATGCTCCGGACGTCGTTTGGCAGCAAGATGTGGTGCCATTGCCGGATGGGCGCGTAGCCCGGTACAGCGAGGACGGGTCGCTCGCGGAGTTGGTGAACCGCGACGGATCCTTCGAGCTGATGGATCCGGACACCGGGTTTGTGCTGGTAGCGGGGCAGCATGATGAGGGTCTGACCGGGTGGCTGTTCGCGCAGGCGGAGCCCCTGTTGGCCGAGACGGAGCAGGTCGGTGCACCTCCTGTCCACAGCGGGACGGTTGCAGCACCGGGGCCGGTAGCTGGTGGTCTGGTCGGCAGGGTGGGCACGGCGACCTGGCAGGAGTTCAAGAATGCAACACCCCAAGAGCGGCGAGCAGTGTTGGGCGATCCGCAGAGCCGAGCTGTTCTTGGGCGCAGGTTGAAGCTGGCGCATGACAGCGATCCGAGGATGACGCCGTACCGCCTGTCCAAGGAGACGGGCTTTAAAGAAACTTCGGCGAGAACTCTGATAGAAGAGGCCGGGGTCGGCGTTGAGGCTCCTCAGTTGGAAGGCCGGGTGGGGACGGCTTCCTGGGGTGAGTTCGCGGCCGTTGGGCCTGAGGAGCGGCAGCGCGTGCTGGATCGCCCGGATGATCGAGCGGTTCTTGGGCGCAGGTTCAAGCAGGCGCAGGACGACGACCCGGCGGTGACGCCGTACCGTCTGGCCAGGCTGACCCGTTTCGATGAGGAGACGGTGGAGGCGCTGACCCAGGAGGCGCTGAACGCTGTTCCAGCACAGAGTTTGGAAGGCCGGGTGGGCACGGCTTCCTGGGACGAGTTCAAGGCCGTGTTCGGAGTATTTCCCGAGGAACGGCGGCGTATTCTGGCTAGTGAGGACGAACGGGCGATCCTCGGCCGCAGGCTCATGGACGCCATTGACCGAGACCCGTCGATGACCTCGTTGCGATTGTCCAAGTTGATCGGTATCGCTCGGCCGCAGATCGACCGGATTGTCGCTGAGGCAAGGTACGCGAGCACACGGTCCATTTCGATGGGCACGAGTGCGCCAGCGCGCGTGCCGCACGCCCAGCCGCCGCGACGGGATGTGGAAGCGTCTGGCGAACACGGTGATTCAGCATCGGGTGGAGGCTCCGGCGATCACGCCGATGCGATGTCGGATGTTGTTCAGCAGGTGTCGATCGAAGAGATGGATTCCGTGCAGCATCCGCACGAGATCGGCGCGTTGCGGCAGGGCGAGTCTGCGGTGAGTTCGGATGTTGGTGATCAGGCCGGTGGTGGTAGTGCCGTTGTTCCCGGGTCGCTCGGTGATTGGGTGGGGCGTGCGAGTTGGGCTGAGTTGGCCGATGAGTTGAGGGGGTCGGGGGCCAAGCGGCGTGCTGTGTTGCGTGATCGGGTGGCTCGTGGGGTTCTGGCTGGTCGGCTGAAGGGTGCCTACGAGTCCGAGCACACGATGACCGCGCTGGGGCTTACTCGTCAGACCGGAATCAAGGATGACACCGTCCGGAAATTGCTTCACGAGGCCGGCACGCAGATGCGTCCGCCAGCGCGGCGCAGTCGGTTCGTGCCCGGGGGCGGCGGAATCCGGTTGGACGCGGCGCCGCCACGAGAAATCGTGAACTCGGCCCAGCAGGACCCCTATGCCGACGTGCCCGTCGCGAGTGGGAACAACCTTCCGGCGCAGGCCTCGCGTCTGGAGATCGGTGGGTTCGACGCCCAGTGGCGGGAGACCCTCCAAGAGGCGCTCGGCCGTGAGTTGACACCCGAGGAATACCGGGCGTGGCAGGAATACGCGGGAACTCGCGCGGAGCGCGATTGGTGTGAGGCGAAGCTGGATCGGTCCGCTGCGGGTGGGTCGCGGAGCGCACCGGAGGTGCTTCGGCGCGTTGAGGAGACTGAGGAGCAGCTGGCGGATGCGCAGGCGCGGTTGGGCAACGCCGAGGCCAGGCTCAGGGAGTCCGGGGCCGATCCGAACGCGTTGTACGACCGGTACCAGCGCGATCGTGCCGAGTACTTCGCCAGGCGGGGCCGTGCTCCGGGCGGCAGCTCGGCGTGGGTGGGGCACTCGCCGAAGGGCTGGGTGAGCCAGGCGTGGACGGGATCCACGTTGATCTCGTCCGGTCCGGCTCCGCACGCGGATGCTCCGCCGGGCGAGACTGATCCGCACATCAAGGCGGGCAGCGATGCCGGTGCACCGTTTGGTGGTGGCGTGCACGAGGCAGCCCTGAACTCGCTCGTCGATCTCGGTTTGGATGCGCAGCGGGTTGCTGAGGTTCGCGCGGAGTTCGAGGAACTGGCCGCCACCGGTCAGCTGGAGGACCATTCGCCGGCCATCGCCGGCAATCCGGGCGTTCGGGAGGCGCTGCAGGTCATCCACGCCAACCTGGACCGGATCCCGGAGCCGAGTCGTGGCCGGCTCCGGGCCTGGGTGGCGGATGCGGTGCTGGCCACGGCGCTGGTGCCGGTCCGGGAATCAGCCCCCGGCTCGTTGGCCGGGGTCGATCACGCGGCGGTGCACCAGCGGTCGGCGGTGCGGGTGCTGACGCCGAACCGCCTGACGGCGGTGCTGGTAGAGATCGCCAAGAATCTCAAGAGCTGGTCCGACCCGTTCGACGCGGCGTGGTCCACGCTGGAGCACTCCGGTTACCGGCCGGACGACGGGCTGCCGCAGCGGCTGGCCCAGCTGTCCCTGGTCAACCTGACTCCGCAGGCGCGGCTGCGGCTGCGCGGCGATGTGCTGTTCCAGCGTCTGCTGAGCTCCGAGGACGCCTTGGTCGAGTCGATGTTCGCTTCCGGCGGGCACGACGAACAGCGCTTCTTGGCCACCTGCCTCGCTTCGGTGGCCAACATGGAGGTGTTGGGCAAGGTGCCGACGACGGCGGGACTGCTGTTGGTCGGTCGGAACCTCGCCGACGAGGTGCGGGCGTTGATCGACAACCCGCCGGCCCAGTGGGCGCAAGTGCTCGACGAACGCGACCAGATCTTCGGGCGGACCATCCGCGAGCTGGTGTCCGACCGCCTCGACGAGGCGGCGGAGGTGTTCGACGACATCGAGCGCCGCGCCTCGGAGCTGATCGACAGCGACACCCGGAACCCCGATGCGTGGGCCGAGCTCAGCCAGCAGTGGGGACGCACCATGCAGAAGCTGTCGGTCGTCGTCGATCCGTCGCAGGGGCCGGATTCCACCCCCGTGCTGACCACCAAGCTCATCAGTGGCCACTGGGGCTGGAGCGCGGGGATTTCGGCGCTGCTCATGGTGATCGACCGCCCTTTCCGGCGATTCGCGTCGGTGAACAGCATTGCTTTCGGCAAGGCGTTGCAGACCACCCTCGTCGACGAGGGGCTGCCGCGACGGGAAGTGGAGTTCGCGCGGTTGAGCGACGAGCTCGGCATAGCCGAATGCTGGCGCCGGGTGCACGACAACGGTGGCGCGACGCTGACGACGGCCACCCATGCGCTCTGCTTGGAGGCGATCCAACGCGACGGGCAGCAGGCCTTCCTGGTGCACGATCCGAAGAAGTCCCATCCCGACCACTACAGCCCGGTCGGAATGCTGGAGTGGGCTCGCCGGAACAAGTTCCGGATGGACCTCGTCGATCTGCCGGACCGGCCCTTCCAGGACGAGGTCCCGACGAAGGAGACGCAGCGATCACCGGAACCGTCGGCGTCCACATCGGATAGCTGGTCCGCTGCCGACGAATCGGTGGAATCGGCCACTTCGTCGTGGGAATCTTCGCAACACGCAACGGAGTCGTCAGAGCCGTCCGAGCTTCCCGACGGCTGGTCGGAGCCGGAGGTGTCGGTTGCCGAGGAGCTTGCCGCGTTCGGCCTGGATGAACAGCGGTTCGCGCAGGCGCGTGCCGAGCTGGGCGAGTGGGTGGGTGACGGACGGGTCGAGGACTACACGGCGGAGATCCTGTCGCGGCCGGAGCTGGGGCGCGCGCTGCGGGAGATCCGCGCGAACCTGGATTTGGTGCCCGGCCTTGATGTTGCGCGATTGAAGTCGCTGGTCGCCGATGCCGTGTTGTCAGCGGCGCTGGTGCCGGTGCGGGATGCGGTGGTCTCGGGTTCGATGCACCACAACGCCAGCACCCGGCACGAGCGACTGGCCGCGCAGCCGCTTTCCCCGCATGGCCTGCAGGAGCTGTTGGACAACATCGCCGACCTCACCGGCCAGGGCAAGGACCCCTTCCGGGCGCGCGAATCGCTGCTGCGCCACTCCGGCTACGAGCCGGAACAGGGCCCGTCCCGCCGGCTGACGCAGCTGTCGCTGGTGAACCTGAACCCGCACCTCCGCCAGCAGCTGGTTCACGACGGCCTTTTCCAGCGGCTGCTGGACAACGAAGAGGCCCTCGGCAACGCTTTGTTCGGCACCGACGGCCACGACTGGCGCGACCTGATCGCCGCGCACGGCCTGCAGGCGGGCACGATGCCGACGATCGGCGGGCTGCTGCAGGTCGGACGCCACGTCGTGCGGCACCTGGACGACCAGTTGACCGCGTTGACCATGGAGGCCAGCCGTACCGGGGCGGGGCAGCGGTGGGGCGGGGATGCCGTCGACGAGTTCGTCCGGCAGCACCTCACCCGGGCGCAGGAGGCGTTCGACGAGATCGAGCAGATGGCGCAGGACTCCTTCGACAGCATCGAGAAGACGGCTTTGGCGTTCATCCAGGCCGAATCCGATGGCAGCCCGGTCCACCACGAGCAGTGGGCCGAGCTGACCAGGGCGTGGAGCACCACGATGCGCGCGATGCTGATGTGGGACGGGCCCGCCCTCGACGGCCTGCGCGCCGCGTTGTCGGACGTGATGAGCACCAACGGGATCCGCGAGCAGGTGCGGATCAACGGCGAGACCGAGCCGGGGCAGCTGTGGGAGCGCGTTCGCGGCAGTGGCGGCGCGGTGCGGGCCACGATCGGGGTGCATGCGCAGCTTGTCTTGGTCCAGGCGGTCCGCCAGGACGGTACGCGGCTGTTCTCGGTCGCTGATCCGGAGGTGGACCACGTCCAGATGCTCGACCTCGAAGGGTTCGTGCGTTGGGCGGACAACGCCGAGGCAGTCCTCACCCTGCCCGTCGACCATCCGCAGGCCGCGAGCATCTCCGAATCGTCGGACGGGGAAGCTTCGCTCGGCGGGGAGAGTTCGGATGCTTCGGACTACTGGGCCGATGACAGCGCCGGGTCGACATCGGAGCCGGACAGCGGGGAAAGTCTCGCCAACGCGGACGATTCCGCCCCGACGCACTCCAACGCCGGTGACGGCACGGAGGCGCCTTCGGTGAAGGCTGGGGGCGAGGACCAGCATCCGCGCTCGATGTCGGACCGCGGTGCCGCACCGGCTTCGTGGACCACTACCAAGTATCAGACGTTCGGATCCCCTTTGGGCACGGATGCGGCGGCGCAGAAGCTTGCTGCCGGGCCGTTCGCCTATCGGACCAACGAGCAGATCATCGATGGGGGAGACCAGGCCTTCCCCCGGTTCCTCGGGGCGCGGCCGGTGCTGGTCGATGAGCATCCGCCGGTGCGGATCTCCGGCGACGGCACGCTGGCCATCGCCGCGCACGGTCACGGGGCCAAGGAGGTCTTCGCGACGCTGGATGTGGTGCGGAGGGCGCAGGCCGACCTCGACCGCGTCGGCGGGGCCGTGAAGTTGCAGGTGGACGACAGCACCGGCATCGAGTTCAACGCAGGCGGGAAGCTGCAGCGGCTCTACCGGGTGGTGCCGGACTTCGGGGACGGCGGTGTCTCGGACATTTCGAAGGAATTCACCCGCGATGTGCTCGGTGCCTCGCCCACGCACGCCGTCCTCTACGACACGCGCCCGCCCGGCGCGGGCGGGACCGGCAAGCTTGCCACGGCGAAGATCAACACCACCAGCGACAAGGAGATATCCGGCACCCACCAGCTGGCCGACGCGCTGGTCTCGACCACGCCGGAACTGGCCAACACCGAATGGGCCGCCGGACAGGTGCGCCGGGGCTGGGACGAGCAGGAGTACGACTCCCCGACGCCGGGGGAGGGCTACGGCCGGGCATTCTCCCGCACCGGTGGGGGAGGCTCGGCGGCCGCGAAGCTGGGCATCAACGAGCACGCTCGTCCGCGGGTCGGCGAGGGCTATCTGATCCAGCCGATCTCACACGGCACCAACAATGACGGCAGCCGCCGGTTCTCGCTGGACTTCTCCTCCGGTTCCGACGAGGGGCGCCGGGTCGAGCGGATGCGGTTCTACCGCTTCGCGCCGGTCGTGCTGGAAAGCTCCGACGGCCAGCACCACATCGTGCTGGAGAACACCAGGCGGCGGGAGAAGGACAACAAGTTCCTGCGCACCGTGCTGGAGGAGAACCTCACCCACTACGCAACGCGGGTGCACGAACTCGAACAGGTCCTCGCCGAGGAGAAGGCGAAGGAGAAGACGAAGGCGAACGAGGGCACCGGATCTCGCGAGTTGTTCGCGACAAGCCTGCTGGAGATCATCGATCACCAGAAGAACCTGGACGAGCTCGGCGAGAGCCCCACTGCGGACCAGGAGCGGCAGCGGATCAAGGGCGAACTCGCCGCGGCCAAGGGCAACGCGGTGCGTGCGCTGATGGCGCTCAGCGGCGAGGAGCTCGGCACCAGCGGGGATCAGTGGTGGTTCGAGATGTTCGGGCGCGCGCCCGGCGAGTCGCTGTTCGAAAGCGAATCGCACCTCGGGGACAAGCCCAACGCCCTGGTGCTGACCGTCATCCCGGACCACGACGACAAGCGGGTGCAGGTCGAGTTCGGTGCCAGCAGCACGCAACTGGACGAGTTGGCGACCACGCAGACGAAGCGGTTCATCAGCAAGCTCGCGGGCAACGCGGCGTGGCTGGCCAAGCAAGGCATGCCACTGCCGCAAATCCACATCACGGTGGAATCGCTGCCCGACGAACTGGGCGCGCGCGAGCAGCGCAGCGCGGCCGTCGTCCAGGAGTTGCGCAAGCACGCCGCAGCGTTGGGCTTGGACGTGGGCACGATGCCGGTGGTGATCGACCACCGCGCCCGCGATGTGGCGGCCTTGCACGCACAACGCAGCGAGTTCGCCTTCGACGACCATGAGCCGATCCGCACCGTCGTGAAGGTGCACGCGCAGCTCGCGGAACCCGGCCCGGGCAAACCCGATCCGACACCGCAGGAACTCGCCGAGCTGGCGCGCACCACCGGTTTGCACCGGGCCCCGACCCCGCTGGGCAAGCACCTCGGCGTGTACACCGAGGTCACCGCCGAGGAGATCGGCCGGATGCGCGAGATCGTCCGCACCGCACGGCAGCTCGACCCGGACCGCGGTGACGATCCGGAGTGGCTGACCTCGGTCCGCCGCATCGCCGACCTCCAGCAGCGCAGCGGCGTGACAGACCTCGATGCACTGGTTCGGCAGGTCTTCGGCCTGGCCGAAGACACCGAGGTCCACCCGTGGGAACGGCGCCAACTGATCGACCTCGTCCCGCACGCCAAGCGGAGCGGCCACCCGGTGACGCTGTCGGACCTGATCAAGGCCCGCGAGGCGCAGCAGTGGCCGACCCCCACGCCACCACCCGAACCGGTCCCGAATGAGATCGCGCTGGGCGAATTCTCGCGGCCCGCCACGTTGGATCAGGCGCCGTCCGATAACTCCAAGCAGGACAACGAGTACGCGGATACGACCTTCGCGGCCCCGAAGCAGCACACCGACAGCGCCGCGACCGAAAACTCCACGGCGGGCACGGAGACGGCGAACTCTTCGGAGACGTCGCAACCCTCGCCGGACAGGCAGGCATGGGAGGAGAAGTTCGCCGAGCTGTCGAAGTGGTTGGCGAAGGGCAAGGCGAGCGCCGACACCCCGACGTCCCACGAGGTGTTGACGATCGCCAACGAGGTCGGCGTGCACAAGTTGAACATCGAGGCCAACGATGTCGCGGGTCGGCAGCGGTTCAACGACCACCTGACGATGATCGGGAAGGTGCTGGCGCAGGAGGGCCCGCAGGCGGCGAAGGAGTTCGCCGAGGGCTTGGTGGAGTTCACCGACGACTACGACCACAAGGCGCGCGCCCTCGGCGGCAGATCGGGGCCGCACGAGGGCGACAGCGTCCAAATGACCCCTGAGACGTCGGCCACGGGGCAGCAGACGCACCAGGGCACCTCGCAGCAGGGAAGCCGCTGGCGGGACGGCGGGTTCCACGACGTGCACGTGCCCGAGTCCGTGCGCGAACTGCTCACAGCGACCCTCACCGGGAACCGGGATCTGGTCGAGGAAGTCGTGAAACCGGCGGTGCTGCGAACCGGGGAGAACCCCGCGACGAGCTTCCGCCTGGACCCCGGTGACGGCGACCTGTCGGCCGCCATCCAGTCTGAAGTGGACCGGATGGCTGCGGTCGCGGATGCCATGGCTCGGGATTGCGAAGCCGGCCCGGGGCCGTCCGTGGTGGTCCGGGGCGGCGAGGAGGCTGTGCAACGGGTCGCGGCCGAACTCCGGAACCAGTTCTCGCAGCAGCTGTCCGGCCCGGTCCGCCCCGAAGCCGGAACCCGGTAAGAAGACCGTCGAAGTGACGGTCGAACCGGGCGGTTTCCGCGAGCGCGAGCGCGATGCCGCGCTCGACGGTGAATGGCGCGCGAAGGTCGCGGAAGCCCGCCGTGCCTTGCGGGAACTGTCCCCGGAACGGCACCGCGACCTGCTGGCGGACGGCCGGTGGTTCGTCGATCGCGTGCGCGGCAACTCCGCCTTCTTCCACGATCACGGGGTGGGCGCAGCCCGGCGACCGGAGTTGATCGAAGACCTCGTCGTGCTCGCCGCCGAGCGGTACGCGAGCGACGGCGAAGCCGCCGCCGTGGCTCGGGTGCGGGACGAGCTCACCGCTCAAGAACGGCGGCACCTGAACCAATTCGCCGGCGAGATGGCCGAGCCCGGCAAGCCGTGGAGCCGACCGGGCTGGGAGCACCTGCGACCGAGCCAGCGCACCGCCATGCTCACCGCCGAATACCAGGGCACCGACCGCGCGGAGGAGGATGCGCGAGCCGCGCAGGATCGGGTCCGGGAACTCAACGACCGGCTGCGAACCCGTTATCCCGTGGACGATCCCGAGAAGATGGCCCAGATCCTCCGGGACACCGAGGACATGCTCAAGTCCTGGCCCCTGGTCCGGAACATCGATCCCACGCGCTGGTTCCCGGCCGGGGACGGGCGCGCGAAGCCGGTCAGCTGGCTGGAACGGCTCGTTTCCGGAGAGCCGCTCTCCGCGTTCTGGACGTCCGAGCTCACCACCGGAACGCCGGATCGCAGTGGGCGGGGCTGGGTCGAAGAGCAGCAGGGCTACGGTCCGATCCTCGGCCGCTTCGCGGGCGACCCCGCAACCGGCTTGCACGGATCGCACGAGTTCGCGCCGACCGCGCCGACGGAAACCCCCGCATACGCGGCGCTCGCATCGCCTTCGCAGGCCGGGGGCGTGTACGCCTACGGTGCTGTCGTCCTGCATCTGAGCGAGGATGTGCGCAACCGCGCGACATACACACCGAAGGACTCCGCGAACGACGGCCCTGGCGGGATGCCGGGCTTCACCGACCGCGAGCACTTGGCGGGCCTATTGGCCCACGGTCACGAGGACAACGTCCGGTTCGCACTCGGCGAGGCCACCCGCTTCCGCTACGACCTGGAGCTGGCCGCGATGTTGCGCGAGGACGGGTACGCCGCGGTCCCGCACTACTTCGAAGCCCAGGTCCACGGCGGGCTGTCCTTGGCCGACGTCGACCACGTCGTGGTGAACTGGGGAGATCTGCACGGCTTGTCGTCGAAGGCGGTGACCCGTCAGGAGGCCGAGCAGATGGTGCGATACCTCACCGACTCGGTCCCCGACTCCGTGCGGGTCGAGCTCGGCCGGGAGATCGGGCGACCCGGTGCGGCCGAGCTGGCGGTGCAGAACCGGGCGTACCGCCTTTACGGCCTGGACGAGTTCACGCCCGAGCACGCCGACGTCGTCGCGGCCTTGGACCGGCTCGCCGCGCCCGCGCCGTACCCGGTCCGTCCGAGCGAGGAGGCGCTGCTCGACCTCGCCGACCGCGCCGGGATCACCAACGGGAGTGCGAATGAGCGTCTTGCCGCCCTGTTCGACTTCGCCTGGCGGACGCCGGAATCACTGGGCAGCGTCAAGGAGTTCCTGGCCGCAGCACGCCCACTGGACGACCCGGATTTCCGCGTCACGCTGCGCGACATCACCGCCGAGGACCGCCGCTTCACGGGCAAGTTGAGCGCCGCAGACGTCGAGGCGTTGCTCAGCGCGCAGGAGAACGTCCAGGACTTGCCGTACGAGGCGGAAACCCGGCCGACCGTGCGGACCAAGCTCAGCATGTTCAGCCACAACCAGAACGCGGACGACCTCGCCACGGCGACGAACGAGATCCAGGGCGAGCCGACGCCGGGGCCGTCGATGGTCATCCTTGGCTCCGCTGCCGCCGGCCAGGCATCGGCGGAGATCGGCACCGGCGAACCGGCGGCGCAGCCGGGTGCGGATTCGTCGAACGTGCCGGGAAACGACGCCGCCCCGAATTTCGATGCGGACCAGGAATCGGTTGTCGCGCAACAGGAATCGGTGCCGTCATCCGCCGCCGATGCCTCCGAGGCCGGGTGGGTCGTCGGGCGGAACGTGGACACCGGGGAGGAGGTCCACTTCGACCCGGGCGAGGTCCAGTCGTGGGAGTTGAAGGACAGCAACGGCGACCTGATCGGGATCACCTTCGTCAGCGATGCGGACGCCCGCGAGGACTTGCAGCCGTGGACGAAGATCGGCGGCACCGCGGACAAGGTGAACTACTCAAGCCCGCTCCGCGAGGATGAGGTGCAGGGCATGTCGGTGGAGGAGTGAGAGGCGTCTGCCAAGAAGCCGGTGCTGCTGCCCTGGGACTCCCCGCTCGGGCCCGGTCAGAACCCGATTCCCATCAACGCGCACGCCGACGAGACATCCATGGAAGTCACGCGGACCGACGGCACGAAGGTGGAGGTCGGCGGTGCGGCCTTCGCCGAGATCGTCGTGAAGCCGGCTGTCTTCAAAGCTTTGTGCGAGCAGCAGTCCGGCTCCGCTTCCTACCAGCTGCTGGCCTGCGAGTCCGGCAAGCTCAACAAGCCGGGCGGATCCGCCTTCGACTTCCAGCAGGCCCTCAGCAAGCTCGGGCACGGTGGCACCGTCTTCGCGCCCACCGGCATGCTCGGCACCGGGTCGAAACCGGGGCCCAGCAGCCCCTTCACGGTGGTCTTTTCCAACGGAAGTTGGGCCGAATTCAACGGGCAGGTGCCGGCCGGCACGAGCGCGAACGAGCCCACCGGTCCCGCCCTGGACGAAACCAACGTCGGCGGTGGGGAAGCGGAGGAATCCGACACCACGTGGATGTTCGAGCCGACGGAGGAGGACAACGCCTGGGATGCGGAGGAATCCGGAACCACGTGGACGTTCGATTCAACGGAGGAGGACAACGCCCACGAAGCGGCCTCGGAGGAGCTCCCCGACGTCCCCGGCGAAACGGTTCTCGGCGGCGGTGGCGACGATGAGATGGACGAGCGGTAGGAGGCTATGGCGATGAGTGGTGGTTCGGCCTTGCCGGCGGAGAACCAGTGGGTGTTCCTGATCGACCCGGCCTGGCAGGAGCAGGGCGGCGATCCGCGGCAGCCACCCCGCCAGGCCGTGGTGGGCGGCTGGCATGTCGAGGCCGACGGAACGACCGGGCGCTTCCACGTCAACCCCGACTACGTGCCATCCGGCCCCGGCTCGCCGACCGATCCGGTCGACGCCACGTTGCGGCTGGTGAACAAGGGTGAGGCGGATGCCGAAGCGCTGTTGGCGACGTTGCGCGAGGCGGTGTTCGGGATCGCCGTCGACGAGGAGCACAACCCGGTGGTCGCGCCGGCGCCGGACGGGGTGGCGTCGATGCTGGTGACCACGGCACCCGCGCACCGGCGCAGGGTGCGGGTCGCGGGTTGGCGGGAGGCCACCGCCGCGGAGCTGGCCGGGACGCTGCCGGCAGAAGGCGTTGACGTGCTGATCAACCCCGGCGCGCCCGCGTCCATGCGCATCCTCGCGGCTGCGCTCCGGAAAGCCGTGGCGTGAGGAGTCCCAATACTGGTTACCTGAGCACACCGAGGTCACCGCCGCGGAGATTGACCGGATGCGCGAAATCGTCCGTACCGCACGGCAACTCGCCGCGGACCGAGGTGACGATCCGGCGGCAGGTCTTCGGCCTGGCCGACGACGCCGAGGTCCGCCGGCCTCGCGGAGTATGTGCTGCGGGTGGGTGACGCGCGCACGCGCTCGACGTTCACCGGTCTGATCGCAGTGATCAACTCGATCTCGGGTTTTGGGATCCATCGGCTGCCGACGATGCCACCTGCACCTTCGACACCACCCGCAGCTGCGGCCGCCAACCTCTGCCCAAGCCCTACAGCAGGCCCAGGCCGCGGGCTTTGGCGATGGCCTCGATCCTGTTGCGGGCGTCCAGCTTTCGCAGCGTGTTCTGCATGTACCCCTTGACCGTGTTCGGCGAGAGGTACATCGCCGCGGCGATCTCGGTGGTGCTCTGGCCCAGCGCTGCTCTGCGCAGCACGTCGTACTCCCGCGTGGTGATCGGCCCGCGAACCTTCCGGCGGCGCGGCGAGTTGGGTTGCCGATCCCCGTGAGCTACCGCCAGCAGGGTGTGCATGATCTCGCCGCGACCCGCGTCTTTCGACAACACCTCGCGTGCCCCGGCGCTCACCGCTGCTTTCGCGATGGCGTGCTCCGGGGAGGAGGTGAAGACGACGGTGCGGACGTGCGGGTCCTTGCGCCGCAGCTCGGTGATGATCTCGGGCGCCAGCAGGTCGCTGAAACGCAGGTCGAGCAGCACGACGTCCGGATGCGTGCGGGCGCTCGCTTCGATCGTTTCGCCGCCTGTCCCCGCCGTGCCCACCAGTTTGAACGCTCGACCGCCCCCCAGCAGCAGGCTCACGCCGTACCGCACGACCGGAAGGCGGTCCGCGACGAGCACGCGGACCTGCGAAGAGTTCCTCTGTTGCCTGACGTGACGCTCCGTTTCCATGGCCGCTCCGTTCCTTTGAACGGTCCGGGCGAGGATTCCCCGGGACCGGGTGTGGTGGACGGTCGGGCGGGGCCCGGCCGCCTGGACAGCGATCGAGAAGCGATCAGCGGACCGGGGTCCGCGGGACATCGGTCACCCGGATCCCGGCATGCGCCCGGTACCGGCGGTTGATCGAGATCAGGTTTGCGGTGAGTGCCTCCACCTGGCGGGAGTTGCGCAACCTTCCGGCGTAGATCCCGCGCATCCCGGGGATGGTGTCCGCCAGCTCGATGACGGCATCGGTCGCAGCCCGGTCGTCGCCGACCACCATGACGTCGGTCTCCACCCGCGGTACCGAAGGATCCAGCAGCAGTGCCGCGGAAACGTGGTGGAAGGCACCGACCACGCGGCTCTCGGGGCAGATCCGCTGGGCCTGCAAGCAGGCGCTGCCCTCCGGCACGTCGAGCGTGTGAGCACCGTACCGGTCGAATCCCATCGGGACCACGCAGTCGACGATGATCTTCCCGAGCAGCTCATCGGCCACTTTGGACAGGATCGGCGCGTGGCTGGCCCACGGAACCGCCACAACGACCAGGTCCGCGCGTGCTGCGCACTCCGTGTTGTCCATGCCGGTCGCGATGGGGAGGTCTCGCGCGATCGAACGCGCCCGATCGGCCGATCGGGAGCCGATCAGGACTTCGCGCCCGGCCAGGCCGAGCCGGCGGGCCAAGCCGCGACCTTGGTCGCCGGTGCCGCCCAGCACACCGACCACCATGTCGGCCGGGCCCAGCGGATCGTTCTCAGCGGCGTGCGGGGCAGGCACCTTGACGTTCTCCTTCATCATCGGAGTTCCTAGTCGCGTAGTCGGGGTGGAACTTCTGGCTGTTCGCCGGCCTCCGATGAACGGTTCGGCTACTGGCGGGAGGCGAGGACCCGCCAACACGCCATGCAGGTGTCCTCACGCACCCAGGCGATCTCCGGAGCGATCCGCTGCAATTCGTCAGTACTGACATCGACGCCGCACAACGCCTTGGCGACCAACCCGGGTTCGGCGTTTCGTGCGGTCCGATCGAAGGCGTGCCGACCACAGCTGACCGGCTGCCACCGCCCGATTTTCGTACCATCAGGCAACATTTCGACTCCCTCCGCTGATCGACACTTGTCCGCTGACAGGCCATCTGGGAATTTGCTGCGACTGCCCCGATCGCCCGTGGCCGTGAGGCCCGCGCCGGTGACTGCCGGCCACTGCGAGACGCTTTGCGTTCGGGTCAGGTGCCCGCCGTCAGCGCGCGAGTGTGGTGGGCAGGTCGAGGAGGTGCCCGAGGCGGTCCCGCTTCGCGGTCAGGTAGTCGATGTTGTGCTGGTTGGGCTGCGCTTGCAGGGGTACCCGCTCGACCACCGGGATGCGGTGCTGCATGAGGGCGTCCTGCTTGTCCGGGTTGTTGGTCAGCAGCCGAACGCCTCGCACGCCCAGCTCGGCGAGGATCTCCGCGGCGACCCCGTAGTCGCGGGAGTCGACCGGGAGTCCCAGGTGGGTGTTGGCGTCGACGGTGTCCAGCCCGAGCGACTGCTGGGCGTCGTAGGCCTGGAGCTTGCGCCCGATGCCGATCCCGCGTCCCTCCTGTCCGCGCAGGTACACCACGACACCTCGCCCTTCCTGGGCGATGGTGGCCAGCGCGGCGCGCAGCTGCGGGCCGCAGTCGCAGCGCAGGGAGTCGAACAGGTCGCCGGTCAGGCACTCGCTGTGGATGCGGACCAGCACCGGCCTGCCACCGCGCACCTCGCCGTGGACCAGCGCGACGTGTTCGACACCATCGGGCGCGCGGAAGGCGATCGCCTGGAAGACGCCGTGCGGGGTGGGAATCGCCGCTCGGCCCGAACACGCGGTTGCAGTGTTGTCCACCGCGGGATGGGACATCGTGCCGCCTCCCTGACCTGGGAACCCGGACGCGGGCGCCCGGTGAGTGACTCTGCCGTGGATCACGGTAGGGACCGGCGGCGTTGAGATCGTCCGGACAATGAAATGTTGAGAATTACTTGATGTCGGTCTGATCTTGCCGGTCAACGCTGTTGCCGTGCTCACAACAACGCTGACCGCCGGCGATGGGCGGACGCTGCACGGCCTGCTGGCCTGGCACGCTACCTATGCACCGCGTCGCACGTTCCTGGCCTTCGAGCCGGAGCCCGGATGTGTGCGCACCACCAGCTACGGCGAGTTCTTCCTGCGGGCCCGGCAGGTCGCCGGGCTGCTCCGCGACGCCGGGGTGCGGCCCGGCGACCGGGTCAACGTGCACCTGACCAACCGGCCCGAGTTCTACGAGAGCTGGTTCGGCGCGGCCCTTGCGGGTGCGGTCCTGGTACCGACGAACCCGTTGGCCAGCGCGGACGAACTGGGCTTCGTGCTGCGGCACGCGAACTGCCGGGCGGTGATCACCGAGCCGGACATGCGCCAGGTGGTCGCGGATGCGGCGGCCGGAACACCGGTTTTCGTGGTCGGTTCCGGCGGCGCGGACGACTTCGACGAATGCGTCCGCGCCAGCTCCCCATACGCGGTCGAAGGCACGACGTCGGAGCAAACGGTCAGCATCCTCTACACGTCGGGAACCACCAGCCGCCCCAAAGGAGTGTTGGTCTCGCACGCGGCCTATGCCGCGGCCGGGGAGACGGTGGCCGGTCAGCTGCGGCTCGGGCCGGACGACCGCCAGCTCGTGGTGCTGCCGCTGTTCCACGGCAACGCCCAGTACTACTCGACGATGTCCGCGCTGGTGACGGGCGCGTCGATCGGGCTGGCCCCGAAGTTCAGTGCCAGCCGGTGGTCGGCGCAGGCGGCAGCGCTCGAAGCTACGATCACCAGCCTGTTCGCGGCCCCGATGCGCATGATCCTGGCCGCGGAGCAGTCGGAGCACGACCGCGCGCATCGGCTGCGGGCGGGGATGTTCGCCCAGAACGTCTCCGAAGCTGCGCTGCGGGAGTTCGAAGGCCGGTTCGGCGTTCCGATGGTGCAGCTGTACGGGATGACCGAGACCGTCACGCCGCCCACCATGGGGCCGCTGCACGGGGATCGCCGCCCGCACAGCATCGGCCGCCCGGTCCCGGGCGCCGTGCTCCGGATCGTCGACGACGCGGGGCAGGACGTCGAACCCGGCGAGGCGGGCGAGCTGCTGGTCGGCGGCGAGCCGGGCCGGACGCTCATGACCGGCTACCTCGACGACCCGGACTCGACCGCGAAAGCGCTGCGGGACGGGTGGTTGCACACCGGGGACACCGTGCGCGCCGATGGGGACGGCTACCTGCACTTCGTGGACCGCGCCAAGGACGTCATCAAACGCTCCGGGGAAAACGTGGCATCCGCCGAGGTCGAACGCGTGCTCAACGAGCACCCCGCGGTCTTCGAATCCGCGGTGGTGGCTGTTCCCGACCCGGTGCGGGACGAAGCGATCAAGGCATTCGTGGTCCTGCACGCCGGCGCGGAAGCCGGTGCCGAGGACCTGCGGGAGTGGTGCGCGCAGCGGCTCGCGAAGTTCAAGGTTCCCGGGTTCGTGCAGTTCATCGACCAGCTGCCGCGAACCTCGGTGGGGAAGATCCAGAAACACCTGCTGCGCAACGAGTTTTCCGGCGATTCGCCGGAAAGGTGAAGGGAGAACCATGGAGTTCAAGAAGGTCGTCGGCACCCGGCGGTCGATCCGCTACTACCAGCCGTGGCGCCCGGTCGAATCAGCGAAGGTCCAGAAGGTGCTGGAGGCGGCCCGCCTGCAGTCCAACCACGGCAACGCCCAGCTGATCCGCAAGGCCGTCGTCGTGGTCCGGGAGGAGACGCCCAAGGAGATCTGGGACGGGCTCGTCGAGGCGCTGTACAACCAGCCGGCCGCGGCGCAGGCCCCGGTGCACATCTACTGGACCATCGACATGAGCGGCTGGGAGAACCTGCGTCCCGAACTGCTCAAGCTCATCGAGGCCGGGGCGCTGACCTCCAGCTACGGCTGGAGCGAGCAGTTCGTCGACGACGTCGTGATGAAGACTCCGGACTTCAACGTGATGGCCGGCGACATGCATTTCGCCGAGTGGCTGAGCGCGATCGAAACGGGCCTTGCCATCGGGTCCGGCCTGCTCGCAGCCGTTGACGAAGGGCTGGGCACGGGCTTGTTGACCGGCAAGCGGGAGCGCATCCGCGAGCTGCTGGGCATGCCCGAGCACGCCACCCCGGCGCAGATCCAGCTGCTGGGCTACCCGGCCGAGGACGCCGAGGCGGGCGGCCAGCGGCCGCGCCCGGACTTCGAGCAGCTGTACTTCCGCGGCAAGTGGGGCACGAGCTTCGAGCGCGACCCGGAGGTCGTGCAGGAGCTGGTGGAGGCGGGTGCGATCCAGGCGTCTGCTCCGCAGCCGTGGCGAAAGGCGGAGATCCGCGCTCTGGCAGGGCTTTTCGGTCTGCCGGAGTGACGAGCCGGCGGCGATGTCGGGCCGTCGGCATCGCCGCCACCCACCGCTGGAGTTCCACTTCGGGAGAATCAATGTCACAGGATCTGTTCACCGACTTCGAAACCGTTCGCCGCTACACCGACCAGCTCGACTCCGACCTCACCGAGGACGAGCGCGCGGACCGCCTCGACACGCTGCGCAAATTCGCGGAGTTCGTCGAGCGCACGCCGGACGAGATGGTCGCCGAGATCTTCAACACGCAGACCCGGAAGTACCGCAAGCGCGGCTTCTACGCCACGAAGATCAAGGAGTTCTCCGAGCAGCTCGACGTGCCCAGGGGCCAGCAGGTAGCCAAGGGCAACGTCATCCGCGCGTTCTTCATCGCCAACGGGCGGCGCGTGCCGCCGGAGATGCCGGAGTGGTTGATTTGATCACGCTGCTCGGGGGCGGGATCGGGGCCGCCCGGCTGTGGTGCGGCATCGCCGAGATCGCCGAGGAACCCCTGACCTTCGTCGTCAACACCGCCGACGACCTGTGGTTGCACGGCCTGCGCATCTGCCCGGACCTCGACACCGTCCTGTACGCGTTGTCCGGGCGCCAGGACACCGAACGCGGGTGGGGGGTGGCGGACGAGACCTTCCGGTGCATGTCGGAACTCGGCGGGCTGGGGGAGCAGACCTGGTTCCAGCTGGGTGATCGAGACCTGGCCACCCACCTGCTCCGCACCGGAATGCTCAAGTCCGGTCGCACGCTCTCGGAGGCCACCAGCCGGCTGGCCGCCGGCATGGGCGTCCGCCACCGGGTGCTGCCGATGACGGACGCCGAGGTCACCACGTTCGTCCGGGTGGCCACCGGCGAAACGATGCACTACCAGGAGTTCCTGGTGCGCCGCGGCGCACGGGACGAGGTCGAGGCCGCGAACTACCGCGGGATCGCCGATGCGCGCCCGGCTGCCGGCGTGCTGGAAGCCATCGAGCGCTCCAGGCTGGTGATCCTGGGGCCGAGCAACCCGGTGGCCAGCGTCGGCCCGGTGCTCGCCCTGCCAGGCGTGCGCGATGCGCTGCGCACGACCGCGGCCCAGGTCATCGCGGTGACCCCGGTGGTGTCCGGTGTCCCGATCACGGACCCGGGTGAGTCCGGCCGGGCGCGCAGCCGAGCGGCGCTGCTGGCCCAGCGCGGTCTGCGCCACAGCGCGGCCGGTGTCGCGTCGATGTACCGGGACATCTGCGACCTCTTCGTGGTCGACGAGGCGGACGCCGGCGAGACCGTGGAGATCACCGCGATGGGCATTCGAAGCGCCACGATGCCGACCCTGGTGAACACGCCGCAGGACGGCGTCTCGCTCGCCAGGCAGGTGCTGGAGGTCCAGACAGGGGCCGGGGCGTTGGCGGCGACGTAGCGGCCCGCCGCTCGCCCGATCCAGTTCTCGACGAAGGAGTGTTGAATGAGCACAACGGCGCGCGACCTGCTGCGGCTGCCGCTGGCGGAGTTGCAGGCGATGGCGCGGGAGCGGCGGGACCGCGCCCGCGGAACCACGGTGACCTACTCGCCCAAGGTCTTCATCCCCCTGACGAAGCTGTGCCGGGACCGCTGCGGGTACTGCACTTTCGCAACGGGGCCGCGGAGCCTGCGCGCCCCCTACCTCACCCGGGAGGAGGTCCTGCGGATCGCGGTCCAGGGTGCTGAGGCGGGATGCCACGAGGCGCTGTTCACCTTGGGGGAGCGGCCGGAGCTCCGGTACCCGGGAGCGCAGCAGTGGTTGACCGAGCACGGCTACGGATCCACTGTGGACTACCTGGTCGCGATGTGCGCGACGGTCCTCGCCGAGACGGGTGTGCTGCCACACGTCAACGCCGGCGCCCTGACCGGTCCGGAGATGGCCGTGCTGCGGCCGGTGTCCGCGAGCCAGGGGATGATGGTGGAGTCGCTGGTCGAAGACCTGCCGGCGCATCGCGGGGCCCCCGACAAGGTCCCGGCGCGCCGGATCGCGACGTTGCGCGCGGCCGGAGAACTCGGAATCCCGTTCACCACGGGCATCCTCGTCGGCATCGGGGAACGCGACGACGACTGGATCGCGGCGTTGCAGACGATCGCCGAGATCCACCAGGAGTACGGCCACATCCAGGAAGTGATCGTGCAGAATTTCCTGCCGAAGGCCGGCACCGCCATGCGCGATGCTCCGCCGTGCTCCGCCGAGCGGCACCAGCGCGCGATCGCCCTGGCACGCATCCTGTTGCCGGACGAGGTGCACCTGCAAGCACCGCCGAACCTCAGCGACGACCCGGGTGCGCTGCTGGACTGCGGCATCGACGACTGGGGCGGCGTTTCGCCGATCACCTCCGACCACGTCAACCCGGAGCGCCCGTGGCCGCACCTCGATCGGCTGACGAGCGTGACCGAGGAACGTGGCCACCGCCTGGTGCCCCGCCTGCCCGTCTACCCCGAGTTCGCGGCGGACCCGGAGCGCTGGTTGCACGAAGACCTGCACTTCCCGGTGCTGGACCGGTCCGACGCCGTCGGGCTGGGCCGGGACGACCCCGGACCGATGTTCCCGGAGCGGGTGGCCGCCGCCAAGAACGTCGGCGACGGAGCCGAGGTCGTGCTCATCGGGCGTCGCTCGGGCACCTGGGTCAGTGGCGGCACCGTCGACCCGCCGGTGTTGATCCCGGGCCGGCGGGGTGCTTCCTCCACCGCGGCGGTGCGGGAGGTCCTCGACGGTCACGCCGCGGGGCAGGAGCTGGGGGTCGACGAGCTCGTCACCCTGCTCACCGCTCGTGGACCGGACGTCGCTGCCGTCGCGGGGTACGCAGACCACCTCCGCGCCGAAGCGGTCGGGGACGACGTGACCTATGTGCGCAACCGGAACATCAACTACACCAACGTGTGCACGTTCCGCTGCCGCTTCTGCGGTTTCGCCAAGGGCCAGTCGTCGCTGAACCTGCGCGGGAAGCCCTACCTGCTCGGCCTGGAGGACATTGCCGAGCGCACCAGGGAGGCATGGCAGGCCGGGGCCACCGAGGTCTGCCTGCAGGGCGGCATCCACCCCCGGTTCGACGGCGACTACTACATCGACGTCACTCGTGCGGTGAAGGAAGCGGTGCCGGACATCCACGTGCACGGGTTCACCGCGCTGGAGGTCTTCGAAGGAGCCCGACGGCTCGACGAACCGCTGCGCGACTACTTGCGCAGGCTGGCGGCCGCTGGATTGCGCTCGCTGCCGGGAACCGCGGCCGAGATCCTCGACGAGCCGGTCCGCCGACTGCTCTGCCCGGACAAGATCTCCACCGACCAGTGGCTGGAATGCCACGAGACAGCGCACGAGGTGGGCCTGCGGTCCAACATCACCATGATGTTCGGCGCGATCGAGCAGCCGGTTTCGTGGGCTCGGCACTTCATCGCGACCCGGGAAGTCCAGCGCCGGACCGGCGGGTTCACCGAGTTCGTCGGGCTCCCGTTCGTCCACATGGCGGCACCCATGTACCTGCGCCGTGCGGCCAGGCGCGGGCCGACCTGGCGGGAAGTGGTCCTGGTGCACGCCGTTGCCCGGATCATCTACCACGGTCTGATCGACAACGTTCAGGCGTCCTGGGTGAAGCTGGGCGCGCTGGCGCTCCGCCAACTGCTGCAGGCGGGTGTCAACGACCTCGGTGGCACCTTGATGGACGAGAACATCAGCCGCGCCGCGGGTGCCGCGCACGGGCAGATGATGGGCGAAGCCGATTTCACGGCTCTGCTCGCGCCGCTGGGGCGTGGCCTGGTGCAGCGCACGACGCTGTACCGACGGATCTCCGCCGGACTGGCCGTGGGCGCCTGAAGCTGCTCGCGGAAGAGCTCTGGACCGGCTGCGGAGCGGGATGATCCGCAGCCGGCCCAGAGCCGGCCCCTACGGTTCGAAGCGGTATCCGACCCCGCGAACGGTCCGGATCCGACGCGGCCGGGACGCGTCGTTCTCGATCTTGTGCCGCAACCGGTGGATGTGCTCGGTGACCGTGGACTCGGCCTGCCAGTCCGGCGCGGCGTGCCACACCGCCTGCAGCAGTTGCCGTCGGGAGAAGACCTGCCGGGGAGCGGATGCGAGGTGGGCCAGCAGGTCGAACTCCTTCGCCGTGAGCTCCACGAGCTCGCCGTTCACGATGACCTCGCGCGTTCCTCCGTCGATGACGAGGCCGTCGAATTCCAGCCGCGATCCGCCGCGCTGGTCGCGGCCGCTCCTGCGGAGCACGGTCCGCACCCTGGCGACGAGTTCGCGCGAGGAGAACGGCTTGGTCACGTAGTCGTCGGCGCCCAGCTCCAGGCCCAGCACGCGGTCGGTCTCCCCGCGCCGCGCGGTGAGCAGGATGATCGGGATGTCCCCCTCACCGCGGAACTGGTGCAGCAGATCCAGACCGTCGACACCGGGCAGGCCGATGTCGAGCACCACCAGATCCGTCCGATTCCGCCGGACGTGTTCGAAAGCCGCCCTGCCGTCCCCGGCTTCGCTCACGTCGAACCCGCCTTCGCGAAGGGCTTGGGCGGCCAGCCGTCGGATGCGCTCGTCGTCATCAACGACCAGCACGGCGTGGCCGGACGCGCGTGTGGGGAACATGTGTGGTGCGGCTCCTTCCAATGGATGGGTGTGTGTCGCGGACCAGTTCTCGTTCGACTGGTCGGACCTCTCGGGTCAGTTCCCGGGCAGGGGGCAGCGGAGTTCTCGAGCGAGGTCCCGCAACCTGAACGGTTTGCGCAGCAGCCCGGCGAAACCGGCCTCGCGGACCCGCCCGTCGAGGTCCGGACTCGTGCTTCCCGTGCTGGCGATCATCGGAATCCCTTTGTGGCGCAACATGTCAGCCAGGGCGAATCCGTCCATTTCGGGCAGTCCGATGTCGACGATGACGATGTCGGGCCGGTGCGCGTCGACGGCCTGCTGGGCGCTCGACGGAGCGCCCACGGCGAAGGCGACGCAGCGCAGCGCGGCGAGCTGGCGGACCAGCAGGTCGCGCATCCGGTGATCGTCCTCGATCACGAGCACGCGCTTCATCAGGTCGCGTTCGCTTCCCCTGGAATCGGCAGCTTCCGGTCGAAGATCTCCAACAGCTCGGAAAGGTCGACCGGGATGCGGAGGAAGTGCGGCGCACCGATGTCGTCGGGCAGTGCCGCCGCAATGGTGTCGGTGAGGCACACCACCGGCTTCTCCACGGTCAGCGGATGCCGGCGGACGAGGCTCAGGAGGCTGCGCGACCTGTCGGCGTCGTCGAGGTCGATCACCACCAGGTCGGGGCGTTCGAAGCGGATCAACTCCTCGACCTCGCCGTAGTACTGGTACACGCACCGCAGCCGGATGCGCGGGCGCGCCCGTTGAGCTTCCGCGACGGCCTCGATGCTGTGCAGGTCGCTGTGCAGGTACAACACCACGGGATTCTCGCCGCAGCGCTGCGGCGGGCCCCACGGCGTGCGCACCACTTCGCCTGCCTCATCGTGCCGCGGAAGTTCAACACAGAACCTGGAGCCGACGCCCGGTTCGCTGTCGGCGGTCATGCGGCCGCCCATCGCGGTGACGAGCTTCTTGGCGACAGCCAGGCCGAGGCCGTGGCCGGGCGGGTCCCCGGGCTGCACACCTGGGCGCTGGAACGGGGCGAAGATGCGAGGGAGGTCGGCCGGTGCGATGCCGCGCCCGGTGTCCTCGACGACGAGCCGGGTGAACTCCCCAGCCGGTTCGGTCCGCACCGTCACCAGGCCGCCCGGCCGGTTGTACTTGATCGCGTTGGTCAGCAGGTTCAGCAGCACCTGGCGCAAGCGCTGACGATCGCCGAGGACGACGGACTCGCGGCCGGTGGCCGGCACTCGCAGCGCGACGGCATTGCGTTCGGCCACGGAGCGGATGAGCGCCAGGCTGTCGTCGACGACCTCCGTCAGGTCGATCAGCTCGGACTGGATGGGCAGCCGGCCGGCATCGGCGTGCGTCATGCACAGCGTGTCGTCGATCAGCCGCTCCAGGTGCTCCGCAGCGTCCATGATGTGCCGCGCGCAGTCCGCGGCGTCGTCCGTGGGCAACCCGCCCTGGGTGAGCAGCTCGGCGTAGCCGAGCACTGCGGTGATCGGGGTGCGCAGCTCGTGGCTCAGTTGGGAGACGAACTCGCTCTTGACGAGGTTGGCGCGTTCGGCCGCCTCGCGGGCTCGGGTCTCGCGTTCGATGCGCAACCGGTCGGTGATGTCGCGGAGTTGGAGGCACACGAACCGGGTGCGGCCCTCGGAGTCCTTCACCGGGGAGATCACCACGGTCGCGGAATGGAGCGTGCCGTCGGCGTGCCGGTACTCGTGCATCTTGAGGTAGCTGGTCGACGTGCCGGCGACCAGCTTGCGCACCGCGGCGCGCACTTCCGCGGAGCCGTCCCCGCTGATCAGGTCGGACACGTAGGTGCCGTGGAGCTCGTCCACGTCGTACCCGGTGTCGGTGCACAACGCGGCGTTGACGTGGACCAGCCGCCCGTCCCGGTCTCCCAGCGCCATGCCGATGGCCGCGTCGGTGAAAGCGCTGCGGAACCGCTCCTCGCTTTCGTGCAGCGCACCGAACAAGCGGTGGTGCTCGATCGCGACCGCGGCCAGATGAGTGAACCGCTCGACGACCACTCGCTCCTCGACGCTCGGGCGGTGCGGAGTGTTGTGGTACACCGCGAAAGTGCCGAGGACGTCCGAACTCCGAGGACTGATCACCGGGGACGACCAGCACGCCCGCAAGCCGTGGCGCACCCCGAGGTCCCGGAAGGCATCCCACCGCTTGTCTTCGAGGATGTCGCTGACGATGACCGGTCTGCCCGCATATGCGGCGGTTCCGCACGACCCGGCCACGGGGCCGATGGACATGCCGTCGATCTCGGAGATGTAGCTGGCGGGCAGGGTCGGCGCCGCTCCGTGGTAGAGGCGGGAGGTGTCCGAATCGAGCAGGAGTATCGAGCAATTCGTCCCGGGCAGGTGCTGTTCCATTCCGCTGGCGAGCCTGGCCAGTGTCGCGGAGAGTGGTGCTTTCCTGGCGATCAGTTCGAGGACGGCCGATTGGCAGGTCAGCAGATTGGCCGCATCCAGGAGATTGGTGTTGCGGAGCGTGATCGAACTCCGCAGTGCTCCGGCGCGTGAGATCGCCTCGGCGATCGTGCGGAGACCTTGTCTCGCGGAGGCCGGGAGCTGTTCGCTCTGGGCCAGCAGTTCGGCTGTGCCGAGCGCCACGCCGAGTTCGTTGCCCATGTCGTGGAGCAACTGCCGATGCTCACCGCTGCCCTCCGCGGGTGAGTCGGAGTAGCGTTGATGCCGCTGCGAGGACTTCCTCGTATCCATCGTTGCTGCTCCCCGATCATTCACACAACGTGACAAGAATGTACCGGCGCGTGGTTTGCTGTCACAACAGGGATCTGTCCAATTACGGTCCGTGTCCCATGATGTGGAGGTCCGGCAATGCCGAAATCCGTTCTGAGGTGGCAGGAAGCGTTGGAGCGCAAGGTCGGGATGGACGATGCCGAGCGGCGCAGATTCCTGGCGGCCTTGCTGGAATTCTGCGCCGAGCACCGGGTCGAACCGGACGAATTGCTCGAAAACTGGTTGAAATATCCAGAACTCACAGTGCGTCGCACATTGGCGCCGGAGGAAGCGCGACCGGTGGCGAACATTCCGGTGGAGAGCTTCCTCATCCACAACGGGGTGAACATCTTCGGTGATCTCGTCTGCCTGCCCGGTAGGCCGGAGGATCTCCGCGACCAAGGGGCCCGGTTCGTCGGCTGATGTCTTCGTCCCATTCGGACGGATTCGATCTGGTGAGGATTACCCCTGCACGTTCCGAACCGCCACCGCGCGGCGGGCGTTCCGGAAGGGCGGCGGCGGACACTCAGGTCTGAAACCGCCGTCCGGGTCCACCTCGTCGTGGCCGGGACGTCACCCACACCGCTGTTGGTTGTCGCAGGGGGACGTGACGATGCGCACCTGGAAGTCCACTCGGCGATCGAAGCCCCGGAAGGGACAACTCCCCGACTCGGGACTCGTCGTCGAACGACACGAGTCGGTCCTGCATATTCGGCGCCCCGACGAGTCGGAGGCGGCGCTGGACGGAGATCTGGACGTGCTGGCGAAGCAGCAGCCGGGAGTAGTGGTCGTGGCCGCTACCGAAGGAGCGCTGAACGTCCCGAGCATCTCCGGCGCAGTGCGCCAGGCCTGCGCTCAGGGAGTCGAGGCGGCGCTGGGCGCCGGGAGCGTGGTTGTGCGCGTGTGCCTCGCCCTGCCGGAGGCAGCGTCCCCTTCCCCGGTCGACGGGCAGGTCTTCGCCCAACAACTGGCCGAAGAACTCGGTGTCGGGGTGATCGCCACCAACGCCGGCATCGTAGCCGAGCCCGCTGGTTCGTTGTTCTCGGGAAGCGATCAGCCCGGGCACGGCTGGTACCGGTTCCGGCGGGACCGGCCCGCGGAGTGGATCGGACACCGCTATCCGGCACCCGGGTGGGAAAAGCTGCTGCCGCGCATCGACATCGCCGAGGGCGGGCTGAGCCTCGTGCCGATCCCGGCCGGGCTGATGGTGCGCAGATCTGGGGCGTTGACGCCTGGTGCGGTCGAGCAGGCACGTGGTGTTCCGGTGCATCCGGGCAGACCCCGGCTGGTTCTCGGCCACCCGGCGGATGGCGAGATCAGCGCGTCGGCAGTCGCCGAGGTACTGCGGAAGAGCCCGCCGCAGTTCCTGGACCGCGTGCAGCTGGTGCCGACGGACCTGCAGACCTCGTCGGCCAGGTGGAACCAGCGCCTCGCCGACCTGCTCGGGCGGCCGGTGGTCGCGAGCACGGGCATGATCGGCGACGACGGTGCCGGCGGCGCGATCGCGGTGGTGCACGACGGCGCCGGCGAACCGACCTGGCAGCCGCCCGCGCTCGCTCTGCGGTACTCGCCGGGCAAATCGGCTCAGGTGGTGGAGGCGGCACCGCCCCCGCGCGGCTGGTTGGTCTTCGATCCGGTGCATTACCGCCAGGCTCCACCGCCGGGAGCAGTGGCGGCGTCCGGAGGCTGGCTGGCGCGCGTGGTGCCGAGCGGCCTGGCGCTGCTACCCATCGGACAAGTCCCCGGCGAAGCCGATTCACTACCGTTCGAACCGAACCGGATGACCGTGACGGTGGCCTGCTCAGAGCAATGCGAGGTGTCCCCGGTGGGGGCGCTGCACTCGCTGCTCGACGGGCTGCCCATGAGCAGTCGTGAGCGCATGCGCCTGGTCGCCGTCGAATCGGTACCGCCGGGGATGGCAGACCAGATTCGTGAGCTGGCCGATGTGTACGGCGCCCAGTTCGAACGCGGCACGCCCGCCGTCCCTGCGATCGGAACGTCGATCGAACCTCCGGGCGAGCAGAAAACCCTTGTGATGGCGCCGGTTTCGAACGAGGCCGCTCGATCCGGCGCGACTGCCGACGAGTCGGACCCGGGCGAGGCGAAGACCCGGATCCTCCCGGTTCCGGGCCCACCCGCGCTCCGGGAGCCGGACGTCGTACTCCTACCGGCACCGAGGAGTCCTTCGGCCCCGGGTAGAAGCAACGGCTGTTCGGTCGCCGACCGAGAGGAATTCGCCCGGTGGTCGGAAAGATACCTCGACGGCGCTGTCATACCGGTGGACTTCACGTCCTCGGCGAGCGTCGACGCCCGCATCGACCACTCGGCGGTCAGGCTCTACCTAGGGAGCGGCAAGTGGTCGGGCGCTGCGCTGAACAACGCTCTGCGCGACTCTGGGACGGAAGTCCCGGACCACTACGTCGCTTGTCTCAGGGCAGGGCTGGCGCGATTGCCGGGCCACTGCGGGGTGGCCTTCCTGCGCGTTACCGACCGTGCCGGGCTCGACTCCGCCTATTCGGCGGGCGATGTGCTCACGGAGCCGGCGTTCCTGAGCGCGATGGGAGCCCGAAGCCGACTCGCGGCCGAGACGTGCGGCGCGGAGTTGGTGATCTGGTCGCGAACCGCGCGCCGCACGGCTTCGGTGAATCCGGATCTGGCCGACGAGGTGGTGTTCCTGGCCGGGAGCAGGTTCAAGGTGCTGGCCGTCGACCCACCGACCGACGGCAGCGCCCTCGTCGTATTCCTGGTCGAGCTGCCGTCAGCCGAGATCGAGGTGCCGGCCGAACCGGACCTGGACCGGGTGCTGCTCAGCGAGCTGAGAGCGGCACTCCGGCGCGGGCGGCACGGCCATCCGGTCGAGATGACCGAGGCGCAGGCCGAGCGTTGCGACGTCCCGGTGGGCCTGGTGTCGCGTCGTCGAACGGAGGTGGACCACGCGGGCGGATGAGGTCGGGTGGGGGTGTGGCGAATCCGGTTCACCGCGACCCGTTGGCCGATCCGGTCGGGAAGTCGCCGGTGAGCATCGCTGCGGCCAACTCGACCCGGGAGCGGTAGCCCGACCTCGTGAACATGCGGGAAAGCCTTGCCGCCACGCTTTTCTCGCTGGTTCCGAACACGGCGGCCAGTTGCCGGTTGCTGAGTCCTTCGGTCACAAGCACCGCCAGAAGCTGTTCGTTCTCCCGCAGGGTTGCGCTGCGACCGGGCACGCTCACGTCATGGTCTTGCATGTGCCGCCGCAGGCGCGCTCGCCACAGCAGAGCCCCCAACTGCCCTAGCAAGCAGTAGGCTTCCAAGAAGAGTTCCTGCGTCCGCAGGCCGGTTTGCGCGATCCGGCTGAACGCGACTGCCCGCTCGAACGGTGACGAACGTTCGCGCGCCAGCGCGATGGCGGCTTCGGCGCTGCGCGGATCGCCCAGCACGGTGGCACGGGCGACGAGCAGTTCGAGTCGCGCCTTGTCCGTGCCCAGTTCGTCCGCGACTCGAGCGAGCCGTCGAAGGCCGCGTTCGGCCTGCTCGTGCTCGCCTTGCCTGGCTTGGTGGTAAGCCAGATCGGCCAGCAGGGTGTCGGTGCCGAACACGATGCCTCCGGCTTCTGCGCGGTGCAGCGCCGATCGCAGCAAGTCGTAGGCGGCGTCGCCATCGCCGAGCAGCCGCACCACGGTGGCTTCGGCGTGATCCAGCACGTGCTCCAGCTGGCCGCACCGGGCTTCCTCGGCCAGGTTGCGCGCCCGGCCCACCCAGCCCTGGGCCGTCAGCACCTGGATCGCGCCGTGGTGCAAGAACAACCTGCCGACAGGGTCTGGGCCGGGTTCACCGACGATGCCGTTCCGGGCGATCCGCATCGCCTCGCCCCAGTTCCCGGCGCTCCACTCCACCTGGAAGCGGTCGGCATCGGACAGCCGGCAATCCGTCGGTTCAAGTTCTTTCCGCGCAGGTGTACCTCCTACCGACGCGAGCAACGACGAGTGATGCGAGGGCACGGCCCTGTCGCGTTCTGCTCCGCACAGGACGGATGCGGTGAAGTCGAAAGAGCGCCCCCACCACGCGGCTGACGGGACCATCTCGGTCCACTGCGAGCGGTACTCTCGAAGCTCGGAACCTGCTTCTGCCCAACGGTTCAGCAGGCACAGGGCGATCGAGCGAATCAGCCCGCGGTGTCGTCGGTCCGGTGGAAGCCAGTCGGCGCTGAGGTCGATGACCCGCTGCAGTTCGGATCTTTCGTCGCACGCGGCCAAGGCGAGGACGTGGTGGAGCGCGAGTCGAACCCATTGCGGCTGTTGAAGCGGTGGCGGTCCAGACTCGAACACCGTCCGCGCACTGCGCCCCGCTTCGGTCATCCGCCCGTGGCGAACGCAGGCCGCGCAATGCTCGGCCAGCACGGCCGCTCGCTGCCGGCGTGTCGGTGCGAGTGAAGCGGCTGCGGCCAGCCACTGAATGACGCGGGGATCGTCATCGAAGGAGCCGTCTTCGGCGTGGCTCAGCAGCTCACCGATCGACCGCGCGGGGTCCGCGAGAGTGCCTGCTTCCACGAGGAGGTCGGCGAGCACGCCGTCGTTGCGCTGCGGGATGTCGCCCGTCCGCAGTGCGTTCACCGCCAATGACGCGAGCAGGCGGCGTTCGAAAGGACCGACGGCCGCACGCACGGCTTCGCGCGCTGCGGGAAGGGAAAAGCGCCACGATGGTCGTTCGTGATCCGCGGTGCGCGGGCGCCGGAGCGTGCGGTCGGCCTCCAGACCCGCGAGCGTTTCCAGCACGCGGTGAGTGCTCGCGCTGAGCGCTCGTCCGGTGAGTTCGACGGCGTCCGCGCCCAAGCTCTCGTAGGTCGCCATGCATTTGGTCACTCGCCACCGGAACTCGTCGGTGGTCCGCAGTCCGGGCACCGCATTGAGGCCGACCGGCGGCACGCTGCTTTCCCGGCGCAGCACGGCATGCCGGTCCACGAACTGGATCGCACCGGTCCGCCGGCATGTGGCGGCACTCGCGAGCAGCAGGGCCGGATTGCCGCGGCTGGCGTCGTGCAGGGCGGTGACCACCGATGTGTCAGGGATGGCACCGACCACGCGGGCCAGCGCGGCCGCGCTTTGCTGCGCGGTGAAGGGCCGGATCGACCGGCTGCGAGCGAGACCGCGGCGGAGCAAGCGGTCGAGGGCCCGGGCGCGTGCATCGTGTGCGGGGGCGCGGCGCATGGCGGCGACGATCGTGCAATCCGCGCCTGCCAGGTGCTCGGCCAAGACCGGCAACAGCTCTGCGGATCCGTCATCGGCCCAGTGCGCGTCGTCGACGAGGACCGTCAGCGGAGCGAGCCGGCGCAGCACCACCGACATCGCCACCGCGAGTTGGTGTTCCGTCGTCGGCCCAGCTGTTCTCCCTCCGCTCTTGGCCAAGGCCGTCATCACGGACGGGGCCACGGCTCCGTTCTCCGCGGAGGTGACGGCGGCCAACAGGCGATGCGCGGCGCAGAAGGTCGTGAGCCGGTCGGTTTCGGCCAACCGCAAGCGCACCGACCTGGCGGACCGCACCCGAACGCTCAAGGCGTCGAGCAGCGCGGAGCTACCGATTCCGGCCGTCCCCAGCAAGACCATGACCGGCACGGAGTCGTCCGCCATCACGTCCAGCACGTCACGCACCAGGTCGTCCCGCCCGACGAGCGACGGACGCTCGTCGGTCACCGCGGAACGGACGACCGGCGCCTGGTCCTGCCGGTTCGCTGCTGTCGGGTACCCAACCAGCACGATCGGTGACTCCTTCCCAGTTGACGGCACGCACGCGCTTGCCAGCCCGGGGGAGACCCGCTCAGTCGCGAGAATTCTCCCTACTCGAAGCATCGTCGACCTCAGGTCTCCGCGACACCTGCTGTCGGGGGGTATCAAGACGAGGAGTGTTGCCATGCGTTCAGGTGCCTGCTTCCGTTCTCCCGGAGACGTCCGGATGGCAGTTGGTGGGCGGGTTCGTCGAGCGGGAGGAAGGGGACGATGATCCGGGAGAGCGGAGCGGTCGTCGGCCGGGACGGAGAGCGGGCCGCGCTGGTGGAGCACGTTCGCCGAGGCGTCGTCGTGGACGTCCGCGGCGACATCGGGGACGGCAGGACGGCGCTGTTGGACGCGGCTTGCGCGGACTGGGCCCGGGACGACATTCCCGTCGTCAAGACGACTGCCTGCGGCGAACGACCGTTGGACACCGTGGATGCGCTGCTCGACGCGGTCCGGGAGCAGTTCGGCCGGACCGCGAGTCCGCGTCTCCTCGAAAGCATCGCCGCGGCAACGAGCCTGCGCTCCCGGTTTCGGGTGGGCGACAACGTGCTTGGGCTCGCCCACGAGATCGGGCGCGCACTGGCCCGGGCGGTGGGCGGGAAGTGCGGCGGGGTCGCCGTCATCGACGACGTGGACCTGGCCGATGCGGTCTCCAGGACCGCGCTGTCCACGATCGCCGCTACGGTGTGCTCTGCCGGAGCCGCGGTGGTCTTCTCCGCTCGCCGCGGCAATCCCACTCCGCTGGACGTGCTGGTTTCCGAAACCGTAGATCTCGCGCCGCTTTCGGAGGCAGACGTCGGCATCCTGCTCGCCCGGCGAGCTCCGCGGTTCCCGCTCGACGCCGCCGTGGTCGATGCACTGCGCACGGCGCTGGGTCCGCTGTTCTGCAACCCCGGCACTGTCCTGCAGACCCTTTTCTCGCTGTTGGCCGACCAACGGCTGGCAGTGGTCGACGAGCACTGGTGCCTGACCACCCTGCGTGAGGAGATCGCCGTACCCCCGGATCACTGGTTGATCCGCCCGTTGCGGCAGGGTGCGTTGGCCGCGATGCTCTCGGCGCGGAGTCCCTTCGTGCTGGAGCACCTCTCGGGCCTGGTCGACGTGGTGGGAGGGGACCTGGGGGAAACGGGACTGCTGCTGGACGAACTGGTCGCCACCGGGGTTCTCGATTTCTCCGAATCCGGGGACTCGCTGTCCTTCGCGGTTCCAGCGCTGGCCGCCGCGGCACGGGCAGTGGCGGACGAGGCGCTCGTCGACGAATGCCGAGCAGCCCTGCGAGAGCGAAGCCCGCGATCGACCTCCCGAGTGGGCCGGTCGGATCAAGCGTTCGTGCCCACCCCGTCGCCGCAGGATCCGGGATGGTTGGGGACGTTGCGCGATCACGTGCGGGCGCGGGTCGCGGCGGCGAGGTTCAACGACCTCCACGCCGAACTGCGTCGGTGCCTCCCGGAAATCCTCGCGGCAGCACCTGATCCGACGCACCCCGATCGCCAGGCGCTGGACGAGGTCCTGGCGTCCTGGATCGGTGCGCTGCTGCACGAATGGCGCACGGACTCGCTGTCGGAGGTGGTTGCCCGGTTGCGGTCTGGTGGAGTGACCCTGCCGGAGGACTTCGCGGAATCTCTCGTAGAACCGATCTCCACGGCTGACTGGCGGACGGTGGCAGCCCGGCTCGAAACGATGTCGGCGTCCTGCACCACGGCTGCCAGCTTCCTCGCGCTGTTGGGAGCGCTCACCGGCGACCACGGGGCGTTCCTCGAGGCAACCAGCAACTGGCCCAGGCTCCGGCGGATGGCCGCCGACGACCTGCGCGATGCAGCCGCGCACGGGGATCTCGCCACTGTCCTGGAATGCGCGCTCGGCGTCCGGTACGGATCTTTCGAGCACAGCGACGCGGCTGAGTACCAGCGGATGCTGCGGGCCTACCACGTGGGAGACCGGGAACGTGCGTTGTCGCTCGCGCGGAGGATGGAAGCGCGTGACCTCGGTCGTCGCGGCTCCCCGTTGAGGCAACTCTCCCGAGTGCTGGCCGGCGAGATCTGCGCCGACGGCGGCGAATTCGGCCGCGCGGCGCAATGGCTGCGGGGAGCTTCGCACCGGATGCTTGGCGGCCACCTGGTGAGCTGGGCGCGCTGTGGTCTGCGCTACCGCACGGGCAAGGCCGCGGCAGCGATCCACCACGGATGGCGGGAGTACCGCGAACACCGCAGTTGGGGACGCACGTCCGGGCTGGAGAAGCTCCTCGGCCGGCTGATCGACTGCTCGACCCGCGAAGGCGATCAGCGCATGGCCGAAATCCTGCTCGACGAGTTGGAGGAACTCGACGAGGTGGTCCGGTCGGGATCGACACGTACCGCCGTGCTGCTCGCGCACGGGCTCGTCCGGCTTGACCGCGGCAAGACCGTCGAATGCGTGCGCCTGGCGCGGGAGCGGGAGGACGCGCCGTCGGTGGCGCGAGCATGCCTGTTGCTGAGCGATCTCAGCGATGACCCGCAGCCCTGGCTGGCGGAGCTGTACGCGCTGACCAAGCGTCACGGTTCGTCCCGGAGTCGCGCGAACCTGGTCGGCTCGATGCGGCGGCGCGGAATGTGGCTGCCCAGGCAGCGCGGCAGGGACGACTCCTTCGCGCACACCGAGGCCAGGGTGGCGCAGCTGGTCAGCGACGGCTGCACCAACCGGCAGATCGCCGCGGTCCTGGAAGTGAGCGAGAAGACCGTGGAAAGCCATCTGACCAGGATTTTCACCCGAACCGGCTGCCGTACCCGGGTCGAGCTGGCGGCCGCCTGGCTGGAGGGGCGAGTGATGGGGACAACGGCGTGACAACCCGCGCCGCGAGCCGGCCGCGGCAGGAGAAGAGGACCGCAGATGATCTCGGTTTCCCAGGTGGTGCCGGGTGGTTTCCGCACGGTCTTGCAGGCCGTCAACGCGGCACCCGAGGGCGCGACGATCAGCGTGGCGCCCGGTCGCTACCGCGAGAACCTGGTGCTGATCAGGGATGTCACGATCGTGGCCGAGGACGGCCCGGGGTCGGTGACGTTCAGTTCCGATGTCGGCGCCGTGCTGGATGTGTCGGCCGCGGTGGCGCTCAGCGGCATCGAACTGCGGGGCAGCGACCCCGAACAGGCGCCGGTCGTGGTGGGATCCGGGCGCTTGGTGATGGTGGAATGCGCGGTCAGAGGTGACTCGTGGGCTGCGGCTCATGCCCACGGCAGCGGAAGTCTGGTGCTTCGGGACTCGCAAGTCAGCAATCCGGCGGGGGCCGGTGTGGTGGTCACATCGCGGGCCGGGAGTGCGGTGCACAACTCGACCTTCGAGGGCCTCGGCACCTCGGCCGTCGTGGTTGCCGATCACGGCCTGCTGGAGGTGCGCGGCAGCACCGTCCGGCAAAGCGGCGGGAACGGCTTCTACCTGAGCGGGAGTGCCGAGCTCACGGCCGCGGATTCCGGGATAGCCGACTGCGGCGACAAACCGGCGGTAGCGGTGGAGGACCACGCCACGGCGGTCTTCCGGCGGATATCGGTTCGCGAGACGGCGGGCCTCGGCTTCTTCCTGAAGACGACCGGCCCGGTCGAGCTCACCGAATGCACCGTCGAGGGCTCTGCCGCGGAAGCGTTCCTCGCGGAGGGGACCGGTCGTGTCGCGCTGCGGGATTGCGAGATGCGCCGCAGCGCACGGCACGGCATGCGGTTCTCAGGTGCGGCGTCCGCGGCGTTGCAGAACTGTCGAGTGTCTGATGTGGATGGTACTGGTGCGGTCGTCGAAGACAGGTCTACTGTGGAATGCGACGGGCTCGAAGTGCGGGCTTGCGGGGAAAGCGGTCTCCAGCTGACCTCCAGGCAGGAATCCGCGTGGCAGAGGTTGGCAGTCCGCGACTGCACGCACAACGGCATCGTGGTCCACGGCGCTGACGCCCGCTTCGAAGCGCTCGAGGTCGAACGAGCCCAACTGACGGCCTTGGAGCTCGCCGCAGACGCGCACGTCCTGCTCCGGGGATGCACCGTGCGGGGCGCAGGTGGGGCGGGGATCACCGTCTCCGGTGGGACGCTCACCGCGGAGGACGGCGATCTGCACGGCTGCGGAGGCGACGGGGTGCTTCTCGCCGACGGAGCCTCCGGGGTGCTGGCCCGCTGCCGGATCCGGGAAAGCGCCGGCCACGGTATCCAGGTCGCTGCCACGGCGAAGGCGCGCATGACCGACTGCGAGCTCCTGGGCAACGACGGCGACGGCATCCGAGTCGCCACGGACCGCGAAGTCGTCGTGCGCGACTGCTCGTTGCGGGAGAACGGCGGAGCCGGGCTGCGCCAGCAAGTGGTATCGGCGTCGATCACGTTCGAGAACACCAGAAGCAGCGGCAACGGCTTTGCGGACGCCTTCGGCACTTCGCAGGCCGTGCCGGCAGCTGCCCCGGCGGAACATGCGGCACCAGGCGGTGGAAAATCGGCTGAGAGGCCGCCGGCGGAGGAGCTCCAGGCTCTCGTCGGCCTCGAGAACGTAAAGCGCGAAGTGGCCACCTTGGTCAACCTCAACCGGATGGCGAAACTCCGAAAGGAAGCAGGTCTTTCCGCCCCACCGATGAGCAGGCATCTGGTCTTCGCGGGTGCACCGGGAACCGGCAAGACCACCGTGGCTCGGCTCTACGGCGCGATCCTGGCAGAGCTCGGGGTGCTCCAGTCCGGTCACCTGGTGGAGGTCGCGAGGGCCGATCTCGTCGCGCAGATCGTCGGTGGCACGGCGATCAAGACGACGGAGGCGTTCCGCGAGGCGATCGGTGGCGTGCTGTTCATCGACGAGGCGTACACGCTCAGTTCGCAGTCGGGTGGCACCGGCCCGGACTTCGGGCGCGAAGCGATCGACACCCTGGTCAAGCTCATGGAGGACCACCGCGACGAGGCGGTGGTGATCGTCGCGGGGTACTCCCGCGAGATGGCGGACTTCCTGGCCACCAACCCGGGTCTGGAATCGCGGTTCAGCCGGACCATCGAGTTCCCCAACTATTCCGCGGAGGAACTGGTGACCATCGTGCGGCAGCAGTGCTCGCGGCACGACTACCAGCTCGACGAACAAGCCGCGGAACTGCTCGTCCGGTATTTCGAGGACATGCCCAAGGACGCCACCTTCGGAAACGGGCGAACGGCGCGGAAGACCTTCGAGCTGATCGTGGACCAACAGGCGTCGCGCCTGGCGGCCTCGCCCTCGGTCGCCATGTCCGACCTGACCCGCCTGCTGCCGGATGACCTCGCCTTCGCGCAGACGGCTTCGTCTCGCAATGCGCTCGCCGATGAAGGTAGGCGCAGCTCGGATTCTCGAGCAGCAGAGGCCCGGTAATGTCACGAATGCCTTGCTCCACCGAGCGAGTCGGATCGTCGGCCCGCGCATGCGGGAAGCTGGCGATCGAGCCGCCGTTCTGACGGACTTCTTTACTTTTTCGAGTCCACTGTGGACTGTCCTCGAAGAACAATCTTGAGCATGCCGCTGACTCTCTTCCGAACTGGGGGTCAAGGGGTCGCAGGTTCAAATCCTGTCAGCCCGACCGTGGGAAGAGCCCGCTGAAGCCCTCGATGACCATCGACCAGGCGAGCTGGATCATCAGGTTGTTGGCCATCGGTACACCTGCCCATCGGGTGTGGTGAACGCTGGCCTTGGACGAGCTCCACGGTTACAGGCGAGTGACCGACTGTGTCTGAGAACGGACTTGCACGCTATTCACCCGCATCCAACTGCCAGCCGCCGAGTAATCGCGCTCCAGTCGAGCTTGAAGGGTGTCCAGGCAGTACTGGGGGCTGCGAGCTGTGCACCGGCTGGCGGGACACTGCCCTTGCCGAAAATCCCATCCGCGCGGGTCATGCTGCGTGGTGGTCTTCGTGGAGGATGCCACCGAGCCGGTCGTGTCGACGTATGTTGCGGGGCTCGAGTTGCTCGACTGGCGCGTGTGGGGTTCCAGAAGTCGGTCACCAAGTTTGACCAGCAGCTTTACGCAACGCGCTCGTACTCGTTGATCACGCCCCCCAGGATCGGTCGACGCTTGATCTGCTCATGACTGAGGTTGGCAACAGGGTGGCTTGGTTGTGGTGGGCGGAGTTCGCGGGCGCGGTGCGGTCGACTGCCGTTGTAGTGCCGGACGTAGTCCGCGAGCACCGCACGCAGGTGCCGTTCATCAAAGATCAACAGGCGGTCGGTGAGTTCGGCTCGGACAGTGCGCACGAACCGTTCAGCAAAACAGTTCGCCCGCGGGCAGCGCGGGGGGTCTTGACTACGCGGATGCCTACATCGGCGAGGACCGCATCGAACGACGCGGTGAACTGGCCGGCCCGGCCCCGTATGAGGAATCGGAATTCGGTGACGTCATCGCCGAGGTCCATCAGCAGGTTGCGGACCTGCTGAGTGGTCCACGCCCCATCTGGGTTCGTGGTCGCGCCCAGCAGGTGCACGTACCGGCTGCCGACCTCCAGTACGAAGAATGCGTAGATCCGTTTGAGGGTGACCGCGCAGTCCACGTGAAAGAAGTCGCACGCCAGCATGGTCGACGTCTGGGTGCGCACGAACTGCCGCCAGGTCGTATCCGTGCACCGGAGTGGCGCCGGTGGGATGCGCACTCGTTTGAGAACGCGGCGGATCGTCGAGGCACCCACTCGGTAGCCGAGCCTGAGCAGTTCACCCTGGATTCTCTTGTATCCCCAGGTGTGATTTCTCTGGCCATTCGCTCGATCAACACGGCGATAGCGTGATCGACGGGCGGGCACCCGGTGTGGTTCGGGTACGTACGTCCACTTCCTGGTTAGCAAGCGGCGATGCCAGCGCAGGACCGTGCCCGGGGTAATCAATCGGTGGGCCCGCAGCACCTTCGGCAGCAACCGGATCAGCGCGGCGAAGACCGCCCGGTCGGCCCAGTTCATCCGGGGTTTCGGGTTGGTTCTGCGCAGCACGGCCACCTCATGGCGCAGCACCAGGAGTTCAACGTCCTTGGACGCCGACGAGCGGCAAAGTAGCCACAGCCAGCCCGCAATCCGCACGAAGATCAGGTAAAGCAGGCGTAGTGACATGACCCGCGATCATGTCCTGTCTGCCGGGGGTGCCGAAAGGTGCAGGTCGCAGCACGTGGACCGACTTGTGGAACCCCACAGGCCGTCTACGCGGCGGAGGAAGCGACGCTCATCCGTACGTGACCGATGCGGGCGCCGTAAGGGTGCTGACGCGGTTCTCATACTCGCGGCGGGCCTTGCGCTGCGCCGGGACGACCGGGTTGCCGTCGAGGGGCTGGCAGCGGGCGAGGAGCCCGTGGTGAACGGAGGCCGTGGCGCTGACCCGCAGGGTATAGCCCTGGCCGCGCTCCGATCGAACCGACGGCGACGATCGCGCCCGGCCGTCCCGCGCGGCGGCGGACGAATTCCTGGCAGACCAGGAACGTTCCTCGCGTATTGACCACGAACGTGCGACCCCAGTCTTTTTCCGACAATTCCGTGAATTCGGTCAGCACTCCGCCGATTCTCGCGACATTGGCTACCGCGGTGATCTCGCCGAGCTGTTCTTCGGCGGCATCGAAAGCCGCCTGCACCGAAGACCGCTCGCTGACATCGCAGACGGCATGCGCGACGGCAGCGCCGTCCGCGAACAGCTTCGCCGACACTGCAGCGAGGCGGACGGGATCGACGTCAGTGAGCAACACCGCGTGTTCCTGCGCCAACCGCTCGGCGACCGCAGCGCCGATCCCGCCCGCGGCGCCGGTGACCAGTGCGACGCTCACGGCAGCACCTTGTCGATCTCCGGCGCGAGCAGTTCGGCCGCGCGCGCCGGGCTGATGACGTCGGCCGGATCGGGCTTCGTGATCTCGCGGGACGCGATGTCCTCGTACACGTGCTCGCCGATCAACCGGCACCGCTCGTCGTACGGCCAGTGGAACGCGAGCGTGCGCTTGAGCGGGTACACCTCGCCGGGGACGCCGGACTGGACCGAGCCGAAAACGGTCTCGCCGCCGAGCATCGCCTCCGGCACGAACTCGAAGAACTCCAGTTCGCCGGAGAATCCGGTGTCGTTGACCGAAATGTCCTGGTTGTTCACCCACATCACCACGGCGTTCGCCTCGACCAGCGACTGGTAGAAAGCCTTCACCTCGGCCATCCCGTCCAGGATCGTCGACGTGCCGCCCTCGTCGCCGTGCCGTCGTCAAGCCGTCGCCCAGCACGGTGCGCGGCTTGCCGAGCTGCTGTCTGAGATCACCTACGACCATCGCGGCATCCGCCTGAGCTGGGCCGGTCCGGACACCGACCCGACCGCGTTCACGCCCCGCGTCCGGTTCACGACCGCCGACGTGCATGATCCCCACGGGCCACCGGTCTGTTTCGGCTGGTTTGAAGACCACGCCGACGACCAGCTCATCGCCGCGTGCACCGCTGGGGCTGACGATTGGACGGTACTGGGGATGGCGGTTGCCCAGGCGCACTACGCCGTCGCGACCCTCGCGGTCCACGAGGTGGGCGAATGGTTCACCTATCAGGGGCGGCAGGTGTTTCCGCCGCACCGTCCGGATCCCTACCTGTGCCGGGCGATGAGGACAGCGGCCCGGACGGCAACGGGGCGATCGTGCTGTGGCTCACCTACGACCAGCCAGCATCGGTATGGCGGTCCACACCGTCGGCTGCCGGTGCCGCCAGGGGGCTGGAATGTCCTGTGAAGCGGGAGGAAATCGGGACCTTGCCGGGGCAGGGTCTTCAGCTCACTCGCCACGGCATCACTGTCACTCCGCCGCAGGACTCCCGCTCCCGCCATGGCCTGGACGGCGCCCCAAGCGGGGGAAGACAGCGTTGAGCGGGCCCTGCGCGACATCCACCACGTGATGGTGATGTCCGAACTCGACGTCGTAGCTGAGCACCTGCAGTTGCGTGGAGAACCCGTGTTCACGGCCGACAGCAACGCTTTCGCCGCACGATTGGCCTACGATGGGTAAGTCGGTAATCATCGAGAACCGGTGCTGCTGGCGCGCGGCATTCTGAGTGTCGCCGCGGGAAACTACCATGAGGGGCGGCGCGTGTGTGATCGAGTCGTTGACCACTGGTCATCCCACCGTAGGCAATGATCGATACCGTCGACGGCGTGGATCTGCGCGCAACAGATACAACGCTGGCATGGCGGACAGCAGAACGACGACTCCACGTGGAACTACCGCTGAAGCCGACTGTGCGCAATCGCCGTGCTGTTGGCGCACCCACCAATGTCGGAACATGGGTGTGGTTATCCACGCAACCGTTGAGCGAATCAGGCACGCACAGTGGTCTTGACGTCACTGCAGCATTGATCGATGTGGCGCACCCCCAGATGGCTGCAGGGAGCGGCGTGGCTGTCGGGTAACTATGTGTGGCGCGCCGACGAGGACGGCCCACTGCGCTTGGTCGTGGTATCGCGATGTCTTCCAGCAGCGCCTCGAGTTGCTTCGTGTCCGCCGCCTGCCCTGGGGTGGTGCGGGTGGCCAGCGACCGGCCCTGGCCGTCCGCGATAGTGTGGATCTTGGACGTCAGGCCGCCCCGGGACCGCCCCAGGGCTTGGGCTGCCGCCGCGAGCGGTGGGCCCAGCGGCGGCGCAGCAGGTTGCGGTGCCAGTGCAGCAGCGTGCTCGGGGTGACGATCAACCGGATCTTCGGCAGCTGGCCGGACGGGAGTAGCCGTGCCAGCAGCGCCAGCCATGCCCGGTCGGCCCAGGTGAGTTTTCGCGCCAGCAGCGGATCGCGCCGCTGGGCGACAGCGAGTTCGTGTCGCAGGATCAGCATCTCGATGTTCTTCGCCGTCGAGTCCTGCACGGCAAGGCGCGCCCACGCGAAGATCCGGGTCATCACGAGGTAGATCAGTTTCAACGCCATGATCAAGCATCGCGCCAGTTTGCTGGGGTGTTCGGCACGCTCAACCCTCGGAGCGTGCAGCTGACCGGCGGCCGGGGTGGGTGAGGTTGACGGGCGGGAGATGTCAGTTCGGCAGGTGGTCCTCAGCGCCGCTGGTGCCGCCCAAGGGCATGGTTTCATCTATGCTGTGGAGAGGCGGGTTCAAGTCCCCCAGGCGCTCATCGCCTTGGCGATGCTCGCCCTCGGCGGTCACCGCCCCGCCCTACCGGGCCGTCATGACTCACCGGATGCGACAGGAGAGCCGACAATTTGGAAACGCCCAGCCCAGATCACCGTTTGGGCGACCGTCGACAAGGTGCTGGCTCGGCTCCTGCCGGCGACAACCCGGATGCGACCAACAAGCCACGTCCCTCCCGGAGGCGTTCACGCAATCGACGCGGTGAGGGTGCCCTCCTGCGTGGCGAGCTGCTGGAAGCGGCGCATCGGGTTCTGGAGCGTGACGGGCATCGGGCGCTTTCTCTTCGCGCTGTAGCAAGGGAGGCCTCGGTAACTACCCCCGCGATCTACCCACATTTCGAAGATCGCCAAGCTCTAGTCAGCCAGTTGGTAGTTGACATCTGGAAAGAGCTCGCTGCGACGATGAGCGTCGCGGAGGAACGAGCGGAGGCCGAAGGTCCGTTGGCCCAGCTCGAGGCCCAACTGGCCGCATATGTGGAGTTCGCGTACTCCAGCCCGACGCGCTACGAGCTTTTGTTCTTGACGTCGGCTGACGTTGAACGCATTCGCGGAATGGGACTTGAATCCACCACCGAACCGGTCTACGAGGCGCTTGAGCGAGCGGTGCTTCGATGCAAGGAGCACGGCTACCAGTTTCCGGTCTCATTCGTGGACGCCGGGGCGGAGGCGAACACGGTGCTCTTCTTCGTTATCGCGCACGGGCGAGTAGCGCTCGCGACGGCCGCGCTGCACGACACGTTCAGCCTGCCACAGGCCATTCGCGCATTCGTGCGCACCGTCGTTCGTTCTCTGGTCCATCCACCGGCCGATTGAAGTTTCAACCGCCGCAGTATGACGGCCGTACTTCTTGATCTTTGGCGTGGCCGCGGGCCACAGCCTAAACCCCTGCTCGGTGCCGGGCGCACCTCGACGAGCTCATGTCGCGGATCGTGGGCCGGTTTCGAGGGTCGTGCCGCGTCGACGCGGCGCGACTTGCTGCTCGGGTTGCTCTCGGGCCTGTCGTCAGTTGGATCGAGAACTCCCAGGTCTCGGTGTATCTGTCCTACGCCACCGACCGAGGGCGCGCGCTGATCGACCGGCGGCCCTGTGTCTGTCGAGAGCTTGGGACGAAGATGCCGGAGCGTTAGTTTTCGGCTGTTTACTTACGCGTGTTTAGTAGTTATGGTGGTTGCGCTTGGCGGGGAGACTCGGGCGACGGGAGAACGCGTGAGGTGGAAAGTCGCGACCCTTAGCGCGGCAGCGATCACCGCATTGTTGGCGACCGGAGCAGCCGCGTCGGCGGCTGAGCAGGACGACCCGTGTCCGGTGCTCGCGTCGGCGCATGGAGTGCAAGTGGTGGTGGTCAGTGGCAGCGACAATCTGTTGTTGCAGGCGCCGACGGGTGCGGCGATGACGACTCGCGCAGAGCTGTGTGGATTACGGTCTCGCGGATTCGTCGGGGTTCGCCGGCTATCCGCACCCGGGGGAGACGGTGCTCTCGGTGCGTGGGACGAGCGGGCGGCCGGTGCGTCCAGCCAATCAAGCGGGTTTCCGGCGCTGGTCGGGGCCCGCGATGGCAACGAGATGCTCGCCGCGCGGAAGGCCTAACTCCCGGAAAGACTGATCCGAGCTTTCTGGTCGCGAGAAGCCCTGGCATTTCCAGAACAGGGGACAGTCATGCAGGGCAGAACAATGGAGAAAATCCGCGTGGCCATCCACGCACAGGATTACTTTACGCGCATGGGACTGGCGAACTGCTTGGGTGGAGACCCCCAGCTCGTCGAGGTCAGCGGCGACAACGCCGACGTTGTCGTGATCGCCATCGAAACCGCCGAAGCGTCCACCATGAAGGAGCTGCAGGTGTTCAGGCCCGACACTGCCACCCCCCTGCTCCTCATCGTGGGCGATCGATGGCACGCCGACATCTCCGCAGCGGCGGAGTGGGGTGTCCGCGCAGTCCTGTGGCGCCGGCATTTCTCCGCTACGACTTTCATGCAGGCCATTCGTGCGGTCGGCAGCGGTGGCGGATACTTCCCCACCTCACTGCAGGGCGCGCTCATCGAGCAAATCGTGCGCACCTACCGCGAAGTACTCGCACCGCAAGGCTTGAACCCTTCCGGGTTCACCAACCGCGAGATCGATGTCCTCCGCCTCGTCGCCGAAGGACTCGATCTCCGACAAATAGCTGACAAACTGCACTACTCAGAACGCACGGTCAAGAACATCCTCTACCAGTTCATGAAGCGGTTCGGCCTCCACAACCGGGCTCACGCCGTCTCGTACGCAATCCGCTCCGGTCTCATCTAATTCCAGCCGAATATTTCCGTTCAGTGGGTTGTCCACGCCGGCGGCGAAGAGAGTTCGCCGCGGGATGGCCTGGTGTTGCCAGACGGTTGGGTCCGGCGGGCGAGATCAGGCGGTATACGACAGAAACCAGTGGTAAGGCTCGGCAAGCATGGCGCCGGCTCGAATGTGGGCAGGGGCCGGGGATGCAGTGCGCGACCGTCCGATAGCCCTTGCTGCGCAAGTTTAGTTTTCACCTGTTTATTTACGCTCGTTTAGCGGTTATGGTAGTTGCGTCTTAGCGGGGAGACTCGGGCGCCGCGTCACATTCCGGATACGAGAGCCAGGCACCTGACGGGTCGCCTTGGAAGGTCGGGGTGCCACACGAAGGGAGAGATGACATGACCGCAACTGTGCCTGCTCGTCCGTATCACGACGTGGATATCTCGAGCGCCGCGTTCTGGAGGCTTCCGTTCGAGCAACGCGACTCGTCGTTCGCTCAGCTGCGACGCGAGGCGCCGGTGAGCTGGCACCCACCGATGGAGGTCCCCGGCTTACCGCCAGAGGTTCACGGTGAGCCTGGTTTCTGGGCGCTCGTGCGCGCCCGTGAGATCGCGTTCGCGAGCGAAAACCACGAGCTGTTCAGCTCCGACTCGCATCGCTACTGGGGCGTTTCGTTTCGGCCCAGGGATCCGAAGCCGGCGCCGACGTTCCTGGAGATGGATCCCCCGGAGCACAAGCGATACCGGCGCATCATGAGCGGCGCGTTCACGCCTCGGGCAGTCCGTCGACTCTCCGAGAAGATCGAGCAGCGTGCTGAGGAGATCGTCGAGCGCGTGATCGGCGCTGGTGAGATCGACTTCGTCCGCGAAGTCGCGTCGAAGCTCCCCATGCTCACCGTTGCTGACATGATCGGTGTGCCCGGCAGTCTCGCGGAGGAGTTCGCCGAAGCGGGGGACAAGGCGATGGGTGCGAACGATCCAGCCATCGCGGGAGACGCAGATCCGCAGCAGTTCTTCCAGGACCAACTCGTCATTCTGCGCGAGATCGGACTTGAGCTCATCCGCGAGCGTCGGTCCAACCCTCGGGATGACCTCGCAACAGCGCTCGCTCTCGCCGATTTCGATGGCAGGCACCTCACTGATGACGAGATCGAGTCAGTCATGCTTCTGCTGAGTGTCGCGGGCAATGACACGACAAAGCAGACAACCTCGCACACCGTCGTTCAGCTGTGGCGGAACCCCGACCAGAAGGCGTGGCTGACCGAGGACTTTGAGGGGCGCATCGACAGGTCGATCGAAGAGTTCGTCCGTCATGCATCGCCTGTCATTGAGTTCGCGCGGACCGCGACACAGGATGTGGAGATCGCCGGCCAGGTGATTCCCGCCGGCGACAAGGTCGTGCTCTTCTACGCCTCGGCGAACCGCGATGACGCTGAGTTCGAGGACCCGGACCGGTTCGATCTCACCCGTCCACCTCACCCGCACACCGGGTTCGGGGGCGGTGGCGTGCACTACTGCCTCGGTAATCACCTTGGCCGAGCGCAGCTCAAGGCCCTGTTCCGGCAGCTGCTCACCAAGCTTCCGAACATGGAGGTCGGCGAGCCCGAGCCGCTGGTGAGCGAGTTCATCCATGGCATCCGACGGCTCCCCGTCCGGATCCCCTTAGGGGTCCTTGCATAATGATCTTTGTCTGGCATGGTGGTGGCTGGAGTTGATCACGTTTCGATCGTTGGGAGCGTGGGATGGCTCGCCCGAAGCCGTGGGAG